>CAXBSH010000034.1:0-27298 GCA_963977705.1 uncultured Planctomycetaceae bacterium
CGGCAGGAGCCTCGCCCTCCCAAGGGGGACTTCCCTGGGACCACCGAGCACCAGCTCGGGGACGCCCAACAACAGCAACAACCGTCAGCTGACGCTAACGGCTCGCCTTTACGGCGAGAGGACGTTCGGCTCGGCAGGAGCCTCGCCCTCCCAAGGGGAACATCGCGGGCACTGACCACTGATCACTGATCACTGACCACTGACAACTGACCACTAACGTTCGGCTCGGCAGGAGCCTCGCCCTCCCAAGGGGAACGTCGCGGGCTGTTCGACACACCAGCACTTATTGGTCCGCATGTTTTGGCAGCAACTGATGCTCGGCTATGTGAATGGCCTTCAGCATCGCTCGCGCCTTGTTCATCGTTTCCTGATACTCACTCTCTGCCACACTGTCCGCAACAATGCCAGCACCCGCCTGGATGTAAATCCGGCCGTTCTTCATCACCAGAGTCCGCAGTGCAATACAGGTATCCATATCACCCGTGAAGTCAAAATACCCCACCGCCCCGCCGTACGGACCACGTTTCTGCGGCTCAACCTCGTCGATGATTTCCATCGCCCGCACCTTGGGAGCACCTGAAACCGTCCCGGCCGGTAACCCGGCCCGCAGGGCTGCCACCGCCGTCAGACCTTCCTGCAGTTGCCCCGAAACATTGCTGGTGATGTGCATCACATGACTGTAACGCTCGACCACCATCACATCCGAAAGTGTCACGGAACCAAAATCCACAACTCGACCCACGTCGTTGCGAGCCAGATCGATCAACATCACATGCTCAGCCCGCTCCTTCGGGTCAGCCAGCAGCTCACGCTCCAGTTCGCGATCCTCCTGCGGCGTTTTTCCGCGTGGTCGAGTCCCGGCGAGGGGTCGAATCGTCGTTTCACGATCCTCAACTCGCACCATAATCTCCGGTGAACTGCCCACCAGATCCACATCAGGAGTTCTGAGGAGGAACATAAACGGACTGGGATTCACCATCCGCAGCGAACGATAAACATCCAGCGGCGCCGCCGCCGAACTGCACTCCAGACGCTGACTGATCACCACCTGAAAAACGTCACCCGCACGAATATACTCGCGACACTTTTCCACCGCACCACAGAACTGCTCGCGAGTAAAGTTGGAGGCCGTCTCCAGTACCGGCTCCACCGTCAGATCCACGTCCGACAGTTCCACGTCTGCTCCCGCAAAAGCCAGCTGACGGCACAGCACGTCCAGTCGCTCCTCCGCACGAGCTCGCGATTCCTCAGTATCCCCCTGAGTCGTATCAGCAAGCGCCACGACCAGCACGACCTTGCGAATATGATCGAAGACCACCATCGAGTCATAAAACGCGAAGGTCAGATCCGGAACACCGCGGTCGTCCGGAGGCACATTCGGCAGATGTTCGGTGTAACGCACCACGTCATAGGACGCATACCCCACCGCGCCACCCAGAAAACCGGGCAGTCCCGGCAATGGCACCGAACGACACTCCCGCAACTGCCGCTCCAGCTCCTGCAGCGGATCAATGTCGTGAATCTCGCGCCGCTCACCATCACGAGTCTGCAGGACAACAGTGCGTCCGGTCGCCGTCAGTGTCATGAACGGATTGCTGCCCGCGAAGCTGTAACGCCCCACTCGCTCACCACCCACAACACTCTCAAACAAAAATGCCCACGGCCCCGCAACAATCCGCTGCCAGGCGGTCACCGGAGTCAGCGTGTCAGAGGTGAGCTGACGATAGACGGGAACAAACCGCGCCTGACCTGCCAACTTCTCAAACTCTGCCGATGTCGGAAGCGTCGTCGGTGACTTCATATCCTGCTGCACTCCAGTTCCCGATCCAGAATCTTTCTTCAACCAATCTCACCCGCTGTCGCCCAGCCAACCGACTGAGTCATGCTCTGAAAAACAGGTCGCACGTCCGCCAACTCATGATCAGTGCACTGCCACCAGATCAACAGCGTCGCTGCACCCGATCTGACACTGCAGAATCCCGCCGCATTCAACAGCTCCAGACACGAAAACGTCACCTCACAACTTAAGGCACGACGACCGGCAATCAGAATCGGCTCCTGCTGCTGCTCCAGATCCTCGTACTCCTCCTGCAGAGCCGCAAGACAATCCTGCAGCACCTGCTCAGGACTGGGACGGTCAGCAATCACACGCAGCAGCCAGAAACACGAATCATCCGCCGCGGCCGTCAGAATCACGTCCTCACCGTCCTGCTCCTCACGCACTTCCCAGTACCCAGGATACAGGAATCGAACACCATGCCCGGAATATTCCGTCAGCAGAAAGTCCGTATCATCGTTCATGACCGCCCCCGCACACCCACCACTCAGGACCTTGCACACACAACCTCAGCCTCAGCAGCAGCCTCAGCCTGAGACCCGCAACGCTGATCAGTACTGAGTCCCCCCCGGAGGACGCTCGGGCTCACGCAGCATCCACAACTGCAGCACTTCAACCGCAAACGAGAATGCCATGGCGAAGTACACGTAACCCTTCGGGATGTGATGACCAAACCCATCCCCCACAAGCAACACACCAATCAGCATCAGAAATGCCAGTGCCAGCACCTTAAAGGTCGGATTCCGCTCGATAAACAGCACAATCCCTCGCGAAAACAACAGCATACCACCCACAGACAACAGAATTGCCGCAATCATGATCGGGATCGGACTGGGCAGATCCTCCGTCATCCCCACCGCAGTAATCACCGAATCAATCGAGAAAACCACGTCGATCAGCAGAATCTGAAACAGGACTGCCCCCAGACTGACCCCCTTCCGCTGAGTCGACGAATCCACATGCACCTGCTGCACGCGATGATGAATCTCTTTGGTCGCTTTGAAAATCAGAAACACACCACCCAGAATCAGTATCAGATCCTTACCCGTCACCGGATGACCCAGCAGGCGAAACAATACTTCCTTCAAACCCATCACCCAGCCAATCGCCAGCACCAGCAGAATCCGCGAGATGACCGCCAGACTCAGACCCAGACGCCGCGCTTTGTCACGGTCACGCTCAGGCAGGCGACCACACAAAATGGCAATGAAGATCACATTGTCGATCCCCAGCACCAGCTCAAGCGATGTCAGAGTCAGCAGGGCTGCCAGCCCCTGACCAGTCAGGATCTCACCCATCTGTCACCACTGCCTCGTTTGAACAGCCTGCACTACCTGAAAAAGCTTGTCAGCCAGCAACCGCAAGAATAGAAAAACACGCCTGCAGAATCGATGCATCCGATTCTGAAATTCAGCCGTTTCGGGGGTTTTCCCGGTTCTGTGCGGAGGAATCGATAGCCGGAACGGAAAGAATGGATGTCAAATGCCCGGCGTCTGCGTACACTACCGCCACGGCGTTTCAGCATCTTCCGTTCCTGCAATTCATCCGGAGCCCTCTTCGTGCGACATACCAGATTGTCCGTCTGCCTGCTGCTGACCATGGCTGCCATTGCCCCTGGCTGCAGCGAGTCCACAGATTCTGCCCCTGTTGCCACCGCTGCCGCAGCAGCCACCGCTGCGCTGCAGGTCGTGAACACCAAATGCCCCATCATGGGCGGCGACATCAATACCGCTGACCTGACAGCGGAACTGGTCAAAGACTGGAACGGACAGAAAGTCGGCTTCTGCTGTCCCCCTTGCCTTGAAGAATGGGACGAACTGTCCGACGAACAGAAAGCCGAACGACTGAAGAACCCGCCCAAAGGACACTAAGCGCAATGTTTGAGGGATTCGAGCAATTCCGCAGACTGCGCGAGGCATGGTCGAAAGTGCGGATTGAACGTCCAGTACAGACAGGTCTGTTCACCTTCGGTGATTCAGACCTGCCGTACTTTCTCGTCACCTCGTCCGGTGCAGAAAAACTTGTTCGTATCCGACGCGGCAGCATCAGCATCAGTCGGGCACGGATCATCACTCCCGATACTATGCACCCCGAGCTGCGAAATTTCTTCGAAGAACAGGAAGAAGCGGGATTCATCGAATTCCTGATGTCCCGCACTGCCGCCTTCTCAAATCTTCGGCTCACCAATCAGGCCGGCCCGGACTCGATCGTTACCGACACCATTGAAGAAGCCGTTGCAAAACTGAACCGGCAACTGGACAGCGAAGAAGAAGAGCAGACCGCCATCCTGTCGGCTCCCGCCGAAATGGCCGGCTTCGCTGTCTTTCGCTACGCCTCGGAACGCATCATCGCCAGCGCACCAGATAACCTGCAGGAACTGCGCGAACGCGGATTCCTGCCCTGACTTACGCCGCCGCCTACAGTCCTACAGCAGACCGTATCGCTGCAAAGTCGTCCGCAGTGCTGACACCTGCGCATCAGACAGTGGTGTCAGAGGCAATCGAACATCGCCACACTCACGACCCAGCAATCGCATGGCCGCCTTCACCGGAATCGGATTCGTTGACAGACCCAGCATGTCACGACACAGCGGGAACAGTCGATGATGCCACTGCATCGCAGCAGCAGTATCCCCTGCCGCAAACGCCGTCAGCATCGCCTTCACGTCCGCCGGCACGATGTTGCCCGCCACAGAAACAACACCCGTTGCACCCAATGCCAGCAGAGGCAGAGTCAGACTGTCGTCGCCCGATAACACCGTCAGCTCGGATGCCGACAGAATCTGAGAAGCCTGATCCATCGAGCCTGTCGATTCCTTGATCGCCACGACACTCGGACAGGTATCGGCAATCCGACAGATCGTCTCAGGCTCCATGTTCTTCGCCGTTCGACCGGGAATGTTGTACAGCACAATCGGCAGATCAACATGCTCAGCCACGGCACGAAAATGCTGAAAGAAACCGTCCTGAGTCGGCTTGTTGTAGTACGGGGCGACCATCAGAGCACCGTCGGCACCCGCCAGCTTCGCAGCACGCGTCAGACGAATCGCCTCAGCTGTACTGTTGGAACCCGTCCCCGCCATCACACGCACGCGACCCGCTGCATGCTCACACGTTAAAGCGATAACTCGCTCATGCTCGTCATGCGTCAGCGTCGGACTTTCGCCCGTGGTCCCCACCGGCACCACACAGTCCGTTCCCGACTGCACATGAAAATCAATCAGCGAACGCAGCATCGCCTCATTCAGTGATCCATCCCCGGAAAACGGAGTAACAAGGGCTACGGAAAGCCCGGAGAACATTTCACCGCGTCGCTTCATGATTCAATCTTCCCTTTCCGGTCCAGCTCGACCCACAATCCGCTGTCAGCTCTGACGCCACGAAGAATAGCGGTCTGCAGCAGGAGTTCAATTCCGCCACGCCCACTGCACCAGACATGGCCATTCATAATCTGATTCACTGACCGGCCGGGCCGGTTCGAGACCGCCAGTCAAAACCCGCCATATGGCCCAGCGCGAGGATCAATGCCTGAGTCCCCGCACGACCATGCCCCTGAGCCTGCACGGCACGATACAACTGCTCTGCCAGCGCCAAACCCGGCATGAACAGACCCATCCGCCGTGATTCCTCAAGCACAATCCCAATGTCCTTGATGATGTGCTCAACATAAAATCCGGGATCAAAGTTGTCTGCGATGATCCGTGGTCCCAGATTCGAGAGTGACCAGCTGCCCGCAGCACCGCTGGCCACCGACTTCAGCACCGTCGGCAGATCCAGACCTGCTCGATACCCATACAACAACGCCTCGCACACGCCAATCATGTTCGATGCGATCAGAGTCTGATTCACCATCTTGGTGTGCTGGCCACTGCCCGCAGGCCCCTGGTAAACCACCGTCTTGCCCATCGAGTCCCACAGCGGCTGCAAAGCCTCAGCAACGTCCTGATCACCACCCAGCATGATCGACAGAGTCGCATTGCGGGCGCCCAGATCGCCACCGGACACCGGAGCATCCAGCGCGTAAACCCCCTGAGCTTTGGCGGCCTGCCAGATTTCAACCGCCAGCGATGGCTGACTGGTCGTCATATCCACCAGCACAGTTCCCGCGGCCGCACCCCGCAAAGCCCCATGCTCACCCAGCAACACCTCACGCACGTCCGCCGGATAACCCACAATTGAGAAGACGACGTCGGACTGCCGCGCTAATGACTCTGGAGTCTCAGCCCATTGAGCCCCGCGAGCCAGCAGAGCTTCAGATTTCTGCCGCGTCCTTGAATACACAGTCGCCGAATAACCGGCCGAAATCAGGTGGCCACACATGCTGGCACCCATCACGCCCGTGCCAATCCAGCCAATACGAGTCTTCCCGGGAACAATCTGCGGCAACGACATCACCCTACCTCCGCCCTCTGGAATCAGGCTGATGCGGTTTCAACCACATCACTTCTGCAGCATCTTACGCTGCCGGGGGACAGTGATCGAGCAATCACCGGGGAAAAACGGCCGAGGCGAGCAGCCTGAGAATCGGCCAGCGCAGACAGCGCATGAAAATGGGCACCGGCATGATACCGGTGCCGCGAGGGGACGCATCAGCAGAACACAGAGAGGAGAATAGAGAGGGGAGAAAAGGGGAGGGGCTTCGAAATGAGCCGACAAGCTGCCGGCTCACAGGTTTCATACAGGCTGTCATCAGCCGTCAATGCTCGTCGTCAGATTCCGATACCGTAAGGATCGGAGCTGCACTGGCGGTCAGAGTGCTGTCAGATGGGCGACGACTGGCACGCCAGCCACTCGCACTGCCAGCGACAGAGCCAGTCGCACGAATCTGCACCGGCTGCTCGCGACGAGTCTGCGGAAGGTTAAAGGAAGGCTCGGATTCCTCATCCGCTGAGCGACGGAACGAAGAACGCTGAACGCTGTCGTCCTCATCACTGCTGCGACGGAACGGTTGCTGGCCATCAGCTGGATCCGCAGCACGATCATCGGCCGCAGAGCGATCAAAATTCGGATCAGGTCTCGGACCGGCAGCAGTTCGAGTCTGTACCGGAACGCCATACACGGTCTGCACACCACCCCACGGAGACATGGCCATGGCAGTCCCAATCGGTACCGTACGCCACGTCGTCTCAGGACGCATCACCGTCCGCTGCTCAGGTTTATAGACCAGCTTCTGGACGGGAACCTTTTCCATCTCGACCTTCCGCACCAGTCGAGTTTCCTGGTAAGTCATACGCTGGGTGCTGCGAACAGCAACCTGGCGAGTTACAGGGACCGAAAATGCCATCACGTTCGGAACATACTCCCGAGATGTCGTGTAGCTGGGCATGAATGCCGTTCGCATGGAATACCCCGTGCGATTCAACCAGCCCACCACACCCGGACGAGGATCAATCTGACACGGCGAATATCGTGATACCGGATGATATCGAGTAATCCAGCGACCCATGTCGCGGTTCACCGTCTGATGTTCCACGACGTTCTGGTAAGAGACCGTCGGCACTTCCACAGTTCGCGATACCGTCTCCGGGCGATACGTGGTCACCTCACGGTTCTCCATCACCGTCTGCCACGTTGCCACATCGACAGTCTGCTTTTCCTGAACATACGTTGTTACTGGCACTGTCTGGTAACAGGTCGCAGCCGCAGACTGAACTGCCCACGCGTTCTGAGCCGGCCCGCAGGCACACGGATTACCAAACAGCTGTGCATTCACCGGAGTACTGTGCAGTCCACACAGCAGGAACCCGAGTGCTGCACTAAGGGAGATTCTTCTGGACAGCATTTGCTTCTTCCCTGAAGTTGAGAGTCGCAGTCGCGGCAGATCAGAACAAAAACAGACCGCGGCAGAAGAGAGAACACCAGCTTCAACAAACAGACTGCCTGCCTTGGAGACTGCTTGAGAAAACCGTCGCTCGGGAAACATGACCCGAGCAGGGCGCTTCGAGGAGGGAGGCAGATCAGGCAAACGGGATGAGAGAGACCCGCTGAATCCAATCTGCAGAACAGGACAGGATCCGCTGCAGTCTGGCGGTTTCTGCCGACAGATCCGCAACGGACGGGGCGAGATTTAGTGCAACCCGGAAATTGGGTCAATACCTGTTGAAGTTTTGGTTGCAATTCGGCGAAGTGGTCGTTCCTGACAGCCCGCTGTGACCACCAAACCCGCCCTGCACCGGCAGATTCTGCCACTGACACCACCCACCGGCAGATTCTGCCGAATTTCTCGCCACTGCCAGCTTCATGGCACCACACCCAGCGGCAGAAATCTCCGCTACTTCTTCCCCTGTGCTCTCTGCTGCCGGAAAAATTCCTGCAGAATCGCCCGACAGTCCTCCTGCATCACTCCGCCCAGCACCGCCGACTGATGATTCAGACGCAGATCACCCGTGATACTGAACAGACTGTGACAGGCACCAGCCTTGGGATCCGCAGTCCCATAGATCACGATCGGTATACGCGACTGCACAATCGCGCCGGCACACATCGGACACGGCTCCAGAGTCACATACAGAGTACAATCCAGCAACCGCCACGACTGCAGCGCCTCTGCCGCCTGAGTCATCGCAATCATCTCAGCATGCGCCGTCGGATCCTGCAGCATCTCTCGCTGATTGTACGCCTCAGCAATCACTCGATCACGATGCACAATCACCGCACCAACGGGAACCTCACCCTGATCAAATGCAATCAACGCCTGATCAAGAGCCTTCTTCATCCAGTAATCATGAGGCGTCAGGGGATTCTGCAGAATCAGATCTGTCATGCCCACGGCATCCGTTCGGCCAGAGTATTGAGAAGCAGTGGGTTTCAGGGAGCCGCCGGTGCTGCCGCATTCGGTGCTGCCCCATTCGCTGCTGCCGCGTCAGCCTGAGCACGCAGACTGCGGTACACCTCCTGCACACTGTCCGCAGGAATGGCGTACGTCGGATAACGATCGGCACGAGCAATCACGATTCCCAGAGCGTTCCCTTCCAGATCCAGCAGCGGACCACCCACCTTCGAAGGATACACGTCAGCATCAATCTGCAGCACGCGAGGAAATCCACCGGCATGCACACTGGCGAACTGACCACGAGTCTCCAGACTGTCGTACAACGGCAGCAGAGGATTCTCGTTGGTAAACCGCGGAGTCAGGACGATCTCCATCGTCTCGATCTTCTCGCCACGCATAAACTTCACAGGCACACGGTCACCCGGCTGAAACTCTCCGACGCGAACAATCAGCTGCTGCGATGTCTGCACTTCCGAACCACCGACAGACAGCACAAGATCGCCGGCCTTCAGACCATTACGCTCCGCTGCACCACCAGGAATAATCTCAGAAATCCGCACCCCGTTCTCTGCCGTTTCCGGCTTGATACCCAGAAATGCGCGGCGCGAATTCTCCATCTCATGAGCCCGCACGCTGATCACCGTCGGCAGAGATGCCCGGCCACGCGAATCCTGAATCAAAGCCATCTCACCAACAGCCGCCGGTGAATCACGGAATACAGCCGGCTTCAGCGATACCCCCTCCGCTTTCAACAGCGCCAGATCAAACGAATAATCCCGAGCAACCTCACGAACCGGAACACGACCGCCACGCGGAAACACTATCTCAGGCCGCAATGCATTGTTCAGCTCGGAAGCCTTCGTCAGGATGTACCCATCCTCTGTCATCACAGTTCCCAGACACAACAGCGGTCCGTTATCGCGAATCGCAACCACACCCTCACGACGCTCCAGCGCCAGGGTCTCAAATAATTTCAGCACACGAGTATCACGTTTTTCGTTGGGACCAATGCGACGATTGTCACTCAGCTGCTCCATAATTTCCTGCTGACGCTGCTCATCGTCCTCGCCAGCGTCTCGCTCACCCTGCCGACCCGCACCCGCATCATCCCCCGCCGGCATCCGGCCAGTCGTCAGAGCTAACTCCGTTTCCGCACCGTCACGTAATACCCGCACCTTCACTGATTGCTCAGATTCCAGCAAAGCCAGAATCGTTCCCAGATCCAGACGATCGGCGATCCGGCCGTCACCAATCCCCAGCAGCACGTCGCCCACACGAACCCCGGCCTTCTCGGCAGGTGCCGCAGCACGCACCTCTGTCACCTTGGGCACAAAATCCTGCCACTGCAGCTTCACACCAAAGAAATCCGTCTCCACAAGATTGTTGTCGGCCGCCCGCAGCTCGCCCCAACGCTCACGCGCCAGCAGACGATCCCAGTCACCCGTAAACACATCAATCGCGACGTGCCGGTTTTCGATGATCAGACTGGTGATCATGCTGTGAATTCCAATCACCTCGCCATCCAAATTGAACAGCGGACCACCCGAATCCCCCAGCAGAATTGCACAGTCAGAAACCACAGTCCGACTGCCCACAGACAGCACTCGCCCCAGACGCAGCGGAGCCTCTCGGTCCTTGCGATAACCCCCGGGATGCCCCAGCGCAAAACACCATTGGCCGGGCTGCGTCTGCGAAGTGCGTCCCATCGCCACATGCGGGAAACCGTTGTTCCCCCGCGGAGCCTCTGTGATTTTCAGCAGTGCCGCATCGGCGTCTGCATTTCTGCCCAGTATTTCAGCACGATACTGACTTCCGTCCGGCATCAGCACCACCACTGACGGGTCGCCACCACCGTTGCGACGAAAGCGACGACGCCCCTCCACGACATGCGATGCCGTCAACACATACCCATCTGAACTGACGATGACGCCACTGCCAACACCCATGCCATCCGTCACGCCCACCACAGCAGCACGCGCCTTCTCGTGAGCCGCAAGCAGCTGCTGCTGCCGGTCTTTCAGCTCCTGCGGAACCTCGGCCGACCACGCGGACGATTGCCCGCACGGCAAAGCACCGCACAGCACGACCAGAAGCAGGCCACGAAACAGTCGGAACAAACGAGGATCCATGACCGGTCCGATCTGAGAGAACTGAAAACCTTGAACGCGCGGCAGACACCCCTTTGCCAGCCAGCACCATCTCAGCTTCAACTACAGCATTTCCCGGGCCAATTCGGCACCGAGTGCCCTCCTGACGCACCCAAACACCCGCCCAGCCCATTCTAGACACCCCCCACCCAGACTTTCCAATCGGTTTCCCTGCGGAATTTCCCGATAGGGAGGATTCAAACAGAGGCATCGATCACACCGGCTTCGCCTGCCCCAAGCCCCCAGCCTGCCGATGATCCAGACCACCCAGACACACCCTCAGGTGCCATGCACCTGAACGCGAAGGTGCATGGCACCTGAAACCTCACAGAAAATCACAAAGCGTTACACAGGAACAACTTACAGACAAATCCACAGACCTGAACGGATTCCCAACAGGCTGGCCCTCTGCAGGTCGCAAGAGACCCGATGACCCGGCCAGAACGCCAAAAACCAGAGATCTGATTGTGACGGTTACAGTGTCTGTATCGATTCCAGCCACCGAGGTTCACCAGTCCGCACAACCACTTCTCCGTCCTGCTGCTGACGACAGACCGAGCGAGGCAATCCGGCAACACGTGTTGCCACAGATTTGCATTCGTCCAGCTTCATTGCCCCCCTGCACATCCCCGACGATGACTCTTATCGGCAATTTGTGTATGGTTACCAGCCAACAACCGCTCAGACGCTGCCACGGCATACCCTGGGCCTTCGAGGAATGCATTCGCTGATGTCGCTGCAATTTGAACCCGCATGGTCATGGATCATCATCGTCGGCCTGTTCGCCGTCGCTGTGTTCGTGATCCGCAGCGCCTACCCCTCGCAGATCCGACACCTCGCCACAACTCGGCAGCGACTGCTGCAACTGTGCCGCCTTGCCTTTCTGCTGCTGCTGTTTCTTGTCTCGCTGCGGCCCTCAATTTCTGTTTCCAATGAAGACCAGTCTCGCTCTGTTCTGTACCTGCTGGCCGATTCCAGTCGCAGTATGCAGACAGAAGACGGCGGTGGTGGACGAACTCGCCGCGCTGCCGTGGCTGAATTCAGCACATCCCTGAAACCGCTGCTGGACACACTCGCTGAAAAGTGCGAGATTCGCCTGCGGGATTTCGCTGACCAGATCGCTTCAACCGAATCCATCACGGCAGCGGCTGATGGGAAGCTGACAGCCTTCGGGCAGATTCTGGATCTGGCCTCAGAGGAAATGGCCAGGGATCGCGTTGCTGCCGTGCTGCTGCTCAGTGATGGTCGCCAGGCCGCCTTCGGGGATCTGGATTCCGATCCCGCTGCCGCTGCCCGACGGCTCGGTCGGCAGCAGCGTCCAATCTATTCGGTCGGCTACGGCGGGATCGAAGCCGGTGGCAGCCAGCTGGACCTGTCACTTGAAGAGCTGGATTTGTCGCGTGAAGTCTTTCAGGGCAATGCGCTGCCGGTGCGTGTCCGCCTGAAGTCAACCGGTGCCGGCGGGAAACCCGTCACACTCCGACTGCTGCTGGAAAACCGCAATGGTGTTCCTGAAGGCAAATCGGGCAACCTTGAACCGGCCGCTGCCGTGGATTCCGCCAAACCAGTGCTGCAGGTCACCCCCGGCAGCGATGCCGATGAACAGACGGTCCAGTTGCAGCTGGTCCCCGAACAGACGGGTGACCTGAAACTGGCAGTAGAAGCCGAAGCCCTGCCAGGGGAAGCCCGCCGCACAAACAATCGTGTCGAAACCATCATTCGAGTCCGGCGCGGCGGGATCCGTGTGGCCTGTTTCGACATCATCCGCACCGAACAGAAATGGCTCAGAAAAATCAATGACAGCAGTCGGATACAGCTGGACTTTCAGGCGATCCGTACCGGCGCTCTGTCCAGCCGTGCTCAGATCCCCGACCGTTTTTTTGAACCCGGTCGCTATGACGCGTTCATCATCGGGGATGTGCCTGCCAGTGCATTCAGACCTGATCAGCTGCAGGCACTTGCTCGCTGCTGCAGCCGCGGCGCTGGCCTGATGATGATTGGCGGCCGCCGCAACTTCGGAGAAGGTGGCTATGGCCAGACGGTCCTCGCCTCATTGCTGCCCGTGGAGCTGCCAGCTGTGAATCCCCAGACCAGCGGCCCGCGAAAAATGCTGCCGTCTCGCGATGGACTTTCACACTTTGTCATGCAGATCGCCGCCCCGGATCAGAATCGACAGCGATGGGAACAGGTTCCACCACTGACAGGCGCAAATAATCTGCAACTCAGAAATAACTCGCTCGCTCAGATCCTCGCCGTCAGCGAAGACGGACTGCCACTTCTGATCGGGCAGGGCACAGGGCCTGGTCGAGTCCTGGCGTTTGCCGGAGATACGACATGGCAGTGGGCCATGCAGGGATTTGAAGAAGAACATGCCCGCTTCTGGCGGCAGGTCATCTTCTGGCTGACACGCAAGGAAACAGACGACTCGCAGGCCGTCTGGATTCAGGCCAGCCCCCGCGACCTGTCGCCCGGAATGCCCACCGAGCTGACATTCGGTGCTCGTGATCCGCAGGGGCAACCACTGACCGATCTGCAGTTCCAGGTCGAAGTCGTCAACCCTGCAGGAAAAGCCTCCAGCCTCATCCCACGCTCGCTCGGTGATTCATCCGCCGCCGAATTCTTGGAAACTCTGCTGCCCGGTGACTACTGGGCCCGCGTCCGAGCTCTGCGGGACGGACAACCGTTTGGCAATATTGGTGTCACACGCTTTCACGTCCTGCAGCGCGATCCGGAACTGGATGATCCAGCCGCAGACTTCGCCCTGCTGCGAGAAATCTCTCATGCCAGTGGCGGCGAATTCCTGTCTGAAGACCAGCTGCGCGAAAAGCTGCAGAGCTGGGTCGAGCAGGGCCTGCCAGGCCTGTCCGTGCGACGACAGGAACAAATCAGCCTGTGGGATAACTGGGGCACTCTGCTGCTGCTGACGGCGATCCTGACCACGGAGTGGACTTTGCGACGACGCAGTGGACTGGCCTGAACAGAACAGATCCGATCTGCTCAGGTGGTCCCCACGCTGGCAGAAACTCGCGTGCCAATTCGCTCGCCCGCAACTGCTCGAGCAATATTTCCCACACGCTTGTAATCGAACACAATGATGTCGATGTTGTGCTCCATGCAGTGGTGCATGGCCTGAGCATCCATGACCTGCAGATTCTGAGCCAGCACGTCGCGGAATGAAATTTCTGTGTAGCGAACGGCGTGCGGGTTTTTCAGCGGATCCGCAGAATAGACGCCGTCCACCTTTGTTCCCTTCAACACCACCTCAGCATCCAGCTCACGCGCCCGCAGCGCGGCTGCCGTATCTGTCGTGACGAACGGACTGCCGGTTCCCGCGGCCAGAATGACGACCCGGCCTTTTTCCAGATGCCGCAGACAACGCCGACGAATAAAAGGCTCAGCCACACCCTCCATCCGAATCGCACTCTGCAATCGAGTCTGAACACCGGCACTCTCCAGAGCATCCTGCAGAGCGAGGCCATTGATCACTGTCGCCAGCATTCCCATGTAATGAGCCGTCGATGGCACAATTGTGCTGCTGACTTCAGCAAACTGCCGCCCCCGCAGAATATTGCCCCCACCACACACAATTGCCAGCTGCACCCCGTTCTGCACAACGTCCCGAATCTGACTGGCAATCGATGACAGCTCTGCCATGCTGATGCCGGACTCGCTTTCCCGACAGAAACTTTCACCACTGATCTTCAGAAGCACACGCCGATACGGAATTCGAGATCCAGTGGCTGTCATGATGGCTGCTTTCAGGACAAATACGACACGGAAACTATGCCGGGGAAGACATCGAAGTGGAGCGACAGCGGAGTATAAGTTGGCTGCACAGATTCGGAAACACCGCATCCGGAATTCAGCTGCGACACCCGCAGATTCCCCGCCAGCCATAAAAAAAGCCCGAAGCACTGCTGCCTCGGGCTGATCAATTCACAGTCGCTGCACAACTTCAGGCCGAACCGCCGACCTTCCAGCGCAGATAGGAAACAGCCTGCAGACCACACTCGGCCAGAGCATCGCCCACGGCCTTCTTGTCGTCTTTCGCAAAGGGCTGCATGACCAGCACACTCTGCTCGCCAAACCAGCGCTTCATCTGGCCGTCGACGATCTTATCAACCATGTTTTCCTTCTTGCCGGATGCCAGAGCGTCCGTTCGCAGACGGTTCCGCTCAGCTTCCACTAGAGCCGCATCAAGCTGCTCCGGGAAGGTCACCACGGGATTCAATGCCGCAATGTGCATCGCCACATCACGCAGAATCTCGTCGTTCTTCGCTGTTCCTGCAGCAATAAACAACACTCCCGTCTTGTAGTCGTGATGCACATAGCCACCGACCGGACCGGCAACGCGCACAATCCGATTCACCACGATCTTCTCACGGATCTTGTTGACGATGTCCTCGTACTGCTCCTGGAAGCTCTGAGCTGCCCCGGCAACCTTCTGCGACAGCAGAGCCGCCGGATCCGCTGCACCAGGACCATTCAGCAGATGGTCAACCATCGCCTGACCAAAGTTCTGCAGCACTTCACCTGTTGCCACAGGAGCCGATTCGCACTGGATTTCAACCAGAGCAGCCTCGGAACCGTCAGGACGGATCGCCAGGAAAATGCGACCTTCTGCTGTGACGTTGTCAGCTCGCTTCTCCTGAACCTTCTTGAACATCTCCTTCAGGATCTGAATCGCCTTCTGCTCGTCACCACCCGCTTCCGTCAGTGCCTTCTTGCACTCCATCATCGGCAGGTCAGTCTTTTCACGCAGCGCCTTGACTGCCGCAGCCGTAATTTCAGCCATCGCTCTTCGCTCCCTTTTTGACAGACGTAGTTGCCAGCCAGAAATGTCTCAATAAACATGCGACGGTCCGATCTCGGACCGTCGCATCGTAAGTCAGGTTATAACCCCGAACGACCCAGCCGACATGTCAGTCGCGGATCGACGGAATTGCCTTGTGAGTTTCCTCAGCAGTGTCGTCCTTGCGACGGTTCTCGTCAGGACGCAGACTGCGACCCTGCTTGATCGCGTCCGACAAATGCTGCATCACCAGTCGAATCGATCGCAGACTGTCATCGTTGCCCGGAATCGGCAGGTCCACCATGTCCGGATCCGAATCCGTGTCAATCAAAGCCACAACCTTGATGCCCAGCAGACGAGCCTCGTGAACCGCGTTCTTCTCCTTCGAAGGATCCACGATCACCAGACACTCCGGCAGACGATTCATCTCACGCATACCATTCAGGTTGCGATAAATCTTCTGATACTCACGGTTCAACGTCGACTGCATCTTCTTGGAGTAATTGCGGATCTCGTCAGACTCGCGAATCTTCTCCAGCTCTTCCAGACGCTTCAAACGAGTTCGAATCGTACGGAAGTTCGTCAGAGTACCACCCAGCCAACGCTCAGTGCAGAATGGCATCCGACACTCGGTCGCCAACTCTTCAATCGATGCCGCCGCCTGACGCTTCGTACCAACAAACAGAATCAATCCACCCTGAGCTGCCACCTTCAGAAGATACTTCCGAGCCCGAATCAGGCCCCGAATCGTCTCTTTGATGTCAATAATGTGAATCTGATTGCGACGACCGTAAATGTACGGTCGCATCTTCGGGTTCCAACGACTGGAACGGTGGCCGTAATGCACACCAGCTTCCAGAATGTCTTTCACCACAATCTCAGCCATCGCCGATCTCCTGTGTCTGCGGACAAAACCGCAGTGCTGAAGGTGCAAACACCCCCCGCACAGAACAATTGTGTGAATGCCAAAACAATTGAACAACCTGACATCTGCTGATCAGAAACAGGATCTCAACGCTTCAACACGCAACACGCTGCCTTGGTTCAAATCGGAGGCAGACAAATCCGACCAACAGCCATACTCAGCTGCCGAAATTTCAAGCCCAACAGTCTACCCACACACTTTCGCAGCGTCAAACAGCATTCCTGCCGAACCAGTTAACGGAATCAAAGACACGATAACTGTTCTAATGTTCATATCAAAAGTTATGCCGTCACGTCACAAAATCCGCTCTACTCTCGACCGCTCCCCCACACATCTGCAGCGAAATACCCGGTATTTCCAGATTTCAGACCAATCCCTCAACCCCTGCTCAGAACACCCGAAAACACAAATTGCAAATCATCCACCGGTACACTCCGATACTCCACCCGCCGTAATTCGCGCACCTCTGTGGGCCCCGGAATCTCGTATAACTCCACAAGCTCGGCTGTCGCTGGTACTTCGTCTTCCGGAACAAACGCAGCGAAAATGTCCCGCCACTCGGCGTCGGTACTGGTTCGAGTTGTCGTAACAATCCGCCCGGAAACAGCAAGGGCCAGCCACACGGGCTGAATCGGCCCCGTCGCCTCCTGACCCCCACCGTCTGCGCGCAGAATCCGGCCATGCTGCAGGCAGGATGTAAAGGGTTTGCCCGGACTGAATTCGCTGGGAGCAATATCCCGCCCCACAACGCCCGCAGCCAGCACCGCCTGCAGGGACGAAGGCTTAACCGTAAACTCGGCAACACGCCGTCCCCTCAGACCCGAAACAGCCTGCAGCCTGCCAATCCGATCGTCTGCCCCTCCCTCACCAAACACTCGCAGCAACCGCTGCACATGTTGAAACCGCTCAGGAAACTCGGGCGCGATAATCGAAGGTCGCGTGCCACACACTGTCTTCCTGGCTCGCACTTCGTCCGCCAGCAGCGAGCTGCCGGCCCACTCAGGCGACGGTTCCATCCCAGTCACGTCTGCAATCGTGGGCAGAATGTCTATGATCTCGACATTCCGATCCGTAACACCAGACTCGGTCTGACCGGGCAATTTGATCAGCAGTGGTACCGGTAACAGATCCGGCAGCGTTTCTGACACAGTTTCCCGCAATGAAGCTCCCGGCACAAAACACATGCCGTGATCCGCAGTCACAATCAACAGTGTCTGGTCCAGTGTCTGCTGCTGCCTTAAAGTTTCCGTGATCATGCCCAGACAGCGATCCGCATACAGAGCCTGCAGCAGATTGCGATCCCACGCCTGATGCACCAGCCATTCATCGGTTGTCCATGCCTCATCCCTGAGTCCAGCCACACTCAGACTGATGTCGGCCCACGGGAAGTATGAATTTCCGGATGGCAGTACCGACCACGGATAATGGGGCAGGGCAATGTGCAGAAACGAAAAACCCGGACGACTGCCAGGTTTCAGACATTTGATGAAATGCTGCACCTGCTCGCGCCGCCCCGTATCCCAGCCGTAAATCACAAGGCCTTTCTGAGTCACGGCAGACGTTTTATCGTGGGGCAGCAGCCCAAACCATTCCCGTGGGATAATCGTCTGCTCCGGGGCCAGCTCAAGCGGCAGGCAAATCTGAGTATTCACGCGCAGCAGCGTCGACAGCAGCCGTCCAATCTGCTGCACAGCACTGCGCCCATGCTGCAGCTGCCGCAGCTCGGTCGGACAGAATCGCGTCAACGGCTCAAACACCGTCATGTCATACTGACCACTCTCAAAAATCCTGCGAAACAGACCCGGCGGATAATCGGCTTCCACCGGAAACTGCTCTTCCCGTGGCAGCGTTCCCGTCAGCATTGCCGGCAAGGCATGATCCGTCCGCGGATGCACCGTCGTGGCGTTGCGATACATCGTTGCCGAATCCGCCAGTGCTGCGAATGAGGGAAATCGATGTCGATCAATTCGCCCCTCCGCATTCAGCAGTGACATCCCGTTCAATCCGTCAAACACCACCATCACGATAGGGACCGGACGCGGCAACTGCAGCCCCGCAGTCGAACCCTGATCGGGCACACCCAACAGCTGCCAGCGCACACCAGCAGAGCCAAACAGGACGTACGGCACTGCCAGCCCGCCCCACGCCAGCACACACAGAAACTGCCTGACCGCTGCTGACCGACGATTCAATCTTCCCACTGCAGCGGCAGCAGCCAACGCCACAAGGGCCGGAAGCAATTCCGGAATCCCGTTTCGCTGCAGATCAAGGCCCACCGATATCGCACGCACAACTGTCATCCCGCACATCGCAGACAACAGCACAATCAGACCGGAAAACACACGATCACCCGACCGCCGAAAGCCCAGACGCACCAACAACCGCACAATCAACCAGAGCAACAGCGGCAGAATCGGGAACAGCAGAATCGCAACACTCACCACCTCGAACAGCGAGTAATCCTCCAGAATCAGATACTGCGCATTATCCGCCAGACGCCCCATCAGTGGTAACGTCACACCCAGTACGCTTAACCCCATCAGCTGCAGCAACTGCGTCCGCGGAGTCCACAGTGCAGACTCAGACTCAGACTTCGCAGAGCTCATGCCTGATCCCCTGCAGTCACAGGCAGCAACAACAGCAGCTTCCGATGGCCTCCCGACAGACACTGCTCAGCACCAACCTGAAACACGCCCCGCAAGGCACTGCGCAGTCGTTCCTCGGAATAGTCTGTGAACACATCCTTCCGCTGCTGCAACATGCGACACACCAGCGGATCCTCACGATCGACCCACTCAAACACCACCGGCACCTGCAGCTCCGCCAGCCAGCGCACCACATCTTCCAGCAGCAGGCCACACCCCAGCACGAGATGATGGATGACCGCCAGACACAGCACCAGACGCGGTTGACTGCGTGCCAGCAGTGACATCCGCTCCTGCAACCGCCAGCCCTGCGATGGACTGGGATCTGCAAGATTAAAGACCAGTGGAGTAATTCGCTGGCGAAAAACGCTGTCCCGCGGTTCCGCGGCAAGCCTGCGATACAGACGATCAATCACCGCATGATCCGCATCCAGTGCCAGTACTGTCCCCCATTCGGCTGCGATCCTGGAATATCGACCTTCGTTACAGCCCAGGTCCCAGGTGACATCCGGTCGGAACTGACTGCAGGCCCTGCTGACAAACTGCGACTTCTCTGCTTCATGGGCGGTCGCGTGCGCTGCCGTTTCATAGTAGTCCTGCCATGCCGAATCGGCCGGTGTCCACTGCAGCGACTGCACCACCCGTTGCAGTCCCCGAAGATTGCTCAGAATCATTTCTGTACTGAGCTCGTCAGACCCGGCCTGCTGTCGCCTGCGCTGCATCACCGACGCGACGCGACTGTGCAGCCAGATATGAGTCAATGCGCCACGCCGAAACAGCAGATCTCGCCAGCTTAGAAGACCGGCCATCTGTCGCAGAGGAATGCCCGTCATGCGACCACGCAGCAACGGCTGAAAATCCATCTGCTTCCATGCCTGCAGCAGCAACGGTGCCAGAAACTGCTCGCAGAACTGGCGATATCCCTCCCAGAGCCCGGTTGGCTGCCGCAGCCGAAACGAACCGACATCCATGAACTGCACACTGGCACCGCGAAACTGAAAATTGAAGGGTGTTGCATCCGCCAGATCAAAGCCGGCTGGCAAAGCCTGCTGCAATAATGACAACTGCAGCAGAGCAGCATCGCGGAGCATCGAAAAGCTCCACTCCCACGGCCATGAAATCAAACCGATTCGCTCGTGCTGCAGAACCAGTTGATAACCCTGCTGCACGGCCCATGCAGCTTCCCCCTCAGCCTCAGTTGTGGCCACCACAAGACCCTGCTGGCAGATTTGACGCCAGAAGTCTGAAAGCTGCAACTGCTGCCAGACCGCGGCAGCTTCCCCTGTCAGTGCTCGCAGCACACGGTCGCCACTGCAGCAGACTCGCGCTGATCGATCACGGTAGGATCCGGGCAGAAAAACCACCCCAGAATCGGCGGATCCCGACACTAGCGACCGCCTGAAATGTCACTTCGACCAGCCGCCCGGAACGTCTTCCAGAAATGCCGCAGAGCTACCAGGAATCCGGCCGCACCACCCACGATCGCCTGCATCAGCAGACTGCCGGCACCCGGGTCTAGATAAGCAAAAAGCAAGGAAAAACAAGAAACGGCCACGTTGCCACCTTCCTGCCACCCCGGAAGAACAAACGCATCATCTGTATCAATTCTGCAACGACACAGAGCGTTCAGGAGACCCCGCACGGGGAATGCAGGATCAAGCCAGCAGGCATAGCCCCTCTAACACGGATGCTCGGAAAACGGACCGGTGAAAAAAAGTTTTTCTGAAAATCGTGTCATAACACCGAATGAATGCCACGCAGAAACGGGCGTCCCACGCCATAATTCCCCGCGTTGCAGCACTCCCGCAGGGGCGGGTATGATGCCACCTTCAGCCTGTGAAGACCTGCGATCACCGGGAGCAGTCAGCGTATGTTTGGCAACCTTGATCAGATCAATATCACCACAAACTCCTCCCCGGCCCGCACACGCAGTGGCTGCACTGCTGTTCTGCTGGCAGCCGCGTTTGTCAGCCTGCTGACGGCGCCCGTGTCGGCACAGAACCCGGTATCTGCAAAGAACCCGGACATTTTCAGTGCCACACCAGCCAGCGAACCACAGTACATCCGCATTCGCCGAAACGATCGTCGCCTCGCTGTTGCACTCGAAACATCCGTCTCGCACTTCCGGAACTCCGAGAAGTACCCGGACGCTGAAGTGGATCTGATCGGAGCGATCCACCTGGGTGACCCGGAATACTATCAGGAACTGAATGCGTTGTTTCCAAAGTACGATGTCGTGCTGTTCGAAGCGGTCATGCCCGAAGAAGCGGTGCGTCAGGGAATGCGGCCGGGGGCTGCAAAAGGAGCCGGACGACCGGCTCTTGCAGACGAAGAAGAGTGGGACGATGCCAAAGTCGGCTTTGCTGCCATCTCTGTACTGCAGCTGGGTATGAAGGATGTTCTCGGCATGGAGTTTCAGCTGGCCGCTGTGGACTACACTCCACACAACTTCGTGCATGCCGACATGACTGCTGAAGAATTCGAAGCCTCGATGAAGCAGCGTGGCGAATCCTTTTCGCAGATGCTGCTTTCGGAAATGAGCAAATCCATGTCCAATCAGCAGAAAGCCAATCCGCTGGCCATGAATCTGGACATCATCATGTCGGCTGTCTCTGCAGACCGCTCATGGGCAGCCCGCCGAATCGCTGCCAGTCAGATTGTGAAAGCGGGCGAGGGCACAGCCTTCGGCGGCAAGGATGGCACCTCAACAATCATCACGGAACGCAATCTGAAGTGCCTTGAGGTTCTGCAGTATCAGTTGAAGAAGCATCGCAGGATTGCCATCTTCTACGGAGCAGGCCATTATCCGGACATGGGTCAGCGAATACTGAAGGACTTCGGCTTCAAACATACCGGTGATGACTGGATTACCGCATGGAAACTGCGGGCTCCCGAAAAAACGGCAGCGCCGGCAACCCCCGGAAAGTAAGCTGCTGCTCGCATGTCCGCTCGCGATAACATCTATTCCGTACCGCTCACCACGGTGGGCGATTTCCAGTTCGACTCGGATGTTGTCCGAGTCTTCCCGGACATGATCGCCCGCTCTGTCCCGGGTTACGCCTCGATCCTGTCTGTGATCGAGCAGCTGGCAGTGCAATACGTACGTCCCGGCAGCGATGTCTGGGATCTCGGCTGTTCGCTGGGCGCAGCAACTCGACTGATCCGGCGACGGTGTGATGCCACCGTAACGGTCCACGCCGTCGATAACTCGGCCGCCATGATTCAACGACTGCAGCAGCTGCTGGGTGACTGGGAACCCGGTGCGCCCGTGATTGTCACGGAAGCCGACCTGCGCGATGTCCACATCACGAATGCTTCGCTGGTTGTGCTGAATCTGACACTGCAGTTCCTGCCACCTGCCGAACGAGATACCGTGATCGGGCGAATTGCAGCCGGGATGCTGCCGGGCGGTGCTCTGCTGCTGTCAGAAAAAATCTGCTTCGAAGATCCGCGACAGCAGGAACTGATGACAACACTGCACCACGATTTCAAACGTGCTCACGGCTACACTGACCTGGAAATCGCACAGAAGCGGTCGGCCATAGAGAACATGCTGATTCCTGAGCCTCTGCAGCGGCATGTACAGCGATTGACTGACGCCGGGTTTTCTGCCGTCATCCCATGGTTCCAGTGCTTCAACTTTGCATCAATGATAGCCATCCGCTGACGCGGAATATCCCGCCCGTCGTTTCATTTTCCTGAGGGCTGTAACCGCGTCCAAAGCGTGGTATGATGTCTGTCAGGAGGTTTCCATGTTGACATTCTGCTCGCTGTTACTGCTGTTCAGTACTTTGCTGACTGACGAAACCGGCACGACTGCATCCACGCCGGCGGTGCCATCGCGCACACTGCCAGCGGATGCACCCGTCATCGTGCTTACGGGTTTCGAACCTTTCGGCGAAAAACGGCCTGCCAACCCGTCATGGGAAGGTATTTCTGCATTGCACGACACCGCATGGAACGGCCATCGGATCGTTGCCATCCAGTTGCCGGTCGTCTGGGGGGCTCCCCGGCGGGCACTGGCCCCGCAGCTGGAAAAACTGCAGCCGGTTGCTGTCTTTTCGTTCGGGCAGGGGCGTTCGGGCGCTTTTGCCATCGAAACTCGAGCCTTGAATCACCGCGGTGAGATTCCGGACAACAGCGGGCAAACACCTCCAGAACCCCTGATCGCCGGCGACGGTCCCACCGAATATCGGTCCTCGTTCCCGTTTCAGGTACTTGCAGACCATCTCAACAAAGCCGGTTTTCAGACTCGCATTTCCGAAAATGCCGGTCAGTATCTCTGTGAAGAAACACTGTTCACCCTTGAACTGCTGCGAAATCGTGCCGCTGAAAAGCCGGATGTTGCTTTCTGCCATGTTCCACCACTGGGCTCAATGATCGGGCAGCAGCTGGTGGACGCGGCGTATGTTCGCAGCTTCGTCCTGCAGGTGCTCAGTGGCTGGCAGGCAGCACGACAGGCGGCACCTGCTGCTCAGCCCGCTGCAACTGCTGTGATCCGAGGGCAATCCCCCGGTGACAGCAAAAAAAACAACAGTGAAAAGGCGGCAGTCGAAAAACTGATTGAGGAGTATTTCAAGTCGTGGTCAGAGCAGCGGATGCAGGACTACGGCGGCTGTTTTGCTGACGGCGCTGTCATCCAGGAAATTGGTTCGGGCAGCATCAATACACAGATGAAAGGCCCGTTCGTTGCTCAGCAGACGACCTACCACAAACTGGCAATCTTCAAAGCCGTGGAAGTTCCCGTGCGGACATCCATCCAGTTTGAAGCGGATCTCTGCCGAGTGGTTGTGTACTGGAAACTGACGGCCGGACCGCGTGTGCAGTACGGTTATGATCACTTCACTTTGATGAAGCAAAAGGGTGCGTGGAAGATCGTGAATCTTGTCTTCTACGGTACCAGCCCGGACAAAAACTGAAGCAGATATGAAAAAACAGACCAGCAGAAAAAGACCAGCCGGTGAACCTCACAAACCCACCGGCTCCTCGGGCAATCGTCGACCATCGTCAGGTCCTCGCAATCGCCCCGACAAAGCTCGTCGAGCACCTGTCAGGGTGCCCGAATCGCGAGGCATGTCACCCGCGCCTGTGGCACCGGATTCCGCGGCAGCGACGCCTGACAGCGACCAGGATTCAGCCGTGATGCGGCTGCAGAAATTCGTTGCAATGTCCGGTGTGGACAGCCGACGAAACAGTGAACAGTACATTCGCGACGGACGCGTCACGGTCGACGGTGAAGTCATCACTGACCCCGCTCGCGCAGTCAACGCCGAAACCAGTGATGTGCGACTGGACAGTGAACGACTGCGATTGCCGCGGTTTCGCTGCTTCCTGCTGCACAAACCTCGCGGTGTGCTGTGCACCAATCGCGATCCTGACGGACGACCGCGAGCGATCGACCTGATTCCTGTCTCAGATCAGCGTCTGTTCACAATCGGACGACTGGACGAAAACACCTCCGGCCTGCTGCTGGTCACAAACGACGGTGATCTGGCACAGCGACTTGCTCATCCGCGTTTTGAAGTTGTCCGAAGATATCGTTGTCATGTGGCCGGCTGGCCTTCTCCGGAAGTGCTCACGCAGCTTCGCGAGGGCCTGTATTTTGCGGAGGGGTTCTTCCGATTCCGGGGTGTGCGAGTAGTCAAGCGACAGGGCCGCAGCACGGTCCTTGAACTGGAACTGCAGGAAGGGCGAAATCGCGAAATTCGTCGACTGCTGGCACGCGTCGGGCACAAGGTGATTGAACTGGAGCGAATTGCCTTTGGGCCAGTCACACTGGGCTCGTTGCCCTACGGTCGTTTTCGTGAAATGCACACCGCCGAGATTCGTGATCTGAAACGATTTCTTGAGACCGGTGAGCAGACCGAGCGATCACGACGACCGAACAGTTTTGGATATCGCCCCGGAAAAACGCGAAACAAGCGTCGTCGTGGTCCTGAGGCAGGGCCGGGTGCAGCTACCGCGCGACGCCCGTCTGCTGCTCGCGAAGCGTCTGCTGCATCACCGACGGATCGTCCCGAACGATCAGCCGGAGGTCGACGGTCACGCGGACCGCAGAGTCCAGAGGGTGCCGGACGCACACGTGGACCAGGTCGTCCACAGGGTGCAGGTCGTCCACAGGGTGCCGGTCGTCCACAGTCCCGCGGCAATCCACGTTCGGCTGCCAGCAAAGGACGCACCCGACGACGACCGTGATCAGCCTTTGTAATCCTGCACCAGCTTTCTGGCCTCATCCAGCAGCTTCTTCTGCAGTTTTGCATTCGTTGGGCTGGTTCCGGCAAACTCCACCAGTCGGTTCACGGCGGCCAGACAGGTCTTGGCAGACTGTCGCTGCGAGGCAGCGGCAGTCATCACCACCGAATAGGCTTTGAATTCCCTCGAGATCTGTTCCATCTGTTTGGTGTAGACATCAGGCGATGTGGTTGGTGTCAGCTTTTCAATCTCCTGAATCGCTGCCTCCACTCGCGAAATATAATGGCCCTGCTGATTATTCAGCAGGCCCATCACAGGCCCCCAGCCGAACCACAGCAGAGCCACAACAGCCACTCCTGCCAATGTCCTCGTTGGACCGTCAAACTGCATGTCGGACAATCCGGCAAACGGATTCGGAATCCGGAACCCGCCACCGGACACACGGGGGCGAGCTGTTTTCGCAGCCGTGGTGGCAGCGCGAGCTGCAGCGAGTGCTGCTGCCGCCTGTCGCTGCGGATCTGACACACCAGAGCTGTATCCAGACACAGCAGGTATCGGTGCGGGACTAACGCTGGTCACTGCTGGTTCTGTCACTCGCATGGTCGCAGGTGCCGTCCGCTCCTGCGCCACGCTGCCAGCCCCTGCCGCACCACCACTGGCCTTCCGCTGCTCCAGCTCCGCAAAAATCTCCTGCAGTACAGCATCCTCTTCTGCTGTGGCCGTACTGGATCGCTGCCGACGACCTCCCAGCTTTTTCCCTGCCGAGCGACGCTGCCCGCGGACAGATTCCGCACTGGCCGAATTTTTACGATTCGGCTTCGTGGGAGCACGGCGAGTCGGCTTTGTGGGGTGCTCCTCTGCATCCACATCGTCATCCGCGTCGGATACAGACTCGGTGTCTTCTGCAACTGACTCTGATTCTGCTGGAACCTTGCTGGTCGTCGGCTGCGACGGCTTTGGGTGATCAGGACGCCCCAGCATGAACACAATTGAAAGCTCGTGAAATTCTGCCGCCGCTTCCCACAGAAACTCATTGTCCCGTCGAATCAGTGTGTCTTCAGAAATTCGACCGATTTCTGCAAGTCGTACGAGCGATTGACCGGAGACCGGCCCGAGAGTGATCCCTTCCAGCTGAAACCAGAACAGATCGCATGGTTCTTCCGCCGGCGCCCTGGTGGCCGTCTGTGCGGTAGTTACTGTGGCTGCATTCTGCTGCAGAAACCGAGCGATGGTCAGCAAATCCGCCCCATCCACCTGGCGGATGCTGTCCGTTTCGGCAAGCGTGCCATCCTGCACTAATTCGTGAATGGTGGCAGCAGGTACCGGACCGAATTCCTCACCCAGCAGATTGTAAAACCACTCAGACATTGCGGAACCCCGGCCAAATCTGAACTTCCTGCAGACCGCCGCAGCGGCAGCCCCGGCCATATTCTCGCCCGATCCGGATCACCGGGTCCACCACGGAAAGTTCACCTGAACACATTATTAACGGTTCTGCAGGCCCCGGAATTCGCAGCTCCTGACAAATGGAACTCGCTCGTTAATCCAATCTTTACTATCATCATTCCGTCAGCAGAGTTTCAGCATGCATTTCCGATGAAAAAGGTCCAGTCGTGTCCAGCACGCCGTCAGGAATTCAGCAGCGGATTCAGCAGCGCAAGGCTGAACTGTCTGTTATTCGCAGCGAACTGCGACAGCAGCGTGACGGTGGAACAGGGGGGATCGCCTGTTCGCACTGGTTGTCCGACCGCATCGATCGCTTCGTCTGCGATTCCTTTCGACAGTCCACCGCTTTGTTCCAGGACAGTCTGTCGGCAGCCTGGGCCCTGCTGGCAATCGGTGGCAATGGTCGTCGCAGACCGGCTCCATGGTCCGATATTGACCTGCTGGTAATCTGCGATCCGCGACTGCAAAGCTCACTGCAGCCACTGGTTGATGTGGCTATGCGAGACCTGTGGGATGCCGGAGTCCAGCCCGCCTGCACAATGA
>CAXBSH010000035.1:0-26379 GCA_963977705.1 uncultured Planctomycetaceae bacterium
AGTCAAAAGGCGGGTCGAGCAGCACCAGATGCTGGCTGGCGGGCGCAAGTCCGCGCAAAAGGCGCAGTCCGTCGCCGCGCACCACGCTCAGGGCCTGGGCCTGCAGCCTGTCCTTCAGGGCCTGGATCTGCCGAACCAGCTGCGCGTCCTGCTCGAAAGCCTGCACCCGGGCCGCACCCCGCGAGACCGCCTCGAAGGCCAGAGCGCCGGAACCAGCGAACACGTCAACCACCTGCCAGCCACTGAGGTCCTGACCCAGCCAGTTGAACAGGGTCTCACGCACTCGGTCGGGGGTAGGCCTCAGGCCAGGCAGGGCCGCCACCGGGATGCGGGTGCGCTTGTAGATGCCGCCGATGATGCGCACCTCATGCCCTTGGCGCACTCGCACTCTCCCTACAGGCGAACGGGAATGCCGTCACGAGCCAGCAGCGCCTTGGCCCGGGTTCGTGAGCTGCAGGACAACGGACAGCAGGTTGCAGTCACTTACTGTGACGCCACTGCCGGTACGTGCGCCGCCAACTATGCCGGGAATCCGGCCGCCTGCCTGATCTGCCGGAATCGTGTCTGTCAGACGGCCGCCGGACTGGGTTTGCAGACCATCCCGCTGTCTGTTGCAGCATCCGTCGATCAGCAGCAGCCAGCGTTGCCGTTCAGTGAACAGCGCGCCGTCGTGGAAGGCGTGCAGAGTGGAGTCATCTCGACGTTCCGCACCCTCCCCGAAACGGCTCGCCGCGAACCACTGATCCGCGGTATCAAACGCCGCTACTTCACCAACTCCGCCCGACTGCTGAAATCCATGAAGGCAGTCGTGCAGAACCTGAAACCACAGCGAGTCGAAGTCTTCAACGGCCGACACGGTTGCTCCAAATTCGCCGTCATCGCCGCGCGTTCAGCCGGTATCGACTTCACCACCCTCGAAGTCAGTGCTCAACAACACCCCTTCATCTGCCCGGGCTACATGGTCCATGATCGCCTGCGGATTCAGGAACGCATTCTGCAGCAACCAGCCGATTACGAAGCAGCCGCAGGCTGGTTTGCCGCCAATCGAAAACCCCGTACCAACAAATACGCCAAACGACACGGCGGCGAATTTGTGCCGCCACAAACCGCTCCTGGAATTCGCAAAGTCAGCATCTTCCTCAGCAGCCAGGACGAATTCGCCTCGCTCGGAAAAGACTGGGTCTCACCCTTTCTGGACTACGGTCCCGTCGTGGAACGAGCCTGCCGGGAAAACCCCGACATGTTTTTTGTCGTGCGTTTCCATCCCAATCAGGCTGACATGGCCGGCGATCTGCTGACCCCCTTCAAGAAAACGGCTGAACTGCCCAACGTTCGCATCCACTATGCGGAAGAACCCGTCAATTCCTACAGCATTATGGAATGGAGTGATGTGGTAGTCACTTTTGGCTCCACCATCACCGTAGAAGCCTGCTGGGCCGGCAAACCCGTCATCACACTCGGCCCCTCATTCTTCGACAATCTGAAGTTCGCGTACACACCGCCAACTATCGATGATTTTGTCAGCCTGCTCAGGACGGATCTGCAGCCCGGCTGCCGCGACAACGCCGCACGCTATGCCTGCTTCCGCATGTTTGACCAGGACCAGCTGAAATACGTACGTCATACCGGCCGCACCATGGTCGAAAATGGTTTCACCATCCGACTGCCATGGCTGGGACAACTGGCACGCACAACCGATGACCTGATCTGCAACGTCATTAAGATGTGGGCCGGACATCGGGCCCGCAGAAGGAAATCCGCCTGAACTGTCTCTGGACTCAGTCCCTGCATCCTTCACTCTGTTACACCCCCCTTTCTCCCGGTCTTCAGGTACCTGTCATGAACGTTCAGGAAATCCTTGCTGCTCACGCCAACTGGACCGCTGACTGGCATCAGGCACAGCCCGCAGCCACAGAAGCCGGACTGCTGGCACTGGTCCGGCAGAACCACTTTGAAAACTTCTCGCTCTGGCACGAAGAAGACATCGCTCGCCGCGATGACCTTGGCCCTGAAAGGATCCGTCAGGCCAAACGTACCATTGACCGACACAATCAGCGACGAAATGACCTTGTTGAACAGATCGACAGACACCTTGTGCAGGTGCTGCAGCCCCGCGATTCCGGCTGCCCTTTCAATTCCGAAACGCCCGGCATGATGGTCGATCGACTGTCCATTCTGGCCCTCAAGGAATATCACATGCGCGAGGAAACACAGCGTTTTGATGCTCCACCCGAACATCGCGAACGCTGCACCACAAAGCTCAATGTGATTTGTCGCCAGATTCAGGACCTGTCCTCGGCCCTCGGTGATCTGCTCAGCGAAGTCCAGCAGGGGACTCGCAGCTTCCGTGTCTACTTCCAGTTCAAAATGTATAATGATACGGAACTGAACCCACAGCTGCGTCGAGCGGCCTGAGTTCTGTTCGCGATCGCACGGTCGCTGACCGACCGCCGGATTCTTCAGGGTAACCGACCGTATGCGACTGCTGATCATCAAACCCAGCTCTCTCGGCGATATCATCTGCTCACTCCCCGTGGCTCAGTCCATCCGTGATCAGCTGCCAGACGCTCAGATTTCGTGGGTTGTGAAATCCCGCTTCGCCGACATCGTTCGTCGCTGCCCGACAGTAAATGGCGAAATTATCGAATTCCAGCACGCGCCGGGACTGCGCGGTCTGCTGGCCATCGCACGCGTCATGAAAACGCTGCGATCCCGACACTACGATGCCGTGCTCGATTTTCAGGGGCTGCTCAGATCCGGGCTGATGACATGGGCCGCCAATGCCCCCCTCAAAGTGGGTATCGCCGATGCTCGCGAAGGCAGTCGCTTCGCCTGCAGCCACATCGCTCCACTGCCACCCACCGGAAAAAATTCCCATGCAATCCGCAAACTGCTGCAGTTCCTGCCCGCGATCGGACTGCAGCCGCGACTGTACTCGCCCGTTGTCATGAATGGCGATTCTCCCGATGCTCTCGATCATCGACTGCAGCGCCCACGACTGGTCGTGATGATTCCCAACAGCCGCGGCGCTCACAAGGAATGGCGCGGCTTCCGCGAACTCACCTGCGATCTGCTCCAGGCTGACCCACACTGCACTGTCGTCTGGGATAGCCACCTCCCGTGGGACTCACCAGAACTCCGCGACCGGGATCGATTCGTCAATCTCACTCGCAGATCGTCCCTGCCACAGCTGATTGAACTGCTGCGGCGCGCCGACCTCGTGATCGCCAACGACAGTGGCCCTCTGCATATGGCCGCCGCACTCGGACGACCCACACTCGCACTGTTCGGACCCACCAGCCCCGATCGATTCGGCGCCTTTCCTCCCGAAGAACCACGCAACCGCTTCCTCGAAGCTCCCGATGGTGACCTCACCAGACTGCCCGTCAGCACCGTCCTGCAGGCAGCACTCGAAATGCTCAATCCGGCCCACAGTCAGCGAATTGCTGCCTGATCAGCCCCCAGGATACCGCCGCACTCATGCAGCCATCACGGCCCGTCAACCTGTTCCTCGCCTGCACCCCACTGCAGGTACTCAACGCTGCTGAAGCTCGCGATCGGTTTCATGCCGATGATGATAACTTCCTCGTCGTCTTCCACAGCCCACGCTCCGCAAAAAAACAAACCAGGCTTGCAGAACTGGCAGACGACGCCATCGATTCACGCTGGACACGCACGTGGAACCTGAAACTTACTCGCCTGTCACAGCTGCTGTTCCCCTTCACCGCCAGCCGACTCAGACAACAGATCGGGCTCTGCCAGTGCCTCTACACTGGCGGCTTTCAGACTCAGCAACGACACCTGCTGCACTCCATTCCACATCAGCAACTGATCGTGTTTGATGGCGGTGCCGGTGTCCTCCAGACTGCCGTCAATTCCTGGCGCACTCAGGGCCCCCGCCAACGCAGACTCAAACAACTGATCCCCGGACAGAACACCAGCCTCCCCGATCTCAGCAAGGCGCGATTCTTCACCAGCTACGCACTGGATATGCCGGCGGAATCCATCATTCCGAACGACTATCGCATCTTCAGAACACAGGTGTCCGGAAAACTGCCCGTCCGCGATGAAGTCGTCTTCTTCTCACAGCCCCTGCAACGCGACCTCGGACTGAACATCGATATTGACGCCACTATCGCTGCCGTCCTGCAGCACCACAAGGCCTCACGCTGTCGCTGGATTCTGCACCCCCGCGAAACAGAAGGACCCGCAGGCGCAGAAAAACTGCCATTCCTCGCCGAATTCTTCGGACTCCGCGAAGGTTATCTGCCCATCGCCTTCGCCACGTGGATGTCGTCCGTCGCCCGTAGCCTGCCAGCCATCTACGGACGCCCCGTCACCTGCTTCGATATCCGACCACTGCTGCCGAACACCACCAACGCCGACTACCTCCGCGAACTCGACGCCACATACGCCGATTTCAGCAACGCCGGCGCTGTCATCCTGCCACAACCTCACACCGGCTTACCACAAACCCATACACCACGTGACCCCGCCGCACACGCTGCCTGATCCCCCCCCAAAAAAACACTCCCTCACTCCCTCACTCCCTCCGAGATGCTCTTCAATTCCTTCGAATTCGCCTTGTTTCTGCCCATCATGTTCTTCGCCTGCTGGTACGCCTGCGGCAGTTCATGGCAACTGCAGAACCTGCTGCTACTCGCCGGCAGCCTTGTCTTCTACGGCTGGTGGGATCCCCGCTTTCTCGGACTCATGCTGTTTTCCGCCACTCTCGACTTCACGGTCAGTAATCTTATCTACAACACCCGCCAACCCACTGCTCGCAAAGCCCTGCTGGCCTGCAGTCTGATCATCAATTTCGGAATTCTGGCCGTCTTCAAGTACTGCAACTTCTTCATCACATCACTGAACGAAGCCCTGACACTCGCCGGATTCAGCCCGACTCTCGCCCGCCTCGATGTCGTACTGCCCGTGGGCATCAGCTTCTACACATTCCAGACCGTCAGTGCCTCAATCGATGTCTATCGCGGTCAGCTTCAGCCCACGCGCAACTTCATCGCGTGGCTGGCCTTTATTACATTCTTTCCGCAGCTGGTTGCCGGGCCGATCGAAAGGGCAGGGCACCTGCTGCCCCAGTTTCTGACCAGCCGTCGCTTCAGTATGCCGGCCGCTGTCGATGGCTGTCGTCAGGCACTCTGGGGCCTGTTCAAGAAAGTTGTCATCGCAGACAACTGTGCGGCTCTCGCCAACCAGGCCTTCAGCAGCTCTGATGCCGCCTCAGCCACAGCTCTGCTGGCCGGCGTATTCCTGTTTACAATCCAGATCTACTGCGACTTTTCCGGATACTCAGATATCGCCACAGGAGTCGCCCGGCTGTTCGGCTTCTCTCTGATGCAGAACTTTGCTTTCCCCTACTTTTCCAGAGACATTGCGGAATTCTGGCGACGCTGGCATATCTCACTATCCACCTGGTTTCGGGATTACCTGTACCTGCCATTGGGTGGCAGTCGCGTCTCCCGACCACTCATGATTCGCAACACCACTATCGTCTTCCTCGTCAGCGGCCTGTGGCACGGTGCCAACTGGACATTTCCCGCCTGGGGCCTGCTGAATGCTGTCTGGTTCCTGCCCCTTCAGCTTGCCGGAAACAATCGTCGATTCAGCCCTGTTCCCCCCTGTGCCCCATTACTGCCCGCACCTCGCGAAGCTCTGCAGATCCTCTCCACTTTCCTCCTCACGATGTTTTCGTGGACCTTCTTTCGTGCGGCGTCACTGACACAGGCCACACAGATCCTGCACAGAATTTTCACTCTGCAGCAGGGTCATCCTCTGCCCGTTCCCGGCTATGTCTGGGCCCTCGTCGCAGGGTTCCTTGCTGCAGAATGGATTCAGCGCGGACGTACACACGCACTCGACTTTTCCAGCTCAAATCTGCCACGCGTCTCACGCTGGCTGATCTGCTACTCCGTCCTGTTCCTGCTGCTGAAATACAGCGGGGAACAGCAGGACTTCATCTACTTCCAGTTCTGATCCAACCCCATGGCCAACACGGATCCAGAATTCCACAGGACTGTTACTGCACAGAATCGCACACAGCTGCGATTGTTTCTGCTGCGATTGCTGCTGTTCGCCCTGCCACTGCTGTTGATCACAGCACCTCCCGTCGCTGTTCTGGTACTCTCAGGAGAAGCCTTTCGGGACCTTGAACCAGTGCTTCAGCAATCGCTGCAGCAGAAGCAGGGTCTGATCGGATTCGCATGGAACGAACAGAATTATCCGTGGATGAAACGACAGGCCGTACTGCAGCTGCCCCCACAGCAGATCCTCGCACTTGGATCATCACGCGTGCTCCAGTTTCGCCGCGAAATGTTCAACTGCCCGTTCTGGAATGCCGGATACACCATCGTTACCGCTGCCGACTTCAGCACATTTCTGTCAACTCTGCCTGCAGAAAAACGACCGCGAATCCTGCTGATCACCCTTGATCAATGGATGTTCAATTCCAACTGGCTCCAGTCGACGACGGACACAGCGCCCGCACACTGGACACAGAATCCGTCATTCAGTCTGCGGACAGGACTCAGACTGCTGCCCGATGTCCTGCTCGATCTCATCCGCGGCCGCATCAGTGTCAGCAGCCTCACACAACAGCGAAATGACGCGCCCTGGGGACTGAATGCGTGGCAGAACGCCAAAGGATTTCGTCCCGACGGATCATTCGCCTATGGTCGGCAGATTCAGCAGCGCCTGATACAGGATCCCGCAACACCCGATTTTCAGTTTTCCGGCACACTGCAGCGAGTGGCCGCCGGTAGCGATCGCTTTGCCTTCGGCGAAACACCGGATGCGGCCGCGGTCGAACAGCTCCGCGTCCTGCTGCAGACCTGCTCAGAACAGCAGATCCACGTTGTGGCCTGCCTGCCCCCATTCGCCAATGCCGTTGCCACCGCACTGCAGGATTCAGGTCGACATCAGTACCTGCAGGTGTTGCCCGACACACTGCAGGAAGTGTTCCGCGGCACGCCACACGAACTGCACTGCTTCCCCGCACTTGCAGACTGTGAGGCCGATGACAGCGAAGCCATCGATGGATTCCACGCCGGTGAGAAAGCCACACTCAGGCAACTGCTCAGAATGCTGCAGCAGGGCTCCAAACTGAATGCATGCTGCAACACCGCACAACTTGCACAGGACCTTGCAGCGGCACCCAGTGCACTGGAAGTTTATCCCTGATCATCGTCCGACCAGCAGATGCCTTACGCCGCCTTACGCAGTCCGCCCGCAGAGATACCACACTCTGCATTCGCAACAGCGACTTTCCGCAGCACCGCATACATCGTGTCGCTCGTCGGCAGACAATCCAGCATCCCCTGAGACACCTCGAAACCCGCTTCGCCTGCCAGTAGTCGCAGGGTCGCCGGAGTAAAATAGTTGACGTGATCAGGATACCGGAATCCACACCAGCGACCGCCTCGCAGAACCCGATTCACACACGCAAAATTGGGGACCTTCAGTACCACAATTCCATCCGCCGACAGCACTCGATGCAGTTTCTTCAGCAGCACCAGTGGCTGGGCCTCATGCTCCAGAAATGACGACATAATCACCAGATCAACAGTCTCTGCGCCAAACTGCCCAGCACCATCCACGGCATTGGCAAACACCACACGACCACCCATCGCAGCACATGTTTCATGGGCCAGACGAGCGAGATGTGCGGAGACCTCAATTCCCAGCGGAATAATGTTCCGCCCTACCGCCGCAAAACGACCCTGCAGATCCTGCAGCAGATCGGCCGCTGCACAGCCAATGTCCAGCACGCGAATCGACCGATCAGCCGGCATCACCCCACACAGCTGCTGTGCCAGCGTGAAGAACCGATTGCGGCGAGGAAACAGCCGCAGTTTCATCCGCGCTGCTGCCAGCGACAGCTTCGACAGCATTGGCTCCGCCGACTTCCGCCGCTCCTTTTCAGCCGCAGATGTCACTTCCCACGCATGCTCACTGGTCAACGCCTCGTACGACGGCGGATTCGCCAAAAACACAAAACCCGTTTCCTCACACTGTACGACCTGCCACTCACCCGAACGAAAAGCCGTCGGACGCACTCGAGTGACTCGCCCAAGAATCGGACATACCAGTTCCATCGGAACTTCCCCCTCCCTGAAAACACACCCGCAAACCAGCCTCCAGCCAGCTGCTATTGCCCGAAATTTACTGAAAATCGCCTCCAGCTGCCCAGATCAGTTTCTGCCGCAGCTCAACCACCCACGCTTGTCGCAGCTGCAGCTATTCTCAGCACAAATGATACCTTCCCTTCTCCATCGGAAAAGTAATCCGGAATCCGTGCCACTTCGTCATAACCGTGCCGACGATAAAAGCTGCGAGTCCGCTCAAAACGGCCCTGATCACTGGTTTCAATCAACAGCAATCGTCCACCACGATCACGCACCACACACTCCACCGCACGCAACAGCTGCGAACCGATTCCACGCCCCTGCAAATCACCAGCAACCGCGATCATCTGCAATTCCCACACACGGTCCGCAAACGGTCGCTCTGTAAAACACACAACTCCCGTCAGTCGACCTTCAGATTCACTGACCAGAATGGTCTGCTCACTGGAGTCACCCGCAGCGAAATGCGCTGACAGCATACCCTCAACCGCAGGTAACTCCTCCGGTCGAAACAGGCCACTGCTCTCCGACACACGCAGAAACTCGCCCACATCCGCTGGCTGCACCAACCGTAACTCAATCACCAGTCCGCCCCTTCCTGCCACCCGATCCCGCCGGCTTCTGCTCAATTCCTCGATCAGCCTTTTTGACGGTTTTCTTCACAGCCTTTTTCACAGCCTTTTTCACAACGTCCCTGGCAGACTTTTTCACCGCCTTCCGGACCGCCGTTATCACAGCCTGCTCTGCAGTCTTTTTTGCGGTCTTTTTGACCACCTTTTTGGCAGCTTTCGTGGCACTCGCACTACTGGCCTGACTGACTTCCTTTTCCACAGCCTTATCTGCCAGTTTTTTGACCGCTTTCTTTGGTGTTTTCCGACCGGCTTTCGATTCAGATGCTTTGACAGAATCCCCCACACCCGCCAGCTCCAGATCAATTCCAAAAATACCGCTCAAATCTTCTCCCGCAAACTCCGCTTGCGCCGGAACACCAAGCGCCTCATCCAAAGCAGCTGCTGTGCCAGCTCGACCAATCAACTCCAGATGATCCACATTCCGCAGCCGAAACAACAATTCAGGCTGTTGATCCAGACGCACCGCCACACCATAAAACACAGCCGCAATGTGCTTGCAGACCCCGGCAGAGTCCGGACAGCTGCACTTCATCGAGATCTCACCCTTTTCCGGAAATAACCCTCCCTTCTCCTGCGTCAGTCGAGTCATGACCTGCGTACTGAAACGCCCCTGCAGCAGCTCCAGCAGCGTCTCAATACCGCTGGCACAGTCCGTCAGAATCGACTGCCACTGCCTGCTGTTCAAAGTGCCGATTTTGATCGTCACCGTGTAGGCCTCACTGCCACCCACGATCGCTCGCACTCGCCCACTCTCAATCACCAGATCCGCTACCGAACCGTTCCGCACATAGGTTGCCCCCCGCGGCAGACGATTGGCTATCGAACTGTACCGATTCAGATTCTCACACCACTTCTTCCCCCAGAACGTCTTCGCCAGCTCACGCCCCACTGTCTGCACCGGACAGGGATCACGATTCTCCTTCTTTGCCAGCGCCTCCGCCGCTTTTCGACCCAGCGCCTTCTTTTCAGCCACTGATACGTAAGGCCCCCAGCCACCACGACCCCAGTAATCACGCCCTCGGTCATACCGCGACATCACTGTCCCTCCTTTGCAAGTCAGTTATACCTGACGCCGAGGACAAAATGTAGCCCGAGCATTCCTGCTCGGCCCCGTCCATTAAAAAACACTGGGGATTTCAAGGCTGACAAGGATTACGCGCCCGGGCTGAAGCCCAGACTACGACTTTTGTCCCTATCGTTTTACCTGCTCAAACGACCGCGGCTCGCTCCAGATCCAGCGACACAAATTTCAACAGCTCATCATCCTTCATCTCAGTCAGCTTCACCGCACCCTCACCATCCAGGATCTGCGATGCCAGCTCCCGCTTGTCACTGATCATCTCGTCGATCCGCTCCTCAACCGTACCACGACACACAAACTTATGCACCAGCACATTTCGCTGCTGACCAATTCGAAACGCACGGTCCGTCGCCTGATTTTCCACCGCCGGGTTCCACCAGCGATCAAAATGCACCACATGCGAAGCCGCCGTCAGATTCAGACCACTGCCACCAGCCTTCAGCGAAATCACAAAAAACGGCTTGCCCACATCACCCTGGAATTCCTTCACCAGCTCACTGCGACGCTTCACCGCAGTGCCTCCATGCAGCACCAGCCCGGGTTGCCCAAAGACCTCGCGCAGGAATTCCGCCAATGGTTCACACATCGACTGAAACTGAGTAAACACCAGCACCTTCTCCTGCCGCGCTCGGATCGGTTCACACAATTGCCGCAACCGTTCAAACTTGGCACTCTGCTCCGGTGAATACTCGCCAGACTCCAGAAACTGGGCCGGATGATTGCAGATCTGCTTGAATCGCAGCAATGTTGACAACACCAGCCCCCGACGCTGGATCCCGTCCACCTGCTTCAATTGCCGCTTCAGATCCTGCACCACCCCCGCATACAGCGACGCCTGCTGCGCCGTCAGCCCACACTCCGCACGCATCTCAATCTTCTCAGGCAGATCCCGCGAAATCTCCGGATCCGTCTTCTGACGACGCAGAATGTACGGCTGCACCAGACGACGCAGTCCGGCGTAGGCCTGACCATCTCCCTGCTCGCTCAGCCTCTTCAGATACCGCCGAAATTCCGTCACGCCACCCAGCAAACCCGGTGAACAGAAATCAAACAATGACCATAACTCGCCCACATGATTCTCAATCGGAGTCCCTGTCATGACCAGTCGCCGCTCAGACTTCAGACTCTTCACAGCCCTCGTCTGCGCTGTCTCGGAATTCTTGATCGCCTGGGCCTCGTCCAGAATGATCAGGGACCACTTCAGCTGCTTCAGCCACGCCTGCCGACGCACCATTCCATAACTTATCACCACCAGATCGCAGTCCGCAAAACCCGCCTCCGGATCCTTTGACCGACGCTCCTGCTCCTCCGCCGACATCTCCGATCCATGCACCACACACACCCGCAGACTCGGAGCAAACCGCGCGGCCTCCTGACGCCAGTTACCAAGCAGCGAAGCCGGCACGATCAGCAGACTGGGCACACGCTGACGCCCACTCGCTTGACGCTTCCGCTGCAACAGCAGATCCAGAATCTGAATCGTCTTGCCCAGACCCATGTCATCCGCCAGACAGGCCCCCAGACCCAACTCCGTCATAAACCACAGCCACTGCACCCCGCGTACCTGATACGGACGCAGCGTGGCCTGCAGATCACGCCCCGGCTGACAACCCAGGACACCATCCGCCGATCGCATCCGCTGCAGCGTCTCTCGCAGCCAGCTACCAGCCTCAAATCGAGTCCACTCGGATGCACCACCCAGCGACTGCTCCTCACTCGAAATCGTCGCTCCCGCCAGCAGACGCATCCCCTGCACCAGCTCCAGCCCATCCGGATGCGATGCCCGCACCTTCTTCCAGTGATTCAATGCCTCCCGAATCCGCTCCTGATCCACTTCCACCCAGCTGCCACGAATCAGCTGCAGGCCCTCCGCACCCTGCATCAGCTGCTCCAGCTCAGACTTCGATAAACTCTGGCCGTCAATGACCACCTCCGGACGAAAATCCAGCAGACTGTCCAGACCAACCTGAGATGGTGCACTGTTACCGATCTTCACCTGCACCTGTGGCCGCACTCGCCGACGCGATGCCCACCAGTTCGGCAGGCGAATCACCACTCCCGCCGATTCCATCACCCCCGATTGCTGCAGAAACTGATAGGCCTCCGCAGGAGTCCACGCCTGAGGAGCAAACAAACGCTTCGACCTCAACAGCTCAGACACCAGGCCGGATTCACTCGCCGCACGCCGGACCGGTTCCAGTAATCGTTCCAGCTGACCGCTATCACCCTCAACCACCGACTGCTTCAAAGCCTCAGCCAGAGGCCGATGCACCGGCTTTGCCTGTGCCGACACTCGATGCGAATACGTTGCCAGAAACGCAAACGGACGCTCCGCATCACGCTTATTCTCCGCCAGGTGAAATGTCACTCGACCCACCAGATGTGCCAGCGGATTCAGACGCCGCAACCACGCCTGCGGACCACCTTGCTCCAGCTCCGCACTCTCCGCTGCATACTCACACAACTCACTCCACAACCGCTCCAGCAAACTGCTCGACAGATACTCCAGTCCGGTCATCGGCGGAGCTGCCTTGACCAGCTCCTGCAACTCTGACTGCTCAGGACACGGCAGATCAGCCCAACCCATGCCCGGCAGCACATCTGCATGACACAACGTTCGGAAAAACTGCCGCACAAAGTCACGCCAGAAGGACAACGAAGCGGGTAAGACAGACGGCCAATCAACCGACGACAGATCGACCAGCCCTGCCGCATTCGCACGCAACAGCTCGCAACGCAAACGCTCAAACTGCTCGCTGGAAACGCGCTCGCCACCCGGACCCTCTTCGCTGCTCAGTCGCAGACGACCGTCCGGGCTGATCGCGATTGCAAAACTCATGTCTGACATGGACGTTACTCTCGCTCCCCGCTGCTTCCCGACGCCAGCCTTACACCGGCACTCACTCGACACGCCGCCTCAATCGACTCACGGTTCTTCCACAGATACAGAATCCGACGCCGAAATGAGGGATGACTCAGCTGCACCGAATCCAGCTCCTCCGGAAGCCGAAACAACACCAGATCCGGACGCTGCTCCAGCAGTTCCGCCAGTGCCCGCACTCCGGATTCATCCAGAGCAATCTCACCCGGCCGTTCCAGCAGAGACTCCCAGTCCAGACGCGGCAGCTGCTGCAGCTTCCCCAGATCCGCCACCAGCTCATCCACTGCCGAGCTCTCTTCGCCCGCCCACGCATGCGTCAAAAATCCACCCAGCGATAACCCACGATTCTGCTGCGCACGCCGCTTCAGCGAATCAGCTACCACCTGCTGTATCTGCTCTCGACTGCTGTGACCATACGGTATCGCTGTACTGATCGATTCCACGATCTCCTCAGCACGCAGATTCCCATACCGCCGATTACCCAGCTCCTGCTGCTGCAGCGCCAGCTGCAGCTCAGAATCCGCCCCCGCCTTCAACAAGCCATTCACCGATGTCACAACACCGTGCATCTCAGCACCCAGCTCATCACACAGATACTCGATCGCCACTGAGGGCGATGACAGCAGGAACCCCGACACAAAACGAATCGCCCAGCCACAGCCCACGATCGCCAGCAGACTCACATAACTTTCCAGATCAAACTTCTGCAGCGCCGCCAGACCTGCCAGCACACCCAGCACAAGCCCCACCTCTGCAAAACGATGCAGCACCTGCGGATAGCGATAATAATGCCCCAGCTCATGAGCAATCAGATCCTGCAGTTCTGCCGCATTCAGACGATGCAATACCTGCCGATGCAGATAGATACCATTCATCCGCGGCAGCAGTCCGCTGATCCCCAGACGCAGCGCCGCAGCATTCACCGTCCGATCCGCAGTCACATACACCGGCGGACCCGGCAACGGAATCTGCATTCGATCCAGCACATCGTCCACCAGCTCACGCAGCTGATGACGGTCATAGACCCCAAATCGAGTCGTCTCCTTCAGACGCCCGATCTCAACCTTCTGAGCCGCTGCCAGCCTCAGTACAGAAAACAGCTCACCACTCAACAGTGCTGCCACTACCACTGTCGTCACCAGTGGCGACTGCAATACCTGACCCCAGTCAATCAGGACCGCAGCCAACAAACTCAACACGACCTGCACGCCAATCCAGCAGGTCGCCAGACGCCTTGCCTGACGATACTGAGACAGCAAATCTTCACGCCGCGGAATACCCCGACTTGTGACCATCGCTCAGGTCACCGCATTAAACAGATACCGCAGCATGCCACCCCCGGGACGCACTCGAGTCTGATAAACCAGACGACCAGGACCCGTGAATCGATTGATGAACCCTTCGCCGGAAAAGAAGGCATCCGTCAGCTTGCGGCTCGAACGCACCAACTCGTAACTCAGAGTCTCGGCAAACGCGACAACATAGCGATTATCAACCAGAAATCGCTCACCCTCACCCAGCACACGCTCGCGAATCGCACCATAGGTCTGACAGAACAATGTCCCCGGTCCGGAAATCTGCAGCAGAAACAGACCCGTCTTCGACATCACTCCCTTCATCCCACCATACCGCACGTCCAACTGACAACCACCTGTATGTGCCAGATAGGCGCCTCGCGTCAGATACAATCGCTCACCCTCAGTCAGTGATACTGCCAGTATCTCACCATAACTGTCCGGCGCCAGCAGTAATGTCTGCTCGTCACGACTTGCCTCAAACACAGCCCGAAAAAATGATTCGCCCCCCAGCAGACTCCGGAAACCTGACCCCCAGCCTCGACCAGGCTCACCATTCCCGGTTGCTGCTCGAATACGCATCCCTGATGTCATCGAAATCATGCTGTCCGGCTGTGCCACAACGGCCTCGCCGGAACTCAGCTGAAATTCAATCACACTGAACGCCGGAGCATTCTGAATCTGGAAGTTCATGCCCCACTCTCCGCCCGGCAACGCGCTCGGTCACTGATGACCACAAAAGTCAATCCTCAAACCCCGATGCATTCCGCTGCTTCACGTAATAGCCGGCAAAGGAAATCGCCGCCAGAATTCCGAGGAAAATCAGCAACGCCACGAACCGAGGAACACCCAGCACTTCCGAAATCGTCGTGATGCAGATGTCATAAATCACCACCCGAATCATCCAGCTGATCAACTCGCCAAAAAAACCACCTCGACGCGCCAGAAGTCCAAATCGCATCTGCTGATCCTCTCTTCAGGGATATTCGGTTGCGCAGGCCGCACTGCAATCCAGCAGTCTAATGCTGCTCCCCCGCATCGGTCAAATACCCACGGCCGATCACCCACCGCAAACCGCCCGCTTCACGGTTCGCTATTGCCCTGCAGCCGCAGCAGCCATCCCGTCCAGCGCAGTCTGCAGTCGAATACGCGCCTGCTGAGCCAGCGGATCCGTCGCATTGGCAGCAACAGCAATCTCCTGCCACGGAGCCTCACGCATGTCAAACAAGTCTCCGGCACCGGTCAGCTTCCACCGTCCATCACGGACATAGCAATCCTCACGCAGCTGCACATAGACCCACTCACGCGGTTGACCGGGTCGCCCCTGAAATCGGGACGCCAGACTGACACCATCAATCGCCACACCCGCAGGCAGCGGGGCACCGGCAAGTTCCGCCAGGGTCGGAAAAAAATCCGTCATGCTGACCAGATCCTGATTCACACTGCCAGCCGGAGTTGTACCGGGCCAGTTCACAATCAGCGGAACACGGCAGCCACCTTCCTTCAATTCACCCTTCTTCCCGAAAACCGGGCGACCATGGACGGTATGCTGCCCCTTCGTCGAGCCATTATCACCCACGAATATGATCAGAGTCTTTTCCCGCAGCTGCAGACTCTCCAGTTCACTGACCAGCTGTCCCACCAGCTTGTCCAGATACGCAATATTGTCCGCGTGCAGATCCGGCTCACCACCACTGCTGTCCGGTGTCCGCTGCAGCTTGTAGTGAATCAGGGGAGTCGGGTAGTACAGAAAAAAAGGGCCCTCACGATTCTGACGAATAAAGTCCACCGCAAACTTCTGCAGCAGATCCGGTCCGAATGTCCGTTTATCACCCGAAATGATCGTACCGTTGTGGTTGTAATCAGGACCCCAATACCGCGAACGACCTCCACCCTCCTCCCAACGCTCACCCCAGATCATAAACTGATCGAACCCCCAGCGACGACCATCTTCCGCAGTCACAAGGTATTCGAGATCAGACCATTTCCCGGCCACAGCCGTGGCATAACCAGCCTGTTTCAGTACTTTCGCGATGCAGACTTCACGCTGCGGAGTCGCAGCAGCACCCTGCCCGTTGTCTCGCACACCCGTACGAAAACCATACCGGCCGAACATACACATTGCCCGCGACGGAGCACACAAAGGAGCAGCAAAACAGAAGTCAAAACGCGTCCCACCGGACGCCAGACCATCCAGAGCGGGTGTCCTGTAAACGCCGCCATAACACCCCACATCCGGCAAACCAAAATCGTCCGCAAGGATCCAGATGATATTCGGTCGAGCCACAGACTGCGGTTCAGCAGCCTCGGCAGCATGCAAGCCCAGCACTGGCACAGCCAGCAGACAGCCCAGCCAGAACAACAGGCAGCAGAGCAACGGACGGACGCAGCACTTCAGCATAAGGCAACCTGTAAACAAACGACCGGCAATTGTCATTTCTGCAGAATCACCCCACCGATACCCTGACGCGATCTCAATGTCAATCGCCGAACACCCCTGAACCACGCTCGCAAACCACGTTTGTCCGCTGCTGATACTAAGGCCCCCTGCAGTGCCTCGACAGCAGACCGACTACCGTCCAGTTGCCAGTTGCTCCACCCAAAAGAACTCCGGATGCGGGTTTTCGAAGGGCCTTCAGCCCGCCAACCGCCTCCACAATCCCATTCCAACCCGCCAACCGCCGGTCTCTCCCTTCGCTTTCTCAATATTTCGAATCGGTTTCATCGGATCGTTTTCATCCATACTCCCACCGCATCGCAACTGTCGGTATTGTTATGTCTAGCATTCGCCGTTTCGCAGGAGCCGTTCAATGGTGCCCACAATCATTCCCACAGGCGAAGCCACCGGAATCCTGCCCGTGCAGGATGGGGCGATCAAGCCCATCACGGTCATCGGTACAGCAGCGATTCGCGACACCTTCGACGAATCATGCCTGCGGCAGGCCATCAACTCCCGCACCGCCCCGGGCGTCACCCAGCTGGTGCTGAATCCCGATGCTCACTGCGGGTACGGAGCACCTGTCGGCTGCGTCCTCGTCTCGCCCACTCACGTGTACCCCGGACCGGTCGGTGTCGATATCAAGTGTTCGATGAGCCTGCTGCAACTGGATGTTCCTGCCGCAGCGATTCAGGATCGCAAAGTTCGCCGTGCCCTGATCCAGGCCATCTGCGAACGCACTCCAACTGGAGCCGGTCGCGGTCAGCAGTGTGCTCCAAAGTCCCGTCGCGTCGATGAAGCTCTGGGACGCCAGTTGCTGGTGGAAGGCGCATCAACCTCAGTCTGTGACCAGTTGGGCATCCCCACTGACTGGACCCAGCGCTGCGAAGACGCAGTCCATGTGGGTCACGACGACACACAAGACGCCCTTGCTGCACGGCTCGATCTGCACTTACAGCAGGGAATTTTCCGCCACCGCTTTCCGGGGAAGATGAAGCAGCTTGGATCTTATGGTGGCGGCAACCATTTTGGTGAGTGTGAAGAGGTACGAGTGGGCACCACCGCACGCGCTCGACGTGCGGCTGAAGTCTTCGGACTGCGCGATGGTCACGTGGCTTTTCTATCGCATTGCGGGTCCCGCGGAATCGGGCACAATCTGGCTGACGGTCAGTTCAAATCGCTGCAGGCAAAGTTCGCCCGATGGGGAATTCCGCTGCCCGGCGGTGATCGCGAACTTGTGTACGCGCCGCTGGGAACCGCTGAAGCCAATGCCTATCTCGATGACATGGCTCTGGGGGCCAACTTCGCAACGCTCAATCATCTGCTGATCAATGCGCTGGTGCTGGAAGCCTTTCAACAGGTCCTGCCGGGCACGCAGGGGCAGCTTGTGTATTTCATCAGCCACAATATTGCGCGGCGGGAGGTCGTGGACAACCAGCTGGCGTGGGTGCATCGCAAAGGAGCCACTCGCGCGTTCCCTGCGGGACACCACGCATTACGAGGCACCATCTACCACGAAACCGGACACCCGATCCTGCTGCCCGGTAACCCCCAGGCAGGATCCTGCGTGATGGTCGCGGATGACGGCGCACAGCAAAGCTGCTACAGTGTCAACCATGGTGCGGGTCGCGCGCTGGGTCGACGACGAGCGATTCGGGAACTGGATCAGCAGACCATTGATCGATCGTTTGATGAACTGGATATTCTCAGCAACTGTCGACAGTACCCCAGGGATGAGGCACCAGCCGCCTACAAGGACTTCAATGAAGTTCTGCGGTCAGTACAGGCCGCCGGCCTGGCAACCGAAGTCGCACGCCTGAAAGCACGGTTTGTGATCAAGGACGGCGATGCTGCAGACGATTAAACCCAACGGCAGTGGCGTAACGCTGTGTCTCGCGGATCACGCCGGATTACCAAACTGAAGGAATGCAGAAGATGCAGTCGGGGATTGCAGCGCGACGTGGTTCGGTAATTCCAGAGATTGTGCAGATGGCAGTGCCGCAGGCCGTGGGGGCCACGCAGATTCTCTGTCGTACACTGCAACTGGGGATCTGTGGCACTGACCGTGAAATCCTGCATTCCGCTGCTCCCTGGGTCCCGCCAGAAGAATCCGTCCTGCTGCTCGGCCACGAATGCCTCGCAAAAGTCGAAGCGGTGGGGAGCGATGTCACGGACTGGAAACCCGGCGATCTTGCAGTGCCGGCAGTCCGTCGCAGTCTGCCCGGTGAACTCCGACGGCTCGATTACCTGCCGCTGGGGCGATTTACTGAACGAGGTATTTTTTCTGAGCACGGCTTCAGTGTCCCGCTATGGCTGGATCACAGCCAGCATCTGTATCGCGTGCCGGCAGAATTGGCCGATATCGCCATATTCACGGAACCGCTTGCCGTCGCAGAGAAGGGTGTCAATGAAGCCCTGCATCTGCAGCGTGCACGGCTGGGATCAGACTGCTGGGACACAACACCTCCCAAGGTCCTCGTCACCGGCATGGGCCCCATTGGGTTTGCCGCAGGCCTTGCCTGCATCGCACGAGGCTGGCCGATCACCATGCTTGGACGTGATCAGCCGGATACGTTTCGCGCCACACTGGCGCAACGGTTCGGCATGCAGTATCAGCGGTTGTCCGATGCCGCGCTGCAGGTCAGTGATCTTGAACGCGACGGAGTGGATCTGATTCTGGAGTGTACAGGCAGTGACGAACTGATGGTGCGTACCACGAAGGTCCTGCGGTCGTGTGGCGTGATGGTCTGGCTGGGCAGTTTGAAGCCTGAGCGACCACCGCAGCTGGATGTCGCCGGTATGATGCTGCATGGTCTGCTGAACAATCATCTGCACATCGGCTGTGTCAACTCGGCGCCGCGTGATTTCATTGATGCCATTACTCATCTGGGACTGCTGCGGAAAACGTACTGGGCAGAATTACAGGCATTGATTACGGCCCGCGTTTCTCTGCAGGATTCGTTGTGGCATTACCAGCACCGGGAGGCTCAGGGTATCAAAACGATCATCGAGTATTCGTCCTGAACAGTGGCTGACCGCGAATTTCGGAATCCCCCCGCTCTGACGCAATTCTGCGAAGTCAGCTCCGGGCTTCCGTGGTAGGATAAAGGGATCTCCACGCCCTTCCGTGATTGACTCGGATCCGCAAAGGTCTTCCCATGCGATCTGTCCTGCCGACGCTGGTCTTGTGGCTCAGTCTTTACACAGCCCCTGTGTATTCCCAGCAATCTTCCGTACCGAATCCATCCCCGATTCAGGGGCCTGTTCCAACGTTCAATCGCGACATTCGTCCACTGCTGTCGGATCGGTGTTTTTTCTGTCATGGTCCTGACAGTGCTAAACGCGAAGCCGACCTGCGGCTGGACGACCGTGCGGCAGCCATAGCAGCGGGGGCGATCGTGCCGGGTCGTCCTGAAGACAGTGCGATGATCCAGCGAATCGTCAGTGACGACGCCGATTCCGTGATGCCTCCGCCACACGCCAAACTGGGACGTCTGACATCTGCCGAAGTGCAGCTGCTGCGGGACTGGATTCGGGGTGGTGCAGAGTATCAGGGGCACTGGTCGTTTCTTCCGGTGCAGCCCGGTGACACCACGGCGGCCACAATCAGTGGCCGGATCGATCAGTTGATTCGTGGTCAGCTGACGGCTCGCGGTCTGCAGCCGCAGCCTGTTGCTGCGCGTGAAACGCTGATTCGCAGGCTCAGCTTTGATCTGACGGGGTTACCACCCACTCCGGACGCGGTACGCAGGTTTTCCACCGACACGGATCCTCAGGCTGTCAGTCGGCTGGTAGATCAGCTGCTGTCATCCCCGCGATACGGAGAACGGATGGCGGTGGACTGGCTGGACGTGGCTCGCTATTCGGACAGCTTTGGTTTTCAGGTGGACCGTGAGCGTGAGATGTGGCCGTGGCGTGACTGGGTGATTGATGCCTTCAATCAGAATCTTCCGTTTGATCAATTTGTCACATGGCAGCTGGCCGGGGACCTGCTGCCGGACGCCACCGAGCAGCAGATTCTGGCCACAGCCTTTAATCGCCTGCATCAGCAGGAGGCAGAGGGTGGCAGTGTTGAAGAAGAGTATCGCGTTGAGTATGTCAGTGATCGTGTACAGACCTTTGCCACCGCTTTTCTGGGCCTGACGTTCGAATGTGCGCGTTGTCACGACCACAAGTACGATCCCATCACCCAGCGCGAGTATTACCAGTTGTTTGCAATGTTTCAGAACATTGACGAGGCCGGATTGTACTCGTACTTCACACCCTCCCCGCCGACTCCGACGCTGACCATGACAACGGCGGATTCCACTGCAAAACTGGCGGAACTGCGAACTCAGATCACTCAGGCTCACAGTGCACTGGCTGCCGAGCGGGTGCTGGCGGAGCAGCGATTTGCTGACTGGTTGGGGACAGCAGCACTGACTGAGCTGCCTTTGTTTTCCGGTGAACAGGCCCGCTTTGCATTTGACCAGCAGAATGGTGAGCAGCTGGCCAACTCGCTACGAGCGGATCAGCCGGCCACAATTCGTGGCGAGAATCGTCTGACAGCGGGTCACTCAGGACAGGCGGTACAATTCTCGGGCGATGATCCGGTGGACCTGCCGCTGGGCAATTTTCAACGGCACCAGCCATTCAGTGTTTCACTGTGGCTGCAGACGCCGGATATGAAACAGCGAGCGGTGGTCATGCATCGCTCACGAGCATGGACAGACGCGGCCAGCCGGGGGTATGAGCTGCTGATTGAGGATGGGTGCCTGAAGTGGTCTCTGATTCATTTCTGGCCGGGGAATGCTGCCTCAATCGCGATGCGTGAATCTTTGCCGCTGCATCAGTGGGTACACGTCACAGTGACCTCGGATGGCAGCAGTGAAGCTGCCGGACTGGCAATCTATGTGAACGGTCAACGTGCGAAGACGCAGGTCATTCGTGATTCACTGACTCGCGAAATCACTGGCGGTGGTGGTGACAATATTGCCCTTGGCGAGCGATTTCGGGATCGTGGCTTCAAGAATGGTCTTGTGGATGACGTGCGAGTCTTTGATACGGGCCTGACACCGCTGGAGTGTCTGGCCGTTTATGATGAGTCTGCTGCTCGCAGTTTACTCAGCGAAGCAGCGGAAATCCGGAAACAGCGTGATCTGTCAGACGAAGTCCGCAGTCAGCTTCTGCAGTGGTATCTGCTGCGTCAGGACGCGGAATACCGGGCGAAACTGCAACAGTTGCAAATGGCTCGGCAGGCTGAGGCCCAGTATTTTCAGGGTCTGAAGGAAATTATGGTCATGCGGGAAATGGCACAGCCGAAGCCGGCGTGGGTGCTGTTTCGCGGCGAGTACAACCAGCGTCGTGAAGAGGTACAGGCTGGCGTTCCGGCGGCTCTGTCTGCCTTCCCTGAAGGGGCACCGCGAAATCGCCTTGGGCTGTCGCAGTGGCTGACCAGTCCGCAGCATCCTTTACTCGCGCGAGTAACGGTCAATCGCATCTGGCAGTCATTGTTCGGTCGCGGGCTGGTGCGAACAGCTGAGGATTTTGGCAGTCAGGGCAGTCGTCCGCTGTATCCGGAAGTTCTGGATACTCTGGCCGACTACTTCATCCGATCGGGCTGGGATGTGAAGGGGCTGGTGCGAGCAATTGTACTGACGGAGACATACCAGCAGCATAGTGTTGGACCGGCGGTACAGATGGAGGATGATCCGGACAATGAGTGGCTGGCTCGAGGCCCGCGTTTTCGCTTACCGGCGGAGATGATTCGTGACAATGCTCTGGCAGCTGCCGGACTGCTTCGAGAGCAGATCGGCGGACCTCCGGTAAACCCCTATGAAATGACAGAAGCGTTCAAGCCGGCGGGCGTCAGCGGTGGCGATGGAGCATATCGGCGGAGCTTGTATACGAACTGGCGCCGCACCAGTCCACCTCCGGCAATGCTGGCATTCGATGCTCCGCGACGCGCCGTCTGTACTGCGAAACGAGAACGTACGGATTCACCATTGCAGGCACTGATTCTGCTGAATGGCGTGCAGTATGTGGAAGCTGCTCGGGTCCTGGGAGAACAGTTATGGCGCAGCAACAAGGGTTCTGTGGAATCGATGATTCGCGAAGGTTGCCTGCGTTGCTGGAGTCGCCAGCCGGATGCCACCGAACTGGGCATTCTGCAGCGGCTGTGGTCCGAACAGCTGCAGCATTTCACAGAACGACCGGAACGTGCGGCCGAGCTGCTGAAAACGGGTCAACAACCACCTTCGAATGAGCTGTCGGCAGCTCAGGCGGCAGCCGCCACAGTACTTGCACAGGCCTTATTGAATTACGACGAATGTGTCGTGCGACGTTGAAGTCTGAATCCACGAACCCGGATGTGGGGCCTTCGGCCTGAGTGAAAGTCGGAGACAAGTCATGCTGTCACAACTGTTATCGCTGAATCGGCGGACCTTTCTGTCCACCAGTGGCATGGGACTCGGTTCCATCGCCCTGGCAGATCTGCTGTCGCGGGAGGCTCGTGGGGCCGATCCAAAGCTGCCGCAGGTCACAGACACTGCAGCCACGATCGACTCGGGAATTCCCGGTCTCACACATTTTGCCCCGCGCGCGAAACGTGTCATTTATCTGTTTATGTCCGGAGGTCCATCACAACTGGATCTGTATGACTACAAACCGCTGCTGAAACAACGGCATGGGGAACAATTACCCGATTCGGTGCGAGGTGGTCAGCGACTGACAGGCATGTCGGGCAATCAGTCTTCAATTCCCCTTGTCGGTTCACCATTCGAATTTCGCCAGGCTGGCAGTGGCGGTGCGTGGTTCAGTGACCTGCTGCCGCACACGGCTGAAGTTGCAGACGAACTGTGCGTCATTCGATCGATGTATACGGAAGCCATCAATCACGGCCCCGGAGTCACGATGTTCCAGACAGGAACGCAGATTGCCGGTCGCCCCAGTATTGGAGCGTGGCTCAGCTATGGCCTTGGACAGGACAATCAGAACCTGCCGGCCTTTGTCGTCCTCATTACGCGAGACAAAAGCGGCCAGCCGCTGGGTGCTCATCTGTGGGGCAGTGGGTTCCTGCCGACCCGGCACCAGGGAGTTCTGTTTCGAGCGGCTCAGGATCCCGTTCTGTACCTCGGAAATCCAGCGGGAGTTGATGCAGCCAGTCGACGAGGCTTGCTGGATCGGCTGCGCGAGCTGCATGAGCATCAGTATCAACAGATGCCGGATCCTGAAATCCGATCACGGATTGATCACTATGAAATGGCCTATGCCATGCAGTCCAGTGTGCCCGAAGCGACCGGGACCGCAGGAGAACCGCAGCATGTGCTGGACAGTTACGGACCAGATGTCTCCAGGCCAGGCACATTTGCAGCAAATTGCCTGCAGGCTCGGCGACTGGCAGAGCGTGGAGTGCGATTTATTCAGCTGTATCACCAGGACTGGGACCACCACGGTGGCCTGCCGGGTGCGCTGCCGAAGTTATGTCAGGAAACAGACCAGCCAGCGGCCGCCCTGATCCGTGACCTGCGAGCTCGGGGCCTGCTGGACGAGACTTTGGTCGTCTGGGGTGGTGAATTCGGTCGGACAAATTATTGTCAGGGTCGAATTCAGGCTAACTTCGGACGCGACCATCATCCTCGCTGCTTCAGCGTCTGGCTGGCAGGTGGTGGAGTCAAAGCTGGCACAGTGTATGGAGAAACGTGCGAGTTTGGATACAACGTCGTTTCAGACGGAGTTCACATTCATGATCTGCAGGCAACCATGCTGCACCTGCTGGGAATTGACCATGAACGCCTGACGTGGAAGTTCCAGGGCCGTCGCTATCGCCTGACCGACGTACATGGTCGACTGGTTAACGGAATCATCTCCTGACCGTCCATGCTCCACCTTGCCGGTACCAGATGCTGCCACGGAGATACTCTGACGCTCGGCATCGAAAGAATCTGCGACAACTCTATGGTGACCCTGGCACCATTCCCTTCACCGTAACCCTGGCCATCCTGACGCCGAGTACAACACTGGCGCCTGGGCTTCAGCCCGGACACGAACTTCTCGTCACCCTTGAAAACCCCAGTGTTTTTTCAGGGATGGGGCCGACCAGGAATGCTCGGGGTACAATTTGTCTTCGGCGTCGGGTCTGATTCTGCAGACCGGGTTCGTCGCTGGCAAGATCAGGCCGCGGAATAGGGCCCAACTGGTTCTGGGTGTGCATTTGGTGCTGTTGAGTTCTGGCAGAATCGGCCGAACTCTCGTTTTTTCGATCAACAGGCGATCGCCGGATCGGCGGCAGTTGCAGGAGTCGGGAATGTCTGGGAGACTACCGAAGCTCGTGCCCGTAGTTGCTGAAGGATTCTGGCTGTGTCGTATCGCGCATTAAAGAAGCTGATCGGCGAAACCAGTCTGGAACGCAAGTGTCGTTTTCTGTTTGGTGCTGCGCTGGGATTTCTGGTGACCGCCAGCCTGTGGTGGCACTCTGCTCGTACCCGAACGCTCGTTGACGATCAGCAGGTCAGTGCGGCACGTCGCATGGTGCCTCAGATTCTGCGACTGCATCATTATCAGAAGATGATTGATACGGAAATGTCGTCGCTGCAGGATGCCGAGCGGGTGAAGGCCTTTCGGCAGACGTTCGGCGGTGCAACCGTGCCTGCTGCGGACGTGAACCTTCCGATCTGGCAGCTGTTATCGGCAGCAGAAGTGTTGTCGGACGTTGCTGCCGTCGAAGCTCGTCAGCAGTTTGAAAGTGAAAACGCTCCTGAAGAGTGGTTCCGTCAGGTGGTTGTGGACGGACAGCGGCGACTGCAGTATTTCAGCCCGATCAGGCTGACGCAGGATTGCCTGAAGTGTCATGTGAATGACGCGCTGACAGCAGCGCGGGATTCCACCACTGCTGCTGCGGCATTTAATTCGTCGGCCAGTGCCGGGCGAGTCAACCCTGAACTGTCCGCGGAAAGTGGCGAAGCGCCGGCAGACACGGCGTTGCAGTCACAATTGCCGTCCCCTGAACAACGTACAGCACCGATATTTGCAATCGCATCGATAAATATCCCGCTGGGGGCTGTGGATCAGCAATTGGCCAGAAATCGAGCGATGCTGCTGGCATCGGGGATTGTGACCGCCTTTCTGGCGATGCTCGCTGCCTATGTCATCGTGCGCTACATCATTGTCAAGCCGGTTCAGCACCTGAAGGATGTCAGTGATGAGATTGCTCGCGGAAACCTGAATTTGCGTGCCGACATCAGTACCGGCGACGAATTTGAGGAACTGAGCCATGCCTTCAACCGCATGCTGCGGTATATTGTGTTCAAGAATGAGGAGTTGCGCGGGGCCAACAGGGATCTGGACGAAAAGATCGACGAACTGGCTCGCGCGAACCTTGAACTGTTCACCAGCAATAACCTGAAAAATGATTTTCTGGCGACCATCAGCCACGAGCTGCGAACGCCACTGAACAGTATTCTTGGATTCAGTGACATCCTGCAGTCGGCTCCAAATCTGGATGATCGCCAGCGGCGGTATGTTTCAAATATTCTGACCTCCGGTCAGTCGCTGATGGTGCAGATCAACGACCTGCTGGATCTGGCCAAGATTGAATCCGGAAAAATGGACATTCACCCGACGGTGTTCGCCCTCGGGGATGTGCTGGAACTGCAGGTTCAGCAGATGATGCCGCTGGCAGATCGTCGGCATATCGACATGCGGACAGACCCACCTGCCGTACCTGTGCCAGCAGTTTTCCAGGATCGCGGGAAGATCAGTCAGATTGTGAATAACCTGCTGTCCAATGCGATCAAGTTCACTCCGGAGGGCGGTCGGATTCGTGTCTCCTGGAAGTCGCTGGAGCCGGGATTCCTGTCTTTCAGTGTGGAGGACACAGGAATCGGGATTCCGTTGGAAAGTCAGGATGATATTTTCAAGAAATTCCGCCAGGGCGCC
>CAXBSH010000036.1:0-26303 GCA_963977705.1 uncultured Planctomycetaceae bacterium
GGGATAACCCGCCATCTGCGTAGTGCAAACTTCCTATTCGCTTTTTTTCCTGCAACACTGCGGGTAAGTCCTCGTGCACGTTTGCCCGTGATTTGTACTATGGTCCGATCGTGCATCTACCTGGCCGAACTGCATGTCGAAGCACAGATCCAGCGGTAAACCCTTCAATGACTGCAGGTACCCATTCATGTGCCATGTAAATCACTGATCATCAAGCAACAGATCGCCCGCCGACATCTGCTGTTCAGTGATTCGTTTTCAATGAAATGCCTGCAACGCTTCTCCTGTCTCACAAGGATGCCATCATGAATTCAGAATCACAGGACTCGTCACACCCGGAAATCCCGAACGAACAGTCATCCACAAGTGACAATGGTCTGAATCCCGTGGATGCATCCGCCCACCTGCAGCCCACTGAACCTGTCGTCCCCAGTGCGCCGCGAACTGTCTATGTCATTGATGACGATCCAGCGCTGCTGGAAATGCTGCGACTCACTCTCGCCGAACAGGGCTACCTGCCTGGCTGCTATCTGTCCTCGCAGGAATTTGTCGATCGGATACCTGAACTTGAACGAGGTGTCGTGATCACTGATCAGTTTATGATCCCCATCAGCGGCCTTGAAGTTCAGTCGCGACTGCTGTCACGCAGAACGGATTTCCGAGTCATCATGATCACCGGATATCCACGCATCGACATTGCCGTAAAGGCCATGAAACTCGGGGCCGTCACGGTGCTGGACAAGCCATTTCAACGCGAAGACCTGCTCGGCGCGGTTGAAGAAGCCTTCAGGATTCTTGACAGCCTGCAGGATGACGACAGAGAACTGCCACCGGAACTTCCCAATGGCCAGCGCTACACAGATCGACTGTCTGGCCGCGAAAAGGAAGTCATCGATCTCGTCTATGAAGGGGCCACCAACAAGTGCATTGGAATCCGCCTCGGAATCAGTATCAAAACCGTTGAACGTCATCGGGCAAATGCGATGCGAAAACTGGAAGTTAATTCCCTGGCACGTCTGATTCGACTGCTCGAACGCGAACGACCCAACCCGCAGTAATCACCTGACTGTGATCTGGCTGTTGCTACCACAGAGGACGAAACTCACCTGTGGTCGCCAGCAGCTGACTGCCCGGACCAAGGTGTGCCGGAGCCTGTGACAGGATGCGAAGCCAGACGCGACGCCCGTGCCACAGGCCTTCAAGCGACAGATGTGCACCAAGGTCATCTGTCCGCCCCTGAGCGGCACCGCACCAGCGGATTTCCGGTGGGTAGTCAAATTCGGCAGCAAGAGATGTGACATCCAGGCTGAAACCGGCGTTGAAAGTTTCGCCGTCATGAGCCCCGCCGACAATCTCCAGACGCCCAAAGAATACCGTCAGCTCCCAGACAACCCGCTGCTCGTCAAAAAAATGATGACAGCCGATTGCGGCCGCCTCCGGCTGCTCCACGATCGCCGCACAGACATTTTCTGTCAGTCGCAGCAGCCATTCAGGCTGCGATTGGCAGGTGGGCAGGCTGTCATCAGTCATAAGGTAAACCGTTGGTTGAAATCCCGCACGTCCGCTGATCCACAGCTGATCGTACTTGCAAAGACCATTCAGAAAGTGTGCCACTGCCGACTCGGCTGCCGAGGGGCTGTACTGAGCCAGCAGCGGCACACTTGCAGGTTTAGCGTTGCAAGGCCCGGTCTGCCCGAAAAAGCGGCGACATTTCGGGCGGTTGAGGGAGAGTACCGAGTTGCTCGCGGCACGTACTCGCAGACACCCGCGGTCTGGATTGATGCACTGCCGCAGCAAATGTCGATATTTCAGAACGTTGCGTCAGCGTGTCTGAGCAATCACGGCCTTTTCCACTTCGTCCAGCATCTGAGCTCGGCGGAACGGTTTGTAAAGCACCGCCCGCAGACCCTCCTGACGGGCCTTGACGATGGAATGCGTCGAGTCATATCCAAAGCTGGTCATCATGATGATCGGAACAGCCGTGTGAATTTCACGCAGCCGACGAAAACACTCATAGCCGTTGGCATCGCTGAGCCGAATATCGATCAGCACCACATCGTATGCATGATTTCGCAGCATCGAACAGGCTTCACCGGCGGTTGTCACCGCATCCACCTCACACCCCATCTGCTCCAGCAGCGTATGCGCTTCTTCGCGAGTTCTGGCATCTTCGTCAGCAACCAGCACGCGACGATTCTGCAGCGCCGATCGTGGTGGCCGTGGAACAGCCGGACTGCTCAGTCCCGGACTGCTGTCCAGACCCACTACGGCACCCACGTCCTGACGGATCCTGCGCACCTTGCGAGTAATCACGTCGAGCCGATCGGCGAGGTCCGGATCATGACCGACATAACGATCCAGAATCCACGTCGCCGCTTTCAGAATCTCATCCGATGGCTCAGCCACTTCACGCCGCAGACGATCGGCATTCTCTGTCGTCACAGTGGCCTTCTCAGCCTCCAGCAACTGCAGCTGATTGAGCGAACTGGCCACAACACGACCAAACAACACCAGAAACTCAAGGTCCTTCTCACTGAATGACTTGGTCCCGGGACCTTCCACATTGAATGTCCCCAGCAGGACATCCCGGATCATCAGCGGCACAGTCAGTGAACTGCGAGCATCCGCAGCACCACACAGATACAGCTTGTCGGATTTCGTATCCACACACAGATAACTGCGCTTGCTCCACGCCACAAATCCAGTAACACCGTTGCCCGCAGCTTCCGCATACAGCCGTCGATTGGCCGCCTCCGGTGACATTCCGAATTCCAGCAACGGCTGCAGCTCGTTCGTCTCTGTATTCAACAGCCGAATCTCAAATCGATCGTAGCCCAGCACCTCCTGAGTCAGCTGCAGAATCTGTTCCTTCAGAATCGCAACTCGCTCTTCAGGCGTCATCCCGGTCACTTCATCGGGAGACAGATTTCCCAGTTCCAGCCCCGCGCGGTAGATCGCATCCTGCTTCTGCTTTTCGTGGATCAGAGCCGTCACATCACGGGCCGTCAGTATCACAGCACACTGCTTGCCGTCACCCAGATTGATGGGACGGCGCGAAAGACGCAGCGAAAGCACCGTCCGGTTCTCACGCCGCACCTGCAGCTCCACCGCACCACCATTCACCGGCATGGCCACTCGAGTCAGATCGGTGCCATCCATCGGTGCCAGAACATCCTGCAACGCACTGCCCACAAGCCGGACGGACGGATCCGTCTGCAGAATCGTCTGGAATGTCTGGTTATGCCAGAGCACCGTCAGAGCGTCGTCAAGCAGTACCACTGCATCCGGCAGCGCATGGAAGACCCCAAGGGCACCGACCTGCACATCCGACAGCTGCTGAGGTTCACTGCCCGCCACCAGCACATAGTCAACCACGGCGTCCGGAACATGCACCTCGCCGGCTCGCACCACATCCACAGTGTCATCTGACAGAGAAAAGTGCGGCAACGACTCGGATCCGCGTCCAAATACCAACATGCGTTTGCGTGGGCCGGTCATGTCGCCATTCCCCAAACCTGCAGTGTTCCGGCAGAAAAGAATTCTTTATCTGCGAATTCTGCGCTGCCTTTTTGAGACTGGCAAGAAGGTTTCCAGCCAGAGAACACCCGATTGCGACCGAATCTGGATCTGAGAATGCAGAAATCGGCAGACTTTTCCGGCCTGTTCACAAATTCCACACACGCCGCCCCACGTCACGCACCGCCGACAGCAGTTCCCGCAGGTCCTGCTCCGTCGTCAGCGGATTGATAATCGTGGTCCGCAGGGCCGCCATGCCGTCCAGAGTCGTCTGAACAATGTAGAAACGCCCCTCACGAATCAACGTTGACCGCAATTCCCGCTGGAATCGGTTCTGCTCGGCCAGCGGCAACAGACGCACGGCTGCCGGCAAATGCCGGAACGCCAGTATGTTGCAGTCCGGTTCATGCAGTGTCTCGAAATCCGCTTCCGCATTCAGCAGTTCCCAGAATCCCTGCGTCAACTGCAGCATCCGGTCCACCAGCTGCTCAAACAGCTCGGCACCGAACAGTGCCCAAAGCCCCCACAGACCAAACCCCGTGGCGCGCTTCGTACATTCCACTGTTCGCATCCCCACATCCACATCCGCCATCCCCGGTGCCGATGGATCAAACAGATAAGGAGCGTCCTGCTGAAAAGTCTCAAATCGCAGCTCCCGACGACGATACAACACCGCTGTACACAATGCCGGAACAAACAGCATTTTATGAGCGTCCCAGACGATACTGTCTGCCTGCTCAATCCCCGCCAGTCGTGAACGCCAACGCCGACTGAACAGCAGCGAACCACCATGCGCCGCATCCACGTGCATCCAGACATCGTGCCGACGACAGACGTCCGATATCGCCGCCAGATCATCGATCGCCCCGGTCGGAGTCGCCCCGGCACACGCAGACACAGCAACAATCGGACGGTTCTGCCGACGCAGCTCGCTCAGCAACTCTTCCAGACGCTGCACATCCATCCGTCGTCGAGCGTCAAGTGGGACTCGGCGAACCGCCGCTGCACCCAGACCAAGAATTCCGGCGGCTCGCGTGATGCAGTAATGCACGTCCGCATTCGCAACCATCGCAGTTCCCGCCGGCACACCGTCTTTCCATGAGTCCTTCAGGACCACATTGCGTGCTGTCAGAAGTGCCGTCAGATTCGCCAGCGATCCACCATGCGTCAGCACCCCTGAGCTGGCGGCCGGCTGCCAGCCGGCAAGGCCGCACAGACGCCCGATCAATGCACGCTCCACCGCTGTCGCCCACGGACCCATTTCGTAAATTGCCATCACCTGGTTGGTAACACCAGCCGCGGCATCCAGCAGCCCAGCCAGCGGTGACGCCGCCGGTACCTGATGACCAATATAATGCGGATGATGCAGGTTCTGCCCGGAAGACAGCATCTGCTGCAGCAGACTCCGCATCCCACCTGCCACACCCTCCGGCCCGTCCGCCAGTGGCCGATTCAGCCACTCGTCCGCAGCCGCCGCCGTCTGATCCGGCTCCGCCCAGTTCAGAACCTTTGTGCTGCCCGACATCACCTGCTCAAGATGAGCTGTCAACAGCCGCTGCCACTCGGTCGCCGCTGCGGAGAATTCCCGAGGCGACCACGCCCTCGCAATTGCAGCACTCTGCCCTTCCATCCCGCCCACTCCCGCTCACTGTCCAGTTCAGCACAAGTCCGAATCCTGACGGCACCGCTTCGCCCCAACCTAACGACTGTTGATCGGATCCACATCCACCGCAAACTCGACATCCTCCGGCATTTCCAGTGAGCGTTCCACAGCCTGCCACAGCTGCCGCACCAGCTCGACCGTCCGCCCGCAGATCTGCAGGTGAAACCGCCAGTAATTTCGCAGTCGCACAATTGGTGCTGGTGCCGCTCCCAACACCCGCAGCGACTGCAGCTCACCCGTACAGGCCGCCCGCAACCGATCTGCCACCGCTATGGCCGCTTCGCGAGTCCGCCGTTCATCCAGCCCGCGGAAGATCACCCGTGCCACACAGGAAAATGGCGGTGCCTGCGTATCACGACGCTCCGCCAACTCGTGCCCGGCAAAACCAACGTAATCGTGCTTCGACGCAAATCGTACCGCCGGATCATCCGGACTGGTGGTCTGCACCAGAACTCGCCCACTGCGTTCCCCCCGACCCGTCCGTCCAGCCACCTGAGCAATCAGCTGAAATGTTCGTTCCGCTGCACGCATATCCGGCTGCCGCAGCATCGTATCCGCATCCACAACACCCACGAGCGTCACATTGGGGAAATCCAGCCCCTTGGCAATCATCTGCGTCCCCAGCAGAATGTCCACTTCACCACGCCGGAAACGCTCAAGAGCCTCGTCATGGCTGCCCGGCTTGCTCATCGAGTCGCTGTCCATGCGCAGCACTCGCGCCTGGGGAAACAATCCACTCACCTCCTCGTCCAGCTTCTGAGTCCCGGCACCCAGATAACGGACCGCCGGACTCTGACACGCCGGACAGACCTGCGGCGGATCAGTCGTCCAGCCACAGCTGTGACAAACCACCGCCTGCCGATCCCGATGCCATGTCAGAGTAATGTCGCAGGCCGGACACTTGACCCCCGTCCCGCAGGTGCGACACCAGACCACCGGCGAATAACCTCGCAGATTCAGAAACAGAATCGTCTGACCACGTTCCTGCAGTGTACGAGTTATCGCCTGATGCAGCGCACGCCCGATCGAAGAACCACGAGCCACTCGCGGGTCAGTCCGCACATCCACGATCAGCACCGGAGGCAGCGGACGATCAGCCACACGCTGCGGCATCGAAACCAGACGGTCCTCGCGACGATTGGCACGCAGCCACGATTCCAGCGTTGGAGTTGCCGAACCAAGCACCAGGGGAACTCGCGCCTCCTCACAGCGACGACGAGCCACTTCACGGGCGTGATAACGCGGAGTACTGTCCTGCTTGAACGATGGCTCGTGCTCTTCATCAATCACAATCAGTCCCGGATGCGGCACCGGAGCAAAGACGGCACTGCGCGCCCCCACAACGACGTGCACACCACCCGCTGCGATCGTCTGCCACTGCCGATGCCGCTCCGTGTCAGTCATGTGACTGTGCAGCACCGCCACCGAACCAAAACGACTGCGAAAACGACGGATCGTCTGCGGAGTCAGACTGATCTCCGGCACCAGCACAATCGCCTGCCGACCATAACTGACCACCTCACGAATTGCCTGAATGTAAACCTCAGTCTTGCCACTGCCCGTCACCCCATGCAGCAGCAGCGTTTCATGACGACTCTCTCGAATCGGTTTCAGAATCGCTTCCAGAGCCCGCTGCTGCTGCGCATTCATCAGCAGATCCTGCTCCGTATGGCCCACCGGACCCGACTCCTGGTCCAGCTCTGAACGCACCCGAAATGGCACCACAAGGCCCTTCCGACGCAGCGCCGCCAATGGAGCCGGTCCCGTTCCCGCAAGTGCACACAATTCAGCGGCTGTCTGCGGCTGACCTGCCCGCTGCAGCGATTCAAGAATTACTCGCTGCTGAGCACTCAAACGCAGCCCGGACCCCGCTCCCGACAACAACTCCAGCGCCTGCTCAGACAATTGAAAATACTGCAGTTCCCGAGTCCCGCTTTTGTTGCGCACGCCCGCCGGGATCACACTGTCCAGCACCTGCCCCCAGCCACACAGATAACGCTCGCCAATCCAGCGAGTCAGTTCCAGCATGGACTGATCCACCAGTGGCTCCCGATCCAGCAGACTCTCCAGCTCCTTCAAGGGACGCTGCCCACGCTCCCCCGCAATCACCCCCACGCAATACCCCGTCACCAGACGGTTGGAACGTCCCAGCGGAGCCCGCACGCGCTGCCCCGGTCGCAACAGATCACGCAGTCCGTCCGGTACCGCATAGGTGTACGGCCGCTCCAGCGGCAGGTTGAATACCACCTCCGCCAACAACACCGCATCCCGCGCCGCACGCTCCCACTCGGGAACCTCAGCAAATCCGAACTGACCCTGACTCACGTGTCGCTCACCCGCTCTCCCGTTGATACCAGCTGCAATAACGCGTCACGCAGCCGCGGATAACACGCTTCCACCGCATACCGCTCTTCCACCGTGCGACGCCCCGCCAGACCCTGCTGCCGACGCAACTCAGCGGAATCCAGTAACTGTCGCAATGCTCCCAGCCACTCCTCAACACCCCGCACCGCATACCCACCCTGATCACCCGCCAGAATCTCCGTATTCACGCCAACCGCCGAAGCCACCCCCGGAACACCCACCGCCAGATACTGAATCAACTTCAAGCCACACTTGTAAATCGTCCACTGCTCACGGTCCGACAATGGCATCAACCCCACATCAAACTGCTGCAGATCCGAAATCTCTGTTGCCGCCTGCCACGGTCGACTGGTCACATACACCCGCCCCAGATCCATCTCACGCACTGCACTCGCGTCCGGCACTATCAACCGCAACTCAAATCGACGCTCCTCCGCCAGCTGCCGCAACGCCTGCGCTGCCTCACGCAGATACTGCAGATTGGTCGTCGTACCCATCCAGCCTATCACCGGCAGCTGAGCCCCCGGCCCCCCCGCCCCGACACCCGCAACAGACCAGTCACGCAGCGTATAGCGAGCCAGTTCCACACAGGTGGGAATACGCAGCAAACGGGAATTCAAAGGCCGCGCCCAGTCCTCCAGAAAACTGTTGCCACACACCACCAGATCTGCCTGCGGTACCAACCGAGCAAACTTGTCCGGATATCGCAGAAAAACCGCATCATCCAGATCCAGCACAAGACGACCACACGTCTCGCGAAATCGCAGCTCCAGCTCCAATGACTCACTGTCAAAGATCTCGCGATCAATAAACACCAGATCAAATCGCTGCAAACGACTGCGCAGCCAGTGCCACCACCGCACACTGCGTTTCAACAGCTGACTGGGACGAAAACCCATCCACGGAAAATAGTCGTACTTCGCCGGAAAGCTGTGCAGCACCACAGCGCGATGCCCGTCCCGACGCAGACGCTGTACCCATGGCTGAATACGAAATCGCGATGATGGCACCAGCGGTCCGGATGACAGAAACAGAATCCTCATGCCCCTGCCACTCACATTACCTGGTCAGGTCGTATTCCTTGATCTTCCGGTACAATGTCCGCTCACCAATATCCAGCATCCGCGCCGCTTCTTCGCGATTCCCGTCCGCCAGATCCAGCGCCCGCATAATGTAATACTTTTCCACTTCCGTCATCGGCTTGCCAATCAACGCATCAGCGCCAGCAGGAGCATCCACGTCGGGCTCCGGAACCTGATCCCGCACCAGTGTGGCAATCTCCGGCGGCAACCCATCAATGTCCAGAATGCCGTCAGAATCCAGCACCAGCATCCGCTCAATCACATTTCGCAGCTGACGAATATTGCCCGGCCAGTGATAGGCCAGCAACGCCTTTCTCGCCGCTCGCGAAAATCCCTGCACCTCACGACCCATACGACGAGACATCTCACGCAGGAAATGCTCCATCAGTAACGGAATATCACCCGTACGCTCACGCAGCGGAGGCAGATAAATCGTCACCACATTCAGTCGATAATACAGGTCCTCACGAAATTTTCCGTCAGCCACATTCTTCTGCAGATCCGCGTTCGTCGCAGCCACCAGCCGCACGTTGATCGGTAACTCATCGTTGGCACCCAGACGAGTAATCCGGCGCTCCTCAAGGACTCGCAACAGCTTCACCTGCGTATCCAGAGGCATCTCGCCCACTTCGTCCAGGAACAAGGTGCCCCCGTTCGCATGCTCAAACTTGCCGATCCGCCGGCCCTGAGCACCCGTAAAGGCTCCCGCCTCATGACCAAATAATTCACTCTCCAGAATGCTGTCAGGCAACGCCGAAATGTTCAATGGCACAAACGGCTTGTTCTTCCGCGGACTGTTCTGGTGCAGTGCACGAGCAACCAGCTCCTTGCCCGTGCCGTTCTCTCCCTGGATCAGAACCGTAATGTCCGTCGGCGACACGTTCTTCAGAATCTCGACGATCGCATGCATCTGAGGACTGGTACCAATCACTCCCTCAAACCCAAACCGCTCGTCCAGAGAACGACGCAGCTCGGCGTTGCGACGAATCAGACGCAGCCTTGCCGATGCCTTCTCAACCGCTGAACGCAGCTCAGTAATGTCCAGCGGTTTGGTCAGATAGGTATAGGCACCATGCTGCATCGCCGTCACGGCCGAATGAATCGAACCATGACCGGTCAACACGATCACTTCCGCTTCAGGCAGCTCTTCCTTGGCTATCCGCAGAATCTCCAGACCGTCAACGTCCTCCATGCGGAGATCCGTGACGATCACGTCCCACGACTCGGCATGAACCAGCTGAGCACCCCGCTCACCAGAACCCGCCACCCGACAGTCACAGTTGATACGCTCCAGAGCCTCAGCAACAGCCTGCGCATGACCCTCGTCGTCGTCCACAATCAGGACGCGAATCGGGATCGTTGAAAGGTCTGCCGTGTCTTGCTTGAGATCAGCCATGAACGTGATTGCTGTGCGGGCATTCAGCTATGAGCATTCCTGGAAAGAAATCGCTCGGGACACCCCAGAGTAGTCATTTCCGGGGGGAATTCAAAATCGGTCACCATTTTTTGGTGCCGCCGCGAAGAAATTCCGGCTGGCAGACGGAACAGTGTGACGAAACCGGGCCACACCCCCCCAAAGATTCCGGCACAAAGTCACCCAAACTGCCCCCCCCTGCTCTACTTCAATAACCCCTGAATCGTCGCAAAATCCGACTTCAGAGACTGATACAGCCGCTGATACACCGGAAATGCCCCATTGTAGGTACGATTTGCCGCCGCTTTGGGTTTGGTCCTTGTCACCACGGAAATTGTCGCGCGACAGGCCTCCTCAACCGACCTGTAAGCCCCCGTTCCCGCAGCCGCCAGCAATGCCACTCCATACGCCGGACCCTCAGAGGCATTGATCGTCACGACCTGCTGACCATAAATGTCCGCCTGCATCTGACGCCAGAATTCACTGCGAGCCCCCCCGCCCGACAAACGAATTTCCTGCACCGGAATATTCATCGACCGCGCAATCTCCAGCGAATCCCGCATCGCGTAAGTCGCTCCCTCCATCACCGACCGAGCCAGATGCCCCTTGCCATGTCGCAGACTCAGGCCAATCCAGCTGCCACGAGCATGCGGATCGGCATGCGGAGTCCGCTCGCCCGTCAGATACGGCAGGAAAAACAGTCCTTCACTGCCCGCCGGAGCTGCTGCGGCCTGCTGAGTAATCAACTCATACGGATCAATCTTCAGCTTCTTCGCTCGAGCAACCTCGTCCTGACACAACTGATTGCGGAACCACTGCAGACTGCCGCCCGCAGACAACACACAACCCATCACATGCCACTTGCCACGAACCGCATGACAGAAGGTGTGCAGACGACCGTGCGGATCCACCTGCACCTCGTCACTGTGAGCAAACACCACGCCACTGGTGCCCATCGTCGCTGATACCACACCGCGACCCACAATCCCGTTACCAATCGCACTGGCAGCCTGATCACCGCCACCACCCACAACCGGAATCCCCGCGCGCAGACCCAACAGCTTCGCTGCGGACTCAGTCAGCACACCAGTCACGTCCTCACTCTCATACACCCTCGGCAGCAGACTGCCACTCAGATCCAGCTTCTGCAGCAACTCGGCAGACCAGCAACGATGCACCACGTCCAGCAACAGAGTTCCTGAAGCATCACTGACCTCCGTCGCAAAATCGCCAGTCAGACAAAATCGCACATAATCCTTGGGCAACAGCACCTGCACAGTGCGATCGAAGTTGCGTTTTTCACGATTTCGCAACCAGACAATCTTCGGCGCCGTAAAGCCGGTCAACGCCGGATTTGCAACCATCCGGATCAGCTCCGCACGCCCGCCCGCCAGCGACTCAATCTCACTGCACTCAGCCACTGTACGCTGATCATTCCACAGCAGTGCCGGACGGATCACGTTGTGCGATTTGTCCAGAAACACACTGCCATGCATCTGACCACTGAGCCCAATCCCGCCGATATCAGCGGGCTTCAGCTTTCCCGCACGCATCACTTTGCGCACCGAATCAATGACCGCCTGCCACCAGTCGGCCGGACTCTGCTCTGACCAGCCTGGCTTCGGATTGCTCAGTGGATACTCAACCGTCGCTGACGCCACGATCCTGCCGTCCTCCTGCATCGCCAGCGTCTTCGTTCCACTTGTTCCGATGTCAACTCCAAGATAAACCGGCATGAACAATGCTCCAGTGTTGGGTCAGGCAGCGAGTTTGTGACGCAGATGGTCACGCTGCCGGTATTGTGCAACAGCCCAGGCTGTTCTGTAAAGTCAGCAGCTTTGCCCGGGAATCGCCTGTAAAGCCAACTGCAGCTCTTCATCACTACCGCAGATTGTGATCAGCCGGCGACAGCGCAGAGAAAGAAAACCGTGCACAGTCATGTCGTCCAGCAGACGAATCAGACCGTCATACAAACCGGCCACATTCAGCAACAGGACCGGACGAGCATGCAGCTCCAGCTGCGCCCACGTCACAGCTTCAAACAGCTCTTCCATCGTGCCAAAACCACCCGGCAATCCCACATACACGTCCGCCAGCTCATGCATCAGCGACTTGCGAGCATGCATATCACGAGTGATCCGCATGTCACGAACCCCCGCATGCATCAGCTCAGGTCGCGCCAGATGCTCAGTAATGACACCAATCACCGACCCCCGCTCGGCCAGCACGGCTTCCGCCAGCAGCCCCATAATCCCCGTGCTGCCCCCACCATAAATCAGTGTGTGGCCACCACGCGCCAGCCAGCGCCCCAGCTGCTCCGCAGACTCCGCATACTCCGCGCGATCCCCACTCTTCGAACCACAGAACACACACACTCGCAGCATGGACCGTCAGCTCCTCGAGGCCTCTTCAATCGCATCACGCAGCCGACGATAAACGCCCCGCACGTCTTCCTGCACTTCCAGACTCACATGCATGTTTCCCAGCTTTTGCGGCACGAACTGCTGGATCTGTGACATCACTCCACCAATCGCAGGATTGCCCATCGTCAGGGCTGAAAAGCCAATCACCCCGGATCCGTCGCCTCGCTCCTGCAGCGACAAAGGCCCCAGATTGCGCAGAGGAATTCGCTGCACAACACGACGAGCCCTGCCCGAGATAAACAACAGACTGGTACTGGTAATTCCCTGAAACGTGGCGGCGCGACGCCGAGCATCCACATAGAAACGACCGACCATCATGTACAGACCAGCCAGCACAAAGGGAATCCCCGCGAGCTTGAAAAACCACGGAGTCTTCAGCACGAAGGCCATCACCTCCCACACAATCGCAAATCCACCCCACAGCACACTGAACGGGATCGCAAACACATCAAAAAGCTGCAGACGGATGCCCTGACGAGGCTGCCCGGCCCACAATAAACGCTCCCCCGATTCCAGCTCACTCCGCAACTCGTCTTCCGCCGATTGCCAGCCAAATGACATCGTCCCCACTCCCACCAGAATTCAACATGGTTATCACCGCAGGGACATCATCACTGCCATCAGGGACGAACTCCAATCGGACCCGGCTGAGAAGGCACGGCCCCAGGATTACTTCCCGCTGGTAAACCCGGTATTCCCCCAGGCACCCCCGCTGGTGCCCCCGGTGCACCAGGTGCTCCCGCCGCCGGCTGAGCAGGTGGTCGCGGCTCACCCGGAAACTCAAACTCCTCCCACGGATTCAAGGCCATCGGCTCCAGCACCTGCTGAGATTCACGATCCACCATGGAGTAATACACGAGCGCCAGACCACGTGCTCGAGTCTCACCGAATTCCGTTACGATTCGCTTCAGGATCGATCGTGCCCCCTCAAGATCGGCCGCCTCCAGCTTCACAATCGCCTGCATCAGCGCCAGATCCGACAAAGGCTCATTCGATCCACTGATCTGCTGAGCCAGCAGCGTGGCATGCCGGAATGGCCAGACGGGCAGGGCACCATTGATCTGGTAATTGCTGTCCGCCACCAGTGGCAACGAATAAATTGGCAGCGAATACACCGCCGACTTGGAAATCTCACGCTCGATGTCGGCCATCTGCACCGACCACGTTTCCGCCGCCGTACGGTAATCACAGACTCCCAGCTGACTGATTGCCAGCGGTAACTGCCACTCCGTGCCAAAGAAAATCTCGGGCTGTTTCGATGCCTGTTCGCTGATGCCCAGCAGCAGCAGATAAGCCTCTTCCATCTCGCCCGTCTCCAGCAGCAACTGACCCAGCAGCACCACACCCATCGGCAGCTTGCGAATCATTGCCGCGTTCTCCTGCAGCACATTCAGAGCGCGCCGAGGTCTGCCGCCACGATTGGCAGCTGCCGCCGACATAATGAATTCCCGAGCCTCCTCGGCATCAGCCAGCGTCGGATCCAGCGCCTGATCCTTGCCGCCGGCAGCCGCTGCCTGCTGCTTCATCGCCTCCGCATTGGCCGCAATCTGCTGCTCAATCTCCTTGTCCAGCTGAGCATCAGATTCCGTAATCAAATCCTCCAGCTCACGCCGCTGCGCATAACACTGCGTCCGGAATTCCTCAAATCGCTCCTGCTGCGAAGGCAGTACCGTACTGGTCTCAGCCAACTCCAGCCACTTGTCCAGCGATTCCAGCAGCAGGTCCTGCCGCTGCATCAGCTGGTAACTGTTCATCAGACCTTCCCACGCCTGTATGGAACCAGAATTGGTTTTGACCGCCTGACGAAATGCCGCCACCGCCTGAAAATATCGAGTCTGTCGCAGCCGCGGACTGGGATCCGTACCACTGACCAGCACCTCCAGATTGCCCAGTCGCACATAGGCCTGACCCAGCATGATCCAGGCCGCCGTCTCGTTGGGATTCGCCTGCAACGACTGATTCAAACCACGAATCGCCAGCGTCAGCAGCGCTATTCCATTGGCCGCCTCCTGCAGACCACCCGGGTTCGGATTGGCCAGCGCCATGTAATGCTGGGCCTGCCGACGCTCAGCCGACATCACCGGACGATTTCGATAAATGTACCGCTCATAAAAGCCCTGCGGTCGCGCGAAAATTCGCACCTCCTTCATGTCCTGCTTCGCATCCACAAAGGCCATCTGCACGAAATTCGGCATCTTCGCTGCCACGGTCTCAGGAGCCGCCTGGCCCGAGACCTTCTCCAGCAGAGCCGCTGAGGCCTCAATACTCACCGGCACAAACTCACCACTCGATGTCAATGTCAGCATCGACTCGTAATCCGGAGTCCCCGGTGGAGCCAGTCGGATCATGAAATGAGTCACACCATACTGCGTCAGCGTCTCTTTCGCCGCCGCGATATTCTTCTGCTGATCCTGCTGCAGCCGCTCCTTCTCCTTGGGATCCGCAGACTCCGTCGACTGCGGAGGACGCAGCAGAGACCTGCGAACATTGTCATGCTGCTCAAACACCGGATACTGAGCAGAACTGAAGGGCAACACTCGACTGTCAAGAAAACTGCGGCGACCATTCCAGATCAGCAGGTCTCCCTGGTCCACTCGAGTATGCAGGACGCGAGCCTCGGGATCCAGTTTCTGCAGCTGCTGCGAAACCGTATCAATCGTGATTCGAGTCTCCGGATCAAAACCAAATCCCAGCGGGGCGGATCCAGGCAGTCGCGATGTGGCCACCGCAAATCCCATCGCAGTCATCGCCAGCACCGTCGCCGCACGACCACCACGCGAAAATAACAGCTCAGACGAATCCACCGTGTAAGTCATCGAAAAACTACGACGGTACCAGTCCTGAGCACTGATGCCCGCGACCGCTGCCGCCACCAGCGCCGCAGCCGGTAACTCATGCGCCTTCAGGACAATCAAAAACACAAACCCCCAGAACATCAGCACAAAACCAGCATCGCGAGCCCCACGAGGACCTGTGCCGAGAATTGGCAGCAACAACAAACGCAGAAAACCACCAATCGCGGTCGCTATCGTTCCCCGCCGGGCAGAGTCCGACTGCTCAGAACCCACCGATAATGACAACGCAGCACCAGCAAACATCAACACCACAATCGCCGCCACATGCGTGTGATCAAACAATCGCACCGCACCCGGAAGAATGGCCGAATAATAGTCCACTCGATTGTCAAAACTGGATGCCGCCAGCTCCGGTACCAGACTCTTCTGCAACTGCATCGCCGGATATTCACGAGTATACTGAGTCAGAGGTGCGGCCAGTGAGGCCACCGGAAATGGATTCACCAGCAGGGCCGCAAAACACAGACCCGCCGTCGCTCCCAATGGCATCGGAATACGATCCAGACCAGCTCCCTGACGCAGCAATGCCCGACGATGACGGGCTGAACCCAACGCATACAACAGCACCACCACCGCACCAATCCATGCACGCGGGTCCAGATTCGACCACAAAGCCAGCAACGCCGGCAACTTCCAGTACAAACCGTCCACTCGCCCCAATCGATGACCCGTCAGCAGATTCAACAGATACGCCAGCAGAACCAGACCAGCCAGCTCGTGCGTCGGCACAAAATCCTGAGAACAGGCGACCACCGCAAATGCCGCACACACCGAACTCCACCACGTCGGCAAACCCGGTATCGATATGCGAGTCAACAGAAATGCAAACAGCCCCGAACCCAGAACCTTCAAGGCCGTCAACCCATAATAACCACCCAGACTCCATGCCAGACTGACCACGTGATCAAACAGCCAACCCGTGTTCGTGATCGAACGACCGTCCATCGTAAACGACAACGGATCTGTCGTCCGCGGAGGCAGAAATCCGTGCGACCGCATGTACTCACCCGACTTGATCAGCACCAGCGGGCGAGTATCACTCATCTGAGTAAATGCCATCAGCACCGACAGCAATACCACCGCCCACCGCAGCATAAAGTCGCCACGGATCGCCTCCTCCTCCACCAGTTCTGCCGTCAATGGCTCGTCATCTGGCAACTCGTCCAGCTCGTCACGACGATCCGGATCGTCAAAGTCATCGGAAAACACCGACTTTCGACCGCCCGCTCGAGACTCAGGCACACCCGAATTGCTGACCCCGCCCAGATTCTGCTCTTCGTCTGACACAAATTACTTCCCGGCAGAAAACCATGCACCAGCCCGCCAACGGCAAACCACCGCTGCGGATCCAGCACTCCCTACGAAAAAACAGGGGAGAATGTTGGAAAATCCAGACTCCCAAACTCCGCTTTCACTGCCCCTTCATCGGGACACACCGGCATAATCGCCCACTCATCCACCCCGAAAACTACCCCAAACACAGATCCACTGGCAAATACCGCACGGTTTTTCGTATTCTGTCGAAACCCGGTTTCGCTTGATTCCACACAAAAACTGTTCACGCGTACAGATCAAAAAACACCAACCGAGGCAAGCGAACCAGAAGCCTACCGCCTGCCGCTCGCAATTTCAGGGCTCGTCGTTATGTCATCTGTGCCTGCCAAACTGCTTCAGACCCTGCAACAACATCACCAGCACCGACTGCTGGCCTGCCTGCAACTGCTGCCGCCCGCACAGCAGATGGCCCTGTCAGCCACACTGGCTGACGTTGACTTTGACCTGTTGCAGGCAACGTGGCTGTCCGCCAGCCAACCAGCTGACGATCACCCCTCAGTCGACCGCGCTGCACTGGCTCAGGCCCCGTCGCGAGTCGTCCGCCAACCCGTCTCTGCGGCCGATCATCAGGCGTGGGCACAGGCACGCAGTCTTGGCGAGCAGGCGATTTCTGCGGGTACCGTTGCCGTCATCACAGTTGCCGGAGGGCAGGGGACTCGGCTGGGATTCGAACATCCCAAAGGACTGTTCCCCATCGGCCCCGTGACCGACCGCACTCTGTTTCAGATCTTTGCCGAACAGATCCTCGCACGCCGACGCCGACATCGTGCTGATCTGCCGTGGTGCATCATGACCAGTGATGCCACGCATGAGGAAACAGTGGCATTCTTCCAGCAGCACCAATTCTTCGGACTGACACCCGACAGCCTGCATTTCTTCCGCCAGGGCAGCCTGCCGGCCATGGATGCCGCAACCGGACAGCTGCTGCTGGCAGCCCCCGGGCAACTGGCACTGTCACCCGATGGACATGGGGGACTGGTCACGGCACTGGCCCGAGCCGGGCTGCTGGAACTGCTGCAGGCCCGGGGTGTGCAGCATCTGTACTATCATCAGGTGGACAACCCCACGGCCATTGTGGCTGATCCGGCTCTGCTGGGATTTCATATCCAGCAGCAGTCGCAGGCCACGACCTGCGTGGTCTGTAAAACATCGCCGACCGAGCGGATGGGGGTCCTTGTGGACCTGCAGGGTCGCACTGAAATCATTGAATACAGCGAACTGACCGCAGAGCAGGCGGCTGGGCAGGATCAGAACGGACAATGGATCTTCTGGGCCGGCAACACCGCGATTCACGTGTTCGATCGGCAGTTCCTGGCCAGCTTCTGCGAGGCCGGCAGGCAGCTGCCACTGCACATCGCTCGCAAACAGGTGCCGTCTGTCGATGAAACCGGCCAGCCTCTGCCCACTGCGACCGACGGTCAGCCGAATGCCATCAAACTGGAACGCTTCATCTTCGATGCACTGCCCGCAGCGACCAACACTCTCATCGTGGAGGGACATCGCGAGCGAGAATTCAATCCGGTGAAGAACAAATCGGGCAGCGATTCTGCAGATACCTGCCGCGCGGCGCTCAGTCGTATCGCTGCCGAATGGCTGCAGATCACCGGACTGCCGGTCGATCCGCAAACCGTCTACGAACTCAGTCCACTGGTGGCACTGGACGTCAGCGAACTGGTCAATCATCACCAGCAGGGCACACTTCCGGCAATCACTCGAACCACCGCCGGCTGCGTTATCGCCACTGCACCCTGACATCGGTCACAAACAAGTCGCCAGAGGATTCCTGACGCAAGTCACAAAACCCGTAGTCTGGGCTTCAGCCCGGATACGAACTTCTTGTCACCCTTGAAATCCCAGGTGTTTTTTAGGGCATGGGGCCGAGCAGGAATGCTCGCGCTACATTTTGTCCTCGGCGTCATTCCTGACGCGAATCACGAAAGTCATAGTCTGGGCTTCAGCCCGGGCACGAACTCGACACCACAATGCCCGCATCAAACACTGCGCCGATCACCCGGTAGGATTCTCAACCTCCCAAGTACAGTTACGGCCCGCCAACCCGGGACCACCGAGCACCAGCTCGGTGATACCAACCCAACAACCGGCAGTTCGCAGGGAGCCTCCCCCCAACCGACCACCGACCACTGACCACTGACCACTATCAATACGCCCGCGGACGAACAGCACCCTGCACTCGCAACGGCAGTCCCATGATCCGCAGGAAACCTTCCGCATCCGTCTGGTCGTACGAACCACCCTTTTCCATACTGGCGATATCCGCCTTGTACAGACTGTAGGGCGAACGACGACTGCTGACCCGCACGTTGCCCTTGTACAGGGTCAAAGTCACTTCGCCAGTGACGGGTTTCTGAGCCTCACGGATAAAGGCCATCAACGCATCCATCTTCGCGCAGTACCAGAACCCGTAATACACCATCTCGGCAACCTGCGGGCTGAGCGAATCTCGCAGATGCAGCAGATCCCGATCCAGAGTCATCTGTTCAAGCCCCTGATGAGCCGCATACAGCAGCGTCATTCCCGGTGACTCATACACGCCCCGACTTTTCATCCCCACAAAACGGTTCTCAACAATGTCAATGCGGCCACAGCCATTGCGACCGCCAATGATGTTCAGTTCAGCCACCAGTGCACCAGGGCTGAATCGAGTCCCGTTGACAGAGACCGGTACACCCGATTCAAACCCAATCGTGACCGTCTCTTCACGGTCCGGGGCCTGCTGAGGACTGACGGTCATTCCGAACTCAATGATGGCCTGACCATCCACAGTCGGATCTTCCAGATCACCCGCTTCGTAGCTGATGTGCAGACAGTTTTCGTCGCTGGAATAAGGCTTCTTTGCCGTCGCCTTCACGGGAATGTTCTTCGCCTCGCAGTATTCCAGCATTTCAGCACGGCCGGGGAACCGGTCGCGGAAGCTTTGCATACGCCAGGGAGCAATAATCTTAACGGATGGCTCCAGAGCCTCAGCCGCCAGCTGAAAACGGCACTGGTCATTGCCCTTGCCGGTCGCCCCGTGAGCAAATGCAACGGCACCCACTTCACGAGCACGCTGCACGCAGGCCTTCGCGATCAACGGGCGAGCAATACTGGTACCCATCAAGTAGATGTTCTCGTAACGCGCCTGCCACTGCAGTACCGGAAAGGCAAAGTCACGACACAGCTCTTCACGCACATCGACCAGTTCTGACGACTTCGCGCCGATGTCACGAGCCTTCTGGAGAATAGCAGGGCGATCTTCACAGGGCTGACCAAGATCCACATACAGGCAGTGGACATCATATCCCTCGTCCTGCAACCAGCCGACCAGCACCGAAGTATCCAGACCACCGCTGTACGCCAGCAACACCGATTTGCCCACCGCGACTTCTCCAGAAAACAAAACACAGAAACAGGGAAGGCGGAATACTACAGCAGGATTCCCGGCAATCCAACGCAAAAGGCACCGACACACTGCGGTTCCGACAAGCAGACAAGCGGACCGTCCCCGACCCGCCCGGACTTAATGGTCAAACGATGATTCCGATTCCAGACTGTCAACCCACGGCTCGATGGCCTCACCCAGCAGATCCGCATCCAGAATCTCATGCGCCAGCAGCTGCTCAGCAATCGCACTCAACGCCTGCCAGTGAAAATCGTCCGAAAACTTCTCGTACAGCTGAATCGTCGTCTGCTCCAGCATCGCCAGACGCCGCTGCCGGTCAGGAACAAAGTCCAGCGCCTGCAAAGCCGTCCGCCAGTCCTGAGCCCACTCGGCAACACCAGCCGGATGGAACGGACGCCCCGAATACAACATCTCAGCCACCGGCCCGGCCAGGGCCACACGACACAGAGCTGCAGCCAGTTTCCGGCCGGAAAAACGACGCTTGCTCCAGTGGATCTCCGTGTCACCGAAACGCTGCGGACCATCATCGTTGTCCGGAGCAATCGATACGGAGTGCACCTTTGCACCCACCAGCAGAGCTGCCCACGCATGCCCTGCTTCATGCCACGCTGTCAGTTCTTCCGGAGTTTCACGCATGGGCCACAGCGACGGCGAACTATTGCAGAAAACACAACACCGCGGCGCCGAAAACGCACACCACTGGATTCTACTTGTCGGTTGACTTGTCTGCTGCTTTATCAGCCGGAGCATCCGCCTCTTTTCGAGCTGACGAACGAGAACGGGATTTCTTCTTCACCACAGCCGGCAGCTTTTCACCTTCGGCAACAAACTTCATCGACACCGAATTGACACAGTGGCGAGTATTCTTGGCGGTCATCCCCTCGCCATAAAACACATGGCCCAGATGCCCACCGCAGTTCTCGCAGGTAATCTCGACACGATAACCGTCGGCGTCCCGTGACTTGCGAACGGCCCCCTTGATCTCGTCATCAAAACTGGGCCAGCCACAATGACTTTCAAACTTGGACTTCGCCTCGTACAGCGGTGCGTTGCAACGACGACAGATGTAGGTGCCCGGATCCTTCAGATCCGTGTACTCGCCGGTAAACGCTCGCTCAGTCCCCTTCCGCAGAATCACCCACGATTCAAATTCGCTGAGCTTGTTATACTCCGCGGGAACTTCCGGAGCTTCTTCAGTCACAGATTTGCCCTTTGACTTCTTTGCTGCCGATGCACTGGACTTCTTCTCATCCGCCGGTTCGTCGGCCGCCTGAGCCTGAGGCAGCACCGAATTTGCTGCATCCACGCAACCAGCAGCAGCAAAGCCACACACTGTGGCCAGCCAGGAAGAACGAGTCATTGCAGTTTGAGCCATGTGGGTTTCTCCCGGAACGGCGAAATCTGATCTGACAGCAGAGACGGCCGGCAGACAGGTGCATTCACATGCAACCAACTGCCGACTGTCCCCCCGAATTTCGTGTTCTACCCGGCAGAGCAGACTCAGTGCTTCAGCGGAGTCAGCAGGACGGATGCCGTCTTGCCGTTCTCCATCTTAGGCTGCTGTTCCACCGCGGCAACGTCCTCCAGCATCTTTACAATCTCAATCAGCATCTCCATGCCACGCTCGTGATGCGCATTCTCACGCCCCTTGAACATCACGTTGATCTTCACCTTGTCCTTGCGAGACAGAAAATCACGAGCCTGCCGCACTTTGGTGTCAATGTCGTGCTGACCCGTCTTGGCCCGCAAACGCAGCTGCTTCAGCTGAGTCTTGTGCTGCTTCGGCCCACCGGACTTCTTCGTTCGTTCATAAAGCACCTTGCCGTAATTCATGATACGGCAAACCGGAGGCCGTGCATCCGGGCTGACTTCCACGAGATCCAGGCCCTCATCCTGGGCCATTCGCAGAGCAATCGCGGTTTCCATTTCTCCCAGCATCTCCCCAGTCGCACTCACAACTCGGATCGGAGAAATCCGGATGCGTTCATTCATGCGGGGCAGGTTGGACTGAGGAGCCGGTGTCGGACGAGTTCGTTTAATGGGTGGCCTCCATCGGGGACTGAAAATTCACCTGACCACGCGGTCAGCGGGACTGAGCAAAGAAATCTATGCAAATCGACCTTTCTACGCCGATCAACGCCGAAATTTGCCAGAATCCACGCCAAATTACAAACCTTTTCGAGGGGCTGGCGAGTTTTGTTTGCGGATTCACCGGAAATCACAAAAACAGTGCTCAGGATTCCACCGAGTTTTTGTCCCGCAATTTCCAGCGGTTCAGCGTATTTCACTGTACAGGTCCTGATTTCCACAGGATTCCTGCCGAAAACAGCAAATGACGCCGGTGTTCCGTCCCCGCAGGACGCATCCAAACACCGCCTCATTCCCGTGTCCGACCTCTTTCGTTCGGCGTTCCAATGGCTCCATCGCAACCTTCTGACTGTCTAAAAGTTCAGTTTCAGCGACTGCGTTCGCTGCCGTCCGGCATCGCCTGCTGCCTCGCTCTGATCCTGACTCTGGCATCCACAACCGCCTCAGCCTGCGCCGCACAGCCGGCCGTTGACCAGCTGCAGGTCGGGTTCGGTGGGCATGGTCGAGTCGGTGCGTGGCTGCCCCTGCACCTGCAACTGCAGGGTTTGACACCACTGACCCCGATGCAGCTGACAGTGCTGGCCCCCGACGCTCGCGGCGATGTCTGCGAAAGTGTGGTGGCGGCTGTGCAGTCCGATGCCGCGGGCGGCGTAATCGTTAATGCAGTCTTCAACACCGGACGCCTGGACGGTCGAGTGCAGCTGCAGCTGACGGATGGTGGCGGAGCAGTCTTATGGAATCACAGTATCGAGTGTCGTGAAGGTGCCATCGGGGCTCCGCACGAATCGCCACCAGCAGTCGCTCGACAACTGCTGCTGTATCGACATCAGGCCGTACCAGTGCTGGCCATCGGCCCCGTCGCTGGTCTGCAGGAGCTGGCCAATGAACGCGTCGCCGATTCGGGTGGGCGGAATCCTCTGCTGCTGCTGCAGTCCGAGCAATCTGCGCTGCTGCCAGCGACGACTCGCGGACTGGACAGTCTGGAGTTACTCGTACTGGCATCGGACTTTGCCCTGACGGAACAACAGACGGCCGCAGTCCGCAGCTGGGTGCTCAGCGGCGGTCACCTGGTCATCAGCTGCGGTGAACGTGGGCCGGCTCTGCTGCAATCTCCGCTGGGCCAGTGGCTGCAGCCCATCTTTGAGATTCCCTCAGAGAACACAGTCTACGAAACGCTGGATCTGACAGCCGTGCAGAACTTTGTCCTCGGCGCCACCGCACTGCAGACCAATCGCAACCCGGTCCGCTGTCTGCGGATTCCCTCGCGGCAGCCGCGAGTTGTGGCACAGGCTCTGAATGAACCGGTCATTTCACGAGCTGTCGTGGGGGCCGGCGTCGTGACCATGCTGGCCGTCGATGTCAATGCTCGCCCACTCGACAAATGGTTGTCGCTGTCACAGTTCCTGGAAACACTGCTGTTTGGCCCCGATGCAGGTACGGCCGAACGTTCCCAGCGCGGGACACGCATCTCGTCCATCGGTGTCAGCGATCTCTCTACCCAACTGGCCGCAGCGGTGGATGCGGTTCCGGCTGAACAGCGCTGGTCGACGTGGGACGCTATGCTGATGATGGTCATCCTGCTGGCTTTGATCGGCCCGCTGGACTGGTTTCTGGTCGTCCGCACACTCAGGTCACCGCGACTGACATGGGCCACTTTTCCGCTGATCATCGGCAGCACCTGCCTGCTGGTGGCCGTAGCTGCAGCACCAGCAACAGTACCGGACGTGTCCCGCGCTGTCAGCCTGCTGGATGTCACCGTGGATCATCAGGGACAGGACCTCAGAGTTCGTACGTGGGCCAGCCTGTCCACACAGGACTCGCAGTACGCCAGCGTCAACCTCGAATCGTCAGAAACACTGCAGAACATGCTGCCCGCGACGGCCGAGTCAGTGGTCAGTTGGAGCGGGCGGGCGGAAGATATCTATGGTGGGATGTATCGACCGGGTGGAGCAGGACTGGGGCAGATGGTCAGTCGCCGCAGTGACCTGCAGCCTTCCGGATTCAGTGCCGTCCCGCTGCTGGCCGGTGGCTCCACCAGCCTGATCGCTGACGTCCGCACGTCAGCGCCCGCTGCTGCACTCGTTGAATCCCGCCTGACTCTGCCATCCAGTGACCTGCTGGAAGGCGAATTTCAGCATGCCCTGCCATTTGCCGTTCGTGACTGGGTCGTGTTCTGCGGCAACCGGGCTTACGCACCGGCAGATCGAGCCAGCGATGAAGAACGAATCCTGCAGCCACAATCCGCGTGGACTCGACATCGTGGCAACGTCAGGATTTCGGAAGTCCGGGATTTCCTGCGCGGTGTCCGCCTTGTCCGTAACCCCGACGCAAAACGCGACATCAACAAGTCACAAAGCACTCAGGTCTCTCGACCGTGGGACATCTCCATTCGTAATCCGCTTGATATCCTGCTGATGACTTCACTGTACCAGTCAGCCGGTGGACAGGTGTTTGTGAAACTGGACAACCACACGCTGCGACGTGACGAAGTCAGTGACATGGTCGACCTCAATGGGGCACTACTGGTCGGCTGGGCTGAAACCGAACTCTGCACCGTGAAGCTGAATGACGCTACCGTCAAATCTGATCTGCCACCAAAGACCATCGTGCGAGTGTTTCTGCCCGTGCGTCGAGTCGGTGTGACTGCCGGCAGCATGGAAGCCGACCCCAAAGCTCAGTAAACACCCACTCACAACCTCGGCCATCAGCCAAACCGCCGCCCCTCGCCCCTCAAACAATACCGCAGCCCGAAAGTGTGCTGCGAAACTGTAGCCTGGGCTTCAGCCCGGGTCATTACCCTCGCAATGGGTTGTTCGCGATGGCATTCCGCCGCTGCATCGCGCGAAATCCATAAGCCCCTCACCCGCGGCTGCGCCCTGGGCTACCAGAAACCAACCCGTCAGTCCTGAATCGCAAACGCAGGCACGCCACACATCAAACGCACGCCCCAACGGCCTCCTTGCCCGACTGGTTTCGTGGGTGATGGACAACCGCATCGCCCACGGAAAACACATCAGGTCAGTCGTTCAGACCCCACGATCGATCCCAGCGCACAAAGCCCTCGATCGCCTGATATTCGGCCAGACCCAGTTTGTCGTAACGATTCGCTGTGGCCGCGTTACGCTCTTCCGCTCGCTGCCAGAATTCCCGCGCGTCTGAACCCGGGAACAACGCCCGGTCCTTCTGCGACTGATGCTTGAAGATCGCATCTCGCTTCTGACGGACTTCCTGAGGACTGAGTGGTACCGCCATTTCAACCTGATGAACTGGCCACTCCTGCCATGCCCCACGATACAGCCAGACTTCACACTCCTGATACCAGTCGTCACTTTTGCAGACCTCACACGCCCTGAAGATCGCCTTCAGACAGACTCGGTGAGTCCCGTGCGGATCCGTCAGATCCCCGGCCGCATAAATCTGATGCGGCTTCAGCTTCCGCAACAACTCAACAATAATCCGGATGTCGTCATCACCCAGCGGTTTCTTTTTCACTCCACCCGTTTCATAGAACGGCATGTTCAGGAAATGCAGCCTGTCCCTGGGAATGCCGCAACAGCGAGCTCCGGCAACGGCTTCGCCCTGACGAATCAATCCCTTGATCATCTGCACCTGAGCACTGTCAACCTGACCTGCCTGCTTACGCCGCAGAAACTCTTCCACATGGTCTTCCAGCTCACGGATCTGAGGCGATATCAGGCCAAAGGCCGCGCAGTAATCCGTCACAAACTCAGAAAACCGCAACGCGTCGTCATCGAACACCGCAATGTTACCGGATGTCTGATAGGCCACATGCACTTCGTGCTGCTGATCAGCCAGCCTGATCAATGTACCCCCCATGGAAATCACATCGTCATCAGGATGCGGCGAAAAACATAACACTCGCTTGGGGAAAATATGATCAAACGGCTGCGGCCTGTCTCCAACCGTTTTCTTCTCGGCCGGCTTCCCGCCAGGCCAACCCACAATCGTACTCTGCAGATGCCGAAAGACCTTCAGGTTGATCTCATACGCCGATCCATGGTCAGCCAGCAAATCCTGCAGACCACCCTCGTTGTAGTCCGAATCCGTCAGCTTCAGCAAAGCCTTGCCCGATTTTTCCGACAGCCAGATCACCGCCCGCCGAATCAACTGCGGGTCCCAACTGACATCACCAACCAGCCACG
>CAXBSH010000037.1:0-26162 GCA_963977705.1 uncultured Planctomycetaceae bacterium
AGTAGGCGTATCGTTGGCACTTCCCCTTGCACCAGTAGCCTGTGTAGGGGCGTTTGCAATGGGCGCAACCCACAAAGTTACGTAACACAAACTCCTCTTTATGAGGCGAAAAGACGGTCTTTCGGCTTCTGCTCTCCAATCTGTCTTGTATGCGCTCAAAGACGTCTAAAGAGATGAGGGCAGGCTGATACCCTTTCCGTAAAGAGATTCCCCATGGCTCGAACTCAAGATAGCCTGTGTAGAGGCGCTGGCGTAGCATTCGGTGCACCTGCATAATATGGCGCTCCCGATTGCGGGTTTTAATCACTCCGAACAGACCTGCCTTATCCAGAAAGCGAAAGACATCCATCACGCTCGTAAATCTTTCGCCTGCGAAGCCTTCCAACGCCTCCTGAACGACAGGCGCCCACTTCTCATCTAGCGAGAGGACTTTTTTGTGTACGCGCTCATGGACATATTTGTAGCCAGGGCTGGGTTTGAAGACCCAGTATCCCTGCTCCATTCGGGCTTTCATACGGCTCATCACCTGCCTTTGGTTCTGATTGCGCTCCAGTTCGGCTTGCGCGGCGATAACAGTCTCAACGAACTTGCCCTCTGGACTGTCCTCAAAGCGAAAGAGAGGGCTTTCTAGTCGCCCTCCGCGCCGGGTGATTTCGGCTTTGAGATCGAAGTGGAGACTGACATCACGGGCGAATCGTTTGATGTCGTCAATGATAATCACAGTCTCTTGCGTCTGCGCCTGGAGCGCGTTGAGCATGGCGTTCATCGCGGGACGATCTGCGGCGGCTCCCGTAATCCCTTCTTGAAACGTTCCAATGACGGTATAGCCCTTCATTTTTGCGTAGTCCTGACACCGCTTCTCCTGACTCTGAAGTCCGTCTCCTTCCGTCATCTGTTTGGCGGAACTTACACGGCAATAGATAAGGCAGGGTATGACGGGCGGTTCAGACATAGGCAGGGCTTAGTATTTTGACGAAATTTAGGAAGAAGGGCGATGCGTTATTCCGTATGGAACAGGGTATCGAAAACAACAGAGAGGAGCATCCCAACATCCTGCACAAACTCGTCTCGTCTTTCCGGCGGGATGCCAAGTCTGTCCATACGAGCGATGTCCTCTTCTGTGAGGAGAGTCTTGTATAGAGAAGAGGTCTGAACAGAGCCATGAAACGAGGCGGGAGGTAGCATGAGGTTATCATGTCACTCCTTGCTCATGGGTGTCGGTTTGAGTTGCTTGCACGCAACTAAACCTGATATTTGGTCACTTTGACACTCTCCCAACCTGATTCAAACGCACAAAATAGCACGCGTCAAGGCGCCCTGCGCTTCTCTACTTTTTAGCGGGACGGCGTTTTGGGAGCATGCGAACGGAGACGCCCTCGTCGTAGGCGAGCCAGAGGCAGAGGTAGAGGAGCTCAGAATCGCCGGGAAAGGTCTTGAGGGAGAGGTCTATCTCCGATTTCTCCGCCTTCGCCTGCTCCACCGCCACCATAAACTCGGGTAACTCCTGCGCTACCATCTGTCTCGCACGGGTACGTAGGGTTTTGAGGGGGATAGCAATCATGTGATTGGCGTTAGGGATGCAAAGCGGGTTTGGATAGAGGCTCAGAAAGCTTATTTTCCACCCCCTCGCATTGGGTCGACTCTCACTAAAGACACGAATACCCCGCAGAGTCAAGCTCTGGTGGCGGATTTTCAGGGTGCGTTGCGTACAAGCAACGCTTCACGATATGTTCATGGGCGTAGTGAGAAGATAGCGGTAGAAAATCTTACTTATCTCTACCACCTATGCCTCGTCGCCAAATCCCGCCCCCAGTTCGCAAGCGCAAACAGACCCCGACCGTGGCCCGTCTGCTGCCGAAATACGTCCCTCACGCTCACCGGCACACGACCTGAGTATATCACGAACAAGCAGACGATCCGCAGACTCAAGAACATGCAGTGGTACGATTTCTTCTTTTGACGATCGCCGTGAAACCAGATGCAGCTGCAATCCCTCAATCGACCAGCGAGACAAATCGTGCCAGCTGATTCGAAAACCAATCGGCCACGGCGACATCGAAATACCAAAAGAATCCAGACGCAGACGACCAAACAAATAGCCAGCAGCGAACGGCACCAGAATACCGCCAAGGACCAGACACACCGCCGCTACAAAGATCACCTGCAGACGCAGACTGGGTGTCCCCGGAATATGCGTCAGCAGGAAGAGACCTGCTCCCAGCCCAAAACAGGCCCCCAGCAGCGATCGTAAGCCCTCCGTCAGCTTTTGCGCACGAAACCGTTTTTCCAGCGGCCGCTGCGGAATCACCGTCACCATACGCCATGGCCGACTGGAAACACCGCCAGATCCCCCACTCTCCGCCGATGCTCGATCAATCTGACTGTCAGTGTGCCCCGACGTGCCAGTCACCCTGACAACCGCTCGACTGATCGTCATCCGGACTGGTTCAATGACACTACCGGCCCCTTTGATTCCCGAGTTTGCCTGCATCTCTGCAACTCCTGAATTCTGAAAATTAAAATCCTGAGGGCCGGACAATGTCGGCGTAAAACTTCGGTTCCTGCATTGCCGAGTCTCTGCATCCAATCATTGCCGGACCTCAGGTGTCTCATTCATCAGACTGGTTGCGGGAAACTCTGAGTTGTCCCGCTGCTGCCTCGAAATATCCGCCCACTTGAAGGATGACCGGAATACGGCGTCAGACGATCAAAACCCCGGATCTCCACAGACCGACCTGACGCCTTCAGCTCGGTTATGAAACTGTTCAGCTGGTCACAAGCTGAGTGATCAATCAGCAGTACACCACGGTCCAGATGCAGGACAACCTCAGTCGCCGAGGCAGGCACGCGATCCAGTTCGTCACTCAGCTTCATCAGACTGAAACACACCAGTGGTCGAGTTAAATGGATGTGCCACGCATCACCTACCTGCTCCGCAGCATCCACCGGATTCATAAAGAAACCACCTACACCCTCCCATGCACTGGGATCAGAATTCAGATGCACTGTCACTTTGCGAACGTCATCCGGTAATCCATCCAGCTCACGCTGCAGCAATCGCTGATTGGTCGGCATCACCGGCTTGTCCACATAAATGTGGTACTCATCACCAACCCAGCCCTTATGGACCACCGGATTGGAAAACAGTTCACTAAGCCGTACTTCGCGACCACCACAGGCACGAGCAGCACCACGACAGGCAAGAGCACTGAGAATGAACTGCAGAATGGTTCCTGCAATAATCCCGATCAGCAGGTCCGTTGCCACGGTCACAAGCACCGTGAAGGTAAACACGATCAGCTGATCCCGCCCGACATGTGCCACGTGCCTCCAGACCGCTGGCTCACACATTTTCCAGCCGGTATACAACAACACTGATGCCAGAACTCCGCGAGGAATCAGGTTGATCAGCTGATAGCCCACTGCGATGTAAATGATCAGACAGATGGAATTCGTGAAATTGGCCCACAAGGTACGACCACCAGCAGCGATATTTGCCTTGCTCTTCACGCCCCCCGGAATAATGGTCAGACCACCTATCAGGCTGGAAGCCACGTTGGAGATCGCCATCGCCAGCAACACCCGATTCGGGCTGGATCTTCGACGATATGGATCGATTCGATCAATCGCCATCGCAGTCGCCAGTGACTCCACACCGTCAATCATGGTCAGCATGATGACGCCCATCGCTGCGGCGTACCACAAATCGCGACGTGCCAGCAGACCCGCAAAATCCGGCATACTGAAATGCATCGAAAGACCGGCCGGAATGGAAATCAGGAATTTCCCGTTGTTCATGGAACCCAGATTCAGGCCTAAACCAAGCACCGTTCCCAGCACAACAGCCAGCAGCTGCGGTGGCAGAATCTGAAGCAATCGAACCTTTTTCTGCAGCCCGCCCAGCACAAATAATGCAACCAGCGTTACTGCAGATGTGAGAAACACCGGAAACGTCAGGCCCTGAGCAAACTGCGGAATGGACAGAACAAACTGATAGAACTCTTTGGCAGTCACCTTGTCCGCAAATCCAAAGAATGATGGGAACTGCTTCACAATGATCATCAGACCGATCGAACACAGCATGCCTTCCACTACGGCAATTGGAATGGCAGCGGCGTAGCGAGCCAGCCCGGCCAGAGCAATCAACAGCTGGGCACAGCCCACCAGAAAGATCACGCACAACAGCCATGGATAACCAGGCCCCGTGGCATCAGCATCACCAGCACCGCCCAGCGACATCATCACAGCCACCAGCGCCGGAGCTAACCCGGCTGCCGGACCGCTGATCGTCATGTAGGCGCCTCCGATAAACGGAAACAGCAGACCAGCAATGATGGCCGACGTCAGACCATAGATCGGAGGAACTCCGGACGCGATTGCAATCCCTGATGACAATGGCAATGAGACCAACGAAACAACAACGCCGGAAAGTATGTCGTGTCGCAGGTGTGCCAGCCCTTTCAGGCCGTTGGCCGGCTTCTCCACACCCTGAACTACAGCTTCAGTCATATTCGGTATCCTCTCAGCCCAACAGCGTTTGCGCAGGTCTCAAGTGATCCCACCAAGCGAGTCTCATGCCGGAATTCATGACCGAGGCCAAACAAAATCCAGAATCTGCTCCATAAACCTTTCCGCTGTTTGGATTTGCAAAAAAACAGATTATGCTTTTGCCGGCCGTGCAAATGACTGAATGAGGCCGGACTGACCGCCTGCAGCCGTTGTCCCGCCAGGTCCCAAAGCCAGATTTCAGCCAGTATCCGGCTCAGGGCTTCCCCGTGTGGCCAGTTTCTGGCCACCTGAAAAAATCGAATGACCGGGACGATTAAAATGAATCAGCCAGCAGACACTGTCCCGCAGATCAGGGCCTTTGTCTGTGATCGAGCGTGCGTCATCCTTCACTCGGCAGATCCTCAGCAGGCAGCCTGCACCGGAAAACGACTGTCGGAATGTCTGCCGGATCAGACCGCTGAGGCCCTGAACAGACACTGGCTCGACATGCTGCAGACAGGCTCGGGCTTCCAGCTGCAGGACCGGTTCTCTGCATGGCCCGGGGAACCAGCGGTATTTTGGGTCATCCATGTCACGCCTCTGCAATTGGTGGATCAGGATGACCTGTTTCTGGTGCTGCTGCATGCCGGCCTTGGAACGGCCCGCTTTGGACCGGACGAGGTCGTCCGCTGTCGTGCTGTTCTGAATACCGCCGTCGATGCGATCATCACGATCGATGATCAGGGAATCATCGCTTCGGCCAACCCAGCTACCATGCGCATGTTCGGCTACGCAGAATCCGAACTGACCGGTCGCAACATCTCGATGCTGATGCCGAATCCCTATCGCTCCGAACACGACAGCTATATCGCTCGCTATCTGCAGACAGGACGTGCCCGCATCATCGGGGTTGGTCGCCAGATCAAGGCGGTCCGCAGAAATGGCGAAGAGTTCCTCGTGCACCTTGCCATCAGCGAATTCCAGGTCTCCGGCCGCACCTGCTTCACCGGTATCATCCGGGATCTGTCTGATCTGGATAAGGTCCAGCAGCAGCTGCTGCAATCGGAACGGCTGGCGGCGATCGGCCAGATGGTGACCGGTCTGGCTCATGAAAGTCGCAACGCCCTGCAGCGAGCTCAGGCGTGTCTCGATATGCTGGCACTGGACCTGGAACAGCAGCCGGAACAGCTGGACCTGGCGCGGCGTGCCCGAATTGCACTGCAGGATCTGCACAGACTGTACGAGGAAGTGCGGGGCTATGCCGCGCCGATTCACCTTGAATTCCGTGACTGCGATCTGAGCAGTATCTGGCGGAAGGAGTGGGAGAATCTGTCGAGCCTGCGGCGAGGTCGAACCATCAGTCTGCTGGAACACTCCGAACCGACCGCACTGCGCTGTGAAGTGGACATTCACCGGATGGAACAGGTCTTCAGAAACATTCTTGAGAATTCCCTGCACGCCTGCGGGGACGAGGGCAGCGTTACAGTGCGGACGGAAACGGCCGAACTGGACGGGCGACCCGCAGTGCTCGTGCGATTCGCAGACGATGGGCCCGGCTTGCGGACCGAGGTTGTGCAGCGGTTGTTCGAACCATTCTTCACCACAAAGCAGAAAGGCACTGGGCTGGGGATGGCCATTGTCCAGCGCATTCTGCTGGCCCATGGCGGCACAGTGGCTGCGTCGAACGGCAGTGCGGGCGGGGCCGAGATTGCTCTGCTGCTGCCCCGTTTTCAGGGGTCGCGGAACTCCGGATAGCAGACGTGGCCCCGCGATCTTTGGCTTCGGTCGGCAAACAGAATCTTCCAACCGTGGAACGGCTTTCGCTTTGAATTCCGCTGCTTCGTGAAAGTCTCGTTTTTTTTAGAGATTCGCTCGTGGAACGCGACAATTCAGCACACTTGTGTGCGTTTTCGCACACAAGTGAGTAATTTACCAGGCTGGCACTATTTGATAGTTGCCAGCAAGGCTGCACCCGCAGCAGCAGGAGGGCAAGTATGTCAGCGCCAGCATTCAGTCTGCTGATCGTCGAGGACGACCCGGATTTTCGTGAGACGTGTGCGCGCTGGATGGCTCGCAAGGGTCATAGTGTGGCGACAGCGGCGAATGGGCATGAAGCTCTGGAACTGTGTGATCGGCGGACGTTCGACGTGGCCGTTGTGGACATGAATATGCCGGGCCTGACGGGTCTGGAGGTTCTGGACCGCATGAAGACAGCTCAGAGTGAGACTGAGGTGATCATTCTGACGGGGCAGGGCACGATCGAGAGTGCCGTGAACGCGATGAAGCTGGGGGCCTGTGACTATCTGACGAAACCATTTCCAATGGACGAGCTGGAGCAGCGATGTCTGATGGCGTGGGATCGCAGTCGTCTGCAGCGAGAGAATCGGCAGCTGCGAGCGATCCTTGAGCGGTCTCATCCCCCGGTGAAGATCGTGGGTGAGTCGCCGCGTATGAAAGAGGTGTTTCGTCTGATCGAGCGGGTGGCTCCGACGGACAAGCCGGTACTGATTCAGGGCGAGAGCGGTACGGGGAAGGAGCTGGTTGCACGGGCACTGCAGCAGCAGAGTCCGCGCGCAGGTCGCCCGTTTGTCACCATCAATTGTGCAGCCCTGCCTGAGCAGCTGGTGGAGAGCGAGTTATTTGGTCATCGGAAGGGCGCCTTTACGGGTGCGACAGAGGATCGTGCGGGGTTGTTTGAAGTGGCGGACGGGGGCACACTGTTTATTGATGAAATCGGTGAGTTACCTGGATCGCTGCAACCGAAGCTGCTGCGGGCCCTGGAAGACGGGTCGATTCGCCGCGTGGGGTCGCATCGTGAGCGGCGAGTGGATGTGCGGTTGATAGCTGCAACGAATCGCCATCTGGCTGACGAGGTTGCGGCCGGTCGTTTTCGCGAAGACCTGTATTATCGCATCAACGTGATGTCTCTTGAGCTGCCGGCCCTGCGTAAACGCGAGGGTGATACCAGACTGCTGGTGCGGGGTTTTCTGGCGGCTGGCTGGAGGATTACGGATGAGGCGCTGGCAGCGATTGAGCAATATCACTGGCCGGGTAATGTGCGTCAGCTGCGAAATGCGATCGATCGGGCTCAGATTCTGGCTGAGGGTCAGTTGATAACGCTGGATGATCTGCCGGCGGAAGTGCGGGCGACCCAGGAGTCACTGGTGGTGGGCCAGCAGAGCGTTGCGGGTATTGCAGGTGCGGGTGTCGGGTTGGTACGTGAAGCGGGGCTGGATCGCGGTTCAGTTCCGGGTGTTGTGGCGAAAGGCACACAGGGAACGCAGCCATTTCGGCTGGAGGATCTTGAGAAGGCGCATATTGTCGAGATTCTGCGACAGCAGAATGGCAACAAAGCAAGGGCGGCGCGGGTGCTGGGAATTCATCGGCGAAAGCTGTACCGTCTGCTGGAACGGCATGGTCTGCACGAAGAGCGTCCGATCAGCTGAAGAGAAAGCCTGATTTCCCCTGAAATTCCCGGAACTTGCCGCCTTCCGACAGCCTGATACAGGCTACACTTGGGCAGGCAGTGGCCTTCACAGGGGTTGCTGGAACGCAGCGAAAAGGTGGCCGGGGACGGGCATGCGACGCATCAGGCTGGGTGCTGGAATACTGAATCAGACGCCGCTGGACTGGCAGGGGAATGCTCAGCGGATCCGTCTTGCGCTGGATGCAGCGCGTCAGCAGTCAGTACAGGTGCTGTGTCTGCCCGAATTATGCCTGACAGGTTATGGCTGTGAGGACATGTTTCTGGCTCCGCATGTCTGGGAGACGGCGTGGGAACAGCTGCAGCAGCTGATACCTCATACCACCGGCCTGCTGGTGACTCTGGGCCTGCCGTTGCGGGTGGGCAATGGAGTTTACAATGCAGTTTGCGTGGCGGTTGACGGGCAGATTGCCGGCTTTGTCTGTAAGCGGCATCTTGCGGGCGATGGCCTGCACTATGAACCGCGCTGGTTTCGACCGTGGCCGGCAGGGCAGCAGACGCGTATCTCGGTGAACGGCGCTGAATTTCCGATCGGCGATCTGTTGTTTGAGTATGCGGGGATCCTGATCGGGTTTGAGATCTGCGAGGACGCGTGGTCGGCCGAGCGGCCTGGCGCCGAGATGGCACGCCACGGGGTGGATGTGATTCTGAACCCCAGCGCCAGTCATTTCGCCTTTGGCAAGCACGAAGTGCGACAGCGTTTTGTGCAGGATGGCTCACGAGCGTTTGGTTGCTGTTACGTATACGCCAACCTGTGTGGTAATGAGGCTGGCCGAGCGATCTACGATGGTGGTGCTCTGGTGGCAGCAGGCGGTCGAATGCTGGCTGCGGGGCCGCGATTCGGCTTTTCCGAAGCTTCGGTTGTCTCGGCTGTCGCGGACGTGGACGTCCTGCGTTCTCAGCGGGCTGCTGTGCATTCCCTGTCTGCCGAACTGTCGGGGCGACAATCGGGCAGGATCATCCCTGTGTCAGCGCGGCCGGCGGACAGTGGGGCAAAGGAGTCAGACACGGCAGTCGCTGTCATCGGTGACGCTGACCGACAGGACTGGACAGAGTATGACGAATTCGTGCATGCTGAGGCTCTGGGACTGCATGATTATCTCCGCAAGACACGGTCCCGTGGTTTTGTCGTCAGCATGAGCGGCGGAGCGGATTCATCAGCCTGTGCGGTACTGATTCGCGCCATGGTGCAGCGAGGCCTGCAGGATCTGGGTGTCGAGGGCCTGCGACAGAGACTTTCGTATATTCCACAGTTGTCTTCAGCAGAGACTGTGGATGAGTTTATGCGGGTCCTGTTTGCGGGCGTCTACCAGTCGACTCGCAACAGCTCTGAAACAACTCGCGCCGCTGCCGCGGGCATTACGCGTGCGGTTGGTGGCTGTTTTCATGACATCAGCGTGGATGCTCTGGTCGAATCCTATACTGATCTGGTCAGCGGCATGATTGGTCGGCCATTAACGTGGCAGACTGATGATACAGCGCTGCAGAATATTCAGGCACGCACTCGTTCACCGGGTGTGTGGATGCTGGCGAATGTCAGCGGTGCACTGCTGCTGGCGACCAGCAATCGTTCTGAGGCGGCCGTGGGTTACACGACGATGGACGGGGATACCTCGGGTGGGCTCAGTCCGCTGGCGGGTATTGACAAGTCGTTTCTGCGTCGCTGGCTGCGGATCATGGAAACGGCCGGAGTTCGTGGCCTGCCTGCGATCCCGGCACTGCACCTTGTCAACGTTCAGCAGCCCACAGCCGAGCTGCGTCCTGGTGTGGAGTGCCAGACGGACGAGGGCGACCTGATGCCCTATGATGTCCTTGAGCTGATCGAAGAACTGGCTATTCGCGACCGTCTGAGTCCACAGGAAATTGTTGCCGAACTGCAGCAGCTTAAGCATGCACCAACTGCAGACAAGGCGATTGAATGGGTCCGACGATTCTTCCGACTGTGGTCCGGCAACCAGTGGAAACGCGAACGATTTGCGCCATCATTTCATCTGGATGATCGCAATCTTGATCCTCGATCATGGTGCAGATTCCCGATACTTTCCGGTGGTTTTTCCTGGGAACTCAGCCAGCTGAATTCAGCGATTAACGCGAATCCAGAATAATTCTTTATGTGGAATTAGTACCTGTTTGTGAACAGGGATAATCCCTGCAGAGTACGCCAAACCTCCCCGCGCAGTATTTCGCCCTGACCTGCCCCTGGGGTAAGTACGCATGAATTAAACTCAGGATATTCCCCTAATTACGAGAAACAGAGCGTCACAGATTTGCCTGTGCACTCAGCGGGTGTTATTTACGGGGTGTCTCAGGAGGTTAAATCTGACCGCAGGGAGGCATTGTCGTTCAGGTGCCGGTTTTTCCCCGAACCGTGCTCCGGATAAGAACAGGGGTAATTCAAGGAACAGCTCATGGCGAAGCGTGCCGCAGCCGGCAAGGATGACGTGAACGTCTCCAAGGAAGTCCGGGCACTTGTTGAAGGCAACAAAGACATTCGTGGTCCGGAAGTCATCTCCATCCTGAAGGAACGGTATCCCAGCGTGGAATTCAATGAAAACAGCGTGCAGGTGGCCTACGCAAATGCTCGCAAAAAGCTGGGTCTTACTCGCACCATGAAGAAGCGTCCGGCAAAGCGCAAGGCAGGTCGCCCGGCAGCAGCAGCTGCTCCAGCAGCAGCTCCTGTGGTTGTCACCGGCGTCAACATGGCGGCACTGACAGCGGCCAAAGAACTGCTGAAGGCTTGCGGTGGCGACGTTGCCGCAGCTCAGACTGCCGTGAAGCAAATCGTCCAGCTGATGAACTAAGCTGGCGGACGGCTGACAATGCATTGAACGGCCTGAACCAGTTCAGGCCGTTTTTTTATGTCGTCAGCTCAACCATTGCTGCATCACTGTGCCACCCACATCCGTCAGTCGGAAATCGCGTCCCTGAAAACGATGTGTCAGTTTCAGGTGATCCAGTCCGAACAGATGCAGCAGTGTGGCCTGCAGGTCATTCATGTGAACCGGCTTTTCGGCAACACCCCAGCCGATGTCATCCGAGGCGCCCCACGCCTGCCCTCCGCGAATTCCACCTCCGGCCATCCACAGACTGAAGGCAAACGGGTGATGGTCGCGCCCGGTATTGGCTGCTCGCCCCTTGCGGTTTTCGCCCAGCGGAGTACGCCCGAATTCTGCCCCCCAGACGACCAGAGTGGATTCCAGCAGACCACGCTGTTTGAGATCCCGCAGCAGCGCTGTAATCGGCTGATCCACAACCCAGCAGTTATAGGGCAGATCCTTATTCAGATCACTATGCTGATCCCACGCTTCATAAACGATATTCACAAACCGTACACCGCGTTCCACCAGCCGTCGTGCCAACAGGCAGTTACGAGCATAAGTTCGATGAGCCTCAGCCACATTGCCTCGCCCGGTCGCCTGCGGGTGCTGAGCACGCTCAACTCCATACGCATCCAGTGTTGCGCGGGACTCACCTGACAGATCCATCAGTTCCGGAGCAGCTGACTGCATGCGAAACGCCAGCTCATAGTTGCGGATCCGACTGTCAATTTCAGGATCCTGTATTTCCGCGGCACGCGACTGATTCAGACGCTGCAGTGTATCCAGTGTTCTGCGGTGTGCGGCTGCAGAAATCCCGTTGGGGTTGGAGAGGTTCAGAACAGGGTCGCCCTGATTTCGAAACAGTACGCCCGCATAGTGCGAAGGCAGAAAACCACTGCTCCACAACGACGTACCACCGCTGGAACCACGGCCACTTGTCAGTACCACATACCCCGGCAGATTCTGTGATTCCGATCCCAGTCCATAGTTCAGCCAGCTGCCGATTGTCGGCAGACCAAAGCTGGCTCGTCCGCAACTGAGCAACAGCTGTCCGGGATGATGATTAAACTGCTCGGAAAACATCGAGCGAACCATCAGAATCTCATCCGCACAGGTCGCCAGCTGTGGCAGATAATCACTGAAATCCATCCCGCACTGACCGGCTTTCTGCCAGCGTCGGGGTGACCCGAGCAGGACGGCGGATTCCTTTTGAATAAAGGCAAACCGCACTTTCCTGACAATCTCTTCCGGCAACGGCTGTCCGTCCAGTTCGGCCAGCCGCGGTTTCGGATCGAACAGATCAAGATGCGAAGGAGCGCCCGCCTGAAACAGGAAAATGCAGTTCTTCGCACGAGGTGCAAAGTGCGACAGCACGGACGGCCCAGCGGCAGCATCCTGAGCCAGCAACCCATCGTGTTTCAGGAGAGTCGCGAGGGCCGCTGAGCCAACTCCACTGGCTGACGATGTCAGCCAGCGCCGGCGGGTTTCGCAGGCCGCCTCGGCAGCAGCCAGCTGCAGTTCAGCTGTCAGATTTTTCATACCTATTCCCGCGTAATGAATTCGTCAAGGTTCAGAATCGCGCGACACAGGCCGCGCCAGGCCGTCGCTTCCACAGCGGCCGGTGCCAGCCCCTCGCTCACAGCCAGCTGCTGCAGATCCAGCAGCAGCCGCTGCAGCTCAGCCTGCTCAGCCGCCTGCGGCGATCGTCCCAGACAGATCTGACAAACCAGTGCAATCCGCGATTCCGTGGCTGAATCAGCTGTCTGCTGCAGCCTCGCAGCAAGGGCCACGGCACACTCCGCAAAGACATCATTATTCAGTGTGACAAGTGCCTGCAGCGGAGTATTTGAGATGCCACGTTCAATACAGGTCAGATTCGCGTCCGGGCAGTCAAATGTCGTCAAGCTGGGGTGCGGAGATGTCCGTTTAAAAAACGTATACAGGCCACGCCGATAGCGATCAGCACCCGTCGATTCCACCCATTTAAAGTTCCCCGCATAACTCAGTTCAGCAATGCCCGCAGGCAGCGGAGGAAAGACGCTGGGCCCACCAATACGAGTTGTCAGCAGACCGGCCGACTGCAGACTGATGTCCCGCACAATCTCACCCTCCACTCGCAGTCGATTCTGTCGTCCCAGCAGGCGGTTTTCCGGATCCAGCGACTGCAGTTCAGGACGCTGCTGCGATGACTGCTGCCATGTTGCGGACAGCAGGATCAGACGAATCAGCTGCTTGCGAGACCACGGCTGGGCAGGACCGGATCGCGGCGCCGCCTCAGGCCCCGAAAGGCCCGCGAAACGTGCGGCCAGCCAGTCCAGCAGCTCAGGGTGACTGGGGGCCTCACCCCGTACCCCGAAATCACCCAGTGTGCGTACAAGCCCGCGACCAAACAGACGCGCCCAGATGTGGTTCACGGTCACTCGAGGCGGCAGGGGATTTTCACCGGATACCAGCCAGCGAGCAAAATCCAGTCGATCGGGCGCTGCCGCTGCTGTGCGCGCCGTGAGAGCCGGCAGAATAGCCGGTGCAGCCGGGACCACTTCCAGCTCGGTCAGAGGATTCAGGAATTCACCACGATGCAGCACAAAGGTCTGCCGTGGCGACTGTGTACGCTGCAGCAGAACCCGCACCGTCAATTCAGGCTTCGCAGGTCGCGTTTTCAGATGGTCATCCAGACGCGCAGCCAGCGACTTCAGATCTTTCTGCTGACGAACCCAGAAACTCCGCAGTGCCTGCTGCTGCGCCTCAGTCAATTGATCCTGCGGTCGCTGCAGAATCGCTTTGAGCTCTTCAGGGAACTTGTTCGGCAGCTTGCCGGAAGTCAGCAGAGCCCGCTGCGACTGCAACCAGTCCGCATACTCAGCAGTTCGAGCGGCAGTCGCGGTTGTCAGTTCCGCCTCCAGCTCAGCCAGTCGATTCTCAAAGGCCTGCTGCAGTGACGGCCACGCCTGCACCTCCGATGCAGATGTCGGCACGACCGCAGTCGCCTCGTCGGCGTTATTGAACACAGAAAACAACTGATAGTATTCGCGCTGAGTCAATGGCTCGTACTTGTGCGAATGACAGCGGGCACACCCCACGGTCAGCCCCAGCCAGACCTGTCCGGTTGTTTCCGTGCGATCGAAACAGGCCTCGACCCGAAATTCTTCCTGATCCGTACCGCCTTCCGTATTCGTCAGCGTCTGACGATGGAAGGCAGTCGCCAGTCGCTGTAGTGGATCAGCAGCTGGCAGCAGGTCACCAGCCAGCTGCTGAATGGTGAACTGATCGAACGGCAGATCCTGATTGACGGCGTCGATCACCCAGTCCCGATAACGCCATGCATCAGGCCGGGCATTGTCCTTCTCGTAGCCGTCCGAGTCGGCGTAACGTGCAAGATCCAGCCAGTGACGGCCCCAGCGTTCACCGAAATGCGGCGAAGCCAGCAACTGATCCACGACTCGGGCCCACGCATCCGGCGCCGGATCCTCAACAAACTGCCGGACCTGTTCAGGAGTCGGCAACAAACCGGTCAGATCGAGAGAAGCACGTCGAATCAGCGTTTCACGATTCGCCGGAGGCGATGGCGAAATTCCGGCCGCAGACAACTTCGACAGTACAAACAGATCAATTTCATTGCCTGCAAGTGACGCCTCTGCAGCGGGAAGCGCAGGGGGCAAAATCGCACGATTGATCGGCTGCCACGACCAGTGCTGCGACACCTGAGTGGCAGAGGCTCCCTGAGGCCACGGCAGGCCACGCTGCACCCAGGTTGTCAGCAGCCGCACTTCCTCATCCGTCAGACGCTCGCCGTCAGGTGGCATCTGCTCATCCGCAGTCCTGCTGCGCACACGCTGCAGCAGCCGACTGGACTCGGGCTGCCCGGAGACCACTGCCAGCCCGCTGTCACCACCACTCAGAATCAGACTACGATCATCCAGACGCAGTCCAGCCTCACGCTTCGCTGGACCATGACACGACAGACACCGTGCCGACAGCAGTTCCCGGACGCTCACCCCCAGAGCCTCATCAGTGGCCGGCACCGACGGAGCATCCCGCTGCGGCTCGTCGGTCACTCCCACAGCCATGACCGGAGCCGGCATCAGCCCGGCACTCAGCATCGACAGCAGCATTGTCAGAAACTGCATGCACGCCTCCTCAGACCACGATGACGAATCCACTCAGCGCGAAAAAAAACCCGGCTCTGAAAGCCGGGCCGGTTGTCCTGATATCGAACTGCATCAGGCATCACCTGCAGCCGGCACTCAGACGAATGGAGTGCGTCCGGGAATTGCCACGGGTGGAGTCGGCACATCGGCCCACTCATAGGCTTTGGGGCTGAGATCTTCCTTCGAATTCAGGCAGGCGTCCCAGGTCAGTCGCTGACCGGTGTAGGCAGCCATGCGGCCGGCAATCGCCAGCAGCGTGGACTTGCTCATGTAGTCACCGTTGTTGATCACCTTGCCCGCACGAATTGCAGCAAACAATTCATTGTGCTCGATCTGATACATATCCCCATCCGGACCGCTGTACTTCCAGATCTCTTTGCCGGACAGATCCGTGATCCGATGCGACATCACATCGACTCGGCCCTTCGTGCCGAAGATGTAGTCCTCAACTTCGTTCTCACAGTTCGGCCAGTGTCGACAGCGAGCAAATGCCTTGACGCCGTTCTCCCAGGTATACACCACGTCGAAGTGATCGTAGATGTTACCGTAACGGGCATCCGTGCGTGCCTGACGGCCACCGGAACCACTGATCACGGCAGGAGCCACGTCGTTCATGGCCCACATCATCTTGTCCAGACTGTGAATGTGCTGCTCAACGTTGAAGTCACCGGACAGCCACGTGTAGTAGTACCAGTTTCGCAGCTGATACTCCATTTCACTCTTGCACTGGTCGCGCTGACGACGCGGATCCCAGACACCGCCAGTCATGTAGCTGCACTGCATCGCCACAATCTCGCCAATCGCACCATTGCGAATCTGCTCGAAAGTGGCCCGCTTGCCAGGGTGGTACCGCCAGCACAGACCAGACACCAGATTCAGATTCTTCTGCCGAGCCATCTCGGATGATTCCATCACCGAACGGACACCCGGAGCGTCCACGGCAACCGGCTTTTCACAGAAGACATGCTTGCCCGCCTCGACAGCCGCCCGCAGATGCTGCGGACGGAAATGCGGCGTCGATGCCAGCAGCACAACATCTGAACTTTCAATGACCTTCAGGTACCCGTCGAAGCCAGCGACACAATGAGCATCGTCGGCTGTGACGCGAGCCGGCTGGCCGTCCTTATTGAAAATGCGCCCCAACTGCCGACGCGCCCGGCCCACAGCATCCTCGAAGACGTCGGCAATCGCCACCAATTCTGTACCCGGATCAGCATTCAAAGCCTGCTCAGCGGCACCCGTTCCTCGACCACCAGCACCCACCAGACCAACTCGCAGACGATCACTGCCACCAGCCCAGACGCCGGCAGTCAACACAGCAGGTGACGCAGTTGTGACCGCCGCCGCAGCGACAGTGGTACCGGCCAGAAAAGTCCGGCGGGAAGAGGCTGGATTGGAACCGGTAGTGGCCATGGAAATTGCCTGTAGCAGGAGGATTGGACGGTGGGTAATTCACTGTGACGGCAGAATTCTACTGAGGAATTGACGGCCGTAGTTGCTGCAGAGTGACCTGGGATCAGCAAATGGTCAAGGCAGCAGTGTCAATTGACGGCGGACCATAGAAAAATCTTCGTGTGAAGACAGCAAAGACAGGTCAACAGGGAAACCCCCAAAACCGCATGTGGCTGCGACCCGCGCGGGAATTATCCCACCAATGGATCCGGAATTCGAGGAAGCCGTTGCAGCCAAGTGCCGATCCTGCAATATTCCGTACGCAGGTTTCAACGTGCCGCTCCTCTTCATTTCCTGCAGAAAAACGATGCCTATACTCGGCCGAGAACCGGATCTCTATCCGGACGATCTGTTCAGTTCGCACCTGGCATTGCCCGAGGACGAGTCGTGGTTTGCCATGTACACCATGGCACGGCGTGAAAAAGAGCTGATGCGGCAGCTGCGAGCTCTGAAAATTGCCCATTACGGCCCCATCACTGCGCAAAGAACTCGGTCCCCACAGGGACGCATTCGCATAAGCCATGTACCATTGTTCACTGGCTATGTCTTTGTCCGGGGTGACGAGGTTCAGCGACACGATACGATTTCGACGGGGTGTGTCAGTCGTTGTTTACGAGTGACGCAGCCGGAGGAGCTGATTGTCGATCTGCAGCGCATTCGGATCATGCTGGCCGAGGGTCAGGACGTGCGTCCGGAACCGCGTCCGGTGGTAGGTCGCACTGCGATTATCCGTCGGGGTGCGATGGCCGGTATGCGTGGGGTGGTAACACGGATCGACAATGCTCATCGTCTGACGGTGATCGTCAACTTCATGCAGCAGGGGGCTTCGATGCTGGTGGATGAGGCGGACGTGGATCTGGAGTAGTTTTGGTGGGTCGACAGGCCGATTTGGGCGGTAAAATCGGGACAATTGCTACGACCGTCACAGTCTGGGTGTAGTCGAGTCGTTCCGGCATTCGGCACGAACTTCCCCCGAGAATGAAAAACTACAGCAGCCGAGATTTGATCCGGAAATGCCGGATTGCTATCCTAGGCGTTTTTCCGCATTTGGACAGTTGCTTTTGGAGACCACCGGCTCATGGGCACGAAGAAGACAGGCAAGGGGCGACGCAAGATTGGACGCAAGAAGCGCAGAATGCGTTCGCGAATTCGCCACCGTAAGGGCTAATCGGGTCCGGCTGTCTTTCGGTACAGGTCTCTGGCGTAGCAGCAGCTGAACTGGTGGCGTTTGCCTTCCCGGTTTTGATGTCGTGTTTCGCTGCTGCGCTTTGGTGTGGCAAGCACTACCCCTGAAACTTCAGCAAAAAACCGCCTCCGGTGGCCTGCATTACTGGTCGCTGATAACTCCTGCACTGCATTCCAGGGCTGGCACGTGACGCAACGTGACAGCCCTTTTTGTTGCGCGTCTGTTCACCGGTAGTTGTGGAATCTGCCTGCCGGAACCGCTACAGCTGCCTCGATTTGGCGAATGCGAAACTTTGCCGACTGCGTAAAGCTTGACATCCAGGAAAAGAGGTTGAATCTTACCGCGTTGCAATTTCTCAACATGGTATTCAGGTCTTCCTGACCGGCACCGCCACGAAGACCGGCACCGCCACGAAGCCACGAGGTCTCGCGATGACTTTGTCCCGCATGCTGTTCGCTCGTCTGGCTGCTGTTTCCTGCAGCCTGATGTTAGCCGGGTTCCCAAGCGTATCTGCACAGGAGGCAGTCAACCCGGCGGAAGCTCGGGTGCGATCGGGTGCCGACCTGCGTCAGCAGCTGCAGCAGGCGCAGGACGACCGGCAGGTCACGGACCGTGAACTGTCACTGAAGCAGGCAGCGGCAAAGGTTTCCGCACAGCGTGTGGAAGAACTGAAGAAACAGCTGCAGATGGTTGAGGCGCGAGCTGCTGCCGAAGCGGCCGACGCCACGAAGCTGCGTGAAAAGTCAGCGATGCTTGAACAACGAGTGGCTCGGATTCAGGCCGATCTTCCCGCTCATGAGGCTGCCGATGCTGCCGTCGCCGTAGCAACTCGCGCCAAAGCTCGTCTCGAAGCAATGCAGACCGCACGTCGTGCGCTGCAGACACAACTGGCTGGTCTGCGTAAGTCTTCCGTGGAGTGGCGTAGTCGAGGGGCAGAAGCTGAGCAGCAGGTGGCTGCATTGACAGCCCAGCGTCCTGAGCTGGATAAGAAAACGGCGGAGGCAAAAGCTGCGGCCGACAAAGCCGAGATGGTTGTGACCACAGCAAAAGCAGCAATGGACGCCGCAACGGTGACTCTGACCGGTGCCACGGCTGCAGTTGCCGAAACCACGGCTCATGCAGCAGAAGCCAAAGCCTCTGCTGACCGGATGCAGCAGTCTGCCGACTCACTGGAAAAGTCGCTGGCAACTCTGAAAGAAGCGGCAAAGCTGACCGGAGTGGATTCTGCTGCTGCGATTCAGGCCCTGGAAAAAACGCTGGCCGATTTTGCTGGCCTGAAGACTGCGAATCAGACACTGCAAACCGAATTGGCAACCGTTCTGCAGGAGCGTCAGAAGCTGATGGCTGCGGCTCAGGCTGAGCAGGAGAAGAAGACGGCCGAGTTGGCTGCAGCTGAACAGGCGGCCGGTCCTCTGCGAACGGCGTTGACTGCTGCCAGTGATGCAGTCTCAGCAGCAGTGACCAAGGAGGCTCAGCTGAAGCAACTAACGGCTGACAGTACTGAATGGCAGCGAACTCTGACGGCACAGCTGGAATCGCTTGAGCCGGCTCTGCCAAAGCTGGACGCGGAACTGCAGATTGCCACTGCCGAAACCCTGACAGTGCAGCGAGCTGCAGAAGCCGCTCTGGAGCCACTGGGACGGTTTGTCTCGTTCTCGCGGCACGTCGCCCCGATCTTCGCTCGCCGCTGTGTCGCCTGCCATAACACTCGCAGTCCCGGTGGGCGTCTGAATCTTGATTCCTTCGCAGCACTGCAGAAGGGTGGGGAATCAGGTGCTGTTGTGACAACCCACAACAGTGCTGAATCACTGCTGATTTCGGAAGTGGAATCCGGGTCCATGCCGAAGGAAGCCGATTCTCTGAAGGCTGATGAAATTGCCGTTCTGAAACACTGGATCGATGTGGGTGCTCCGCTGGATGCCGGAGTTTCACTGACGGCCGATCTGTTTGATGTGGTTCCGGAATTCTCACAACCACAGCCACCGGCTGAATACCGGGCTCCGATTCCTGTCACAGCCATCGCGTTTTCTCCGGACGGCAGTCAACTGGTGTCTTCCGGCTATCATGAAGTGCTGGTCTGGAATACGGCAGACGGCACATTGATTCGCCGAATCTCCAATCTGGCCGAACGGGTCCATGACGTGGAATTCAGTGCGGACGGCAGTCGCCTGCTGGTAGCCGCTGGAACTCCCGGACAACTGGGTGAACTGAAACTGTTTTCGGCAGCTGACGGAAGTCTGCTGCGAACACTGGTGCGTTCACGTGACTCAGTGTTTGCCGCGGCCTTCAGTCCTGACCAGACACGTGCTGTCTGTGCCGGTGCAGATCGTGCGATCGTGGTGGTGGACGTCGGAACAGGTGAGCAGCAGCTGAAGATTGAAGATCACGCGGACTGGGTGATGGACATCAACTGGTCACCCAATGGTCAGCGACTGGTCAGTGCCAGCAAGGACAAAACGTGTAAGGTGTTTGACGCGACTACCGGCAATCCTGTTGTGACGTTTCCGGGTCACGGCGAGCCAGCCTATACGGCCGCCTTTCTGGCGGACGGTGCAACGGTGGCCAGCGGTGGTGGAGACCGTCGCGTCCGAATCTGGCAGTCGGCCGATGCGAAGGAAATTCGCGGTATCGCGGGATTTGGTGGCGACGTCTTTCGAATTCAGGTGGCTGCCGGGGATCTGCTCTATTCCGCATCCGGTGACGGCAATGTGCATCTGCACAAGGCTGCTGACGGTGCTGCTGTGCGGAAATATGCGGGCCATCGCGACTGGGTTTATTCTGTGGCCGAGCATGCCGGACGAAAGCTGGTGGCTGCCGGCAGTTATGATGGTGAAGTTCGGACGTGGAATGCCGAAGACGCAGCTCCTGCGCTGTCCTTCACTGCCATTCCGGGAGCCCGTACCGTAGCCGCAGTGGCTCCACAAGCCCCCCCTGTTTCACAGTGATCTTGCACAGGAGCAGCAGATATGAGCGGGGATCAGACAGCGGGCAAAAAAACGATCGTGCTGATTGAGGATGATCGCGACATCTCGACGACGATTCAGAGTGTACTGACCGCAGCCGGTTATCGGGTTGTTGCGGCATCGAATGGTCAGGACGGCCGACGACTGATTCAGCAGCAGCGCCCGGACCTTGTACTGACAGACATGATGATGCCGCGAATGGGTGGCTTCCCCGTCCTCGAATTCCTGGCCGAACTCCCCGATGCTCCGCCTGTGATCATGATGACGGCCAACGAAGGCAGTCGACACAAGGCCTATGCTGAGATGCTGGGTGTGGTGGACTACCTGCGCAAGCCGTTTGCCATGGAAGTGATGCTGGATTCGGTGGCTCGAGCGATCGCTGGTTCTGCAGGCAATCGGGATCTCAGCCAGTCCTGAGCCTGACAAATCCAGCAATCAGACGGTCACCGAAATTCAGGTGTTCTGACAGAGATCAATTGGAGTGTGACAAGTGCTGCACGCCGTGATTATGGCCGGAGGAAGCGGAACTCGATTCTGGCCCCAGAGCCGAAAAAAAACTCCCAAACAACTGCTCAGCCTCGCCGGTCGCCGCACCATGATCCAGCAGACTCTGGATCGCTGCTCCGCATGGGTTTCTGCAGAGAATTCGTGGGTTGTAACGAACGCGGTGCAGGCCGATGCCGTCCGTGAACAACTGCCATCGCTGCCAGCTGGAAACGTGCTGGTGGAACCGGCAGCACGCAATACGGCCGCCTGTGTAGGGCTGGCAGCCCTCGAAATCCTGCGCAGAGATCCCGAGGGCATCATGTTTGTGATGCCGGCAGATCATGTGATTCGCACGGACGAGGCTTTCAGTCGCGCTGCGCTGCGAGCTGTGTCGATCGTGCAGCAAAGCGCGGAAAGCCTTGTGCTTTTCGGAGTTATCCCCACGTTTCCGTCCACCGGCTACGGCTATATCGAACGCGGTACACGGCTGGATACAGATACTCCGACTCTGTTCCAGGTGCAGGCTTTTCGCGAGAAGCCGCAGCAGGCTGTCGCTGAACAGTATCTGCGGGATGGTCGCTACTTCTGGAACTGCGGAATCTTCTGCTGGAAAGCGGCCACCATCATGAATCTGCTGCAGCAGTATGAGCCGGAGCTTGCTGCCGGCCTGCGAGAGATTGATGCGGCAGCAGAGACCCCCGATTACCCACATGTACTGACACAGAAATTCCCCCTGCTGAAGAGTATTTCCATTGATTATGCCGTTCTCGAACGCGCACAGAATGTCTGCGTGCTGGAGGCTCCGTTCCAGTGGGATGATGTCGGCAGCTGGCTGTCACTGCCTCGCCTGAACGGCAGTGATGCGCAGGGTAATACGACGGATGGACTGTTTGCCGGAGTGGACACCCAGGGCTGCATCGTCCGCACGTCTGACGACCATCTCGTGGCCACGCTGGGGCTTCGCAATCTGATCATTGTTCACACGCCTGATGCCACACTTGTGGCTGATGCAGCTCAGTCCGAACGGATCAAGCAACTGCTGGATCTGCTGACGGAACAGCAGCTGCAGCAGTACCTGTAGCGCGGGCGAACAGACGGAAGGCTTCCGGATGACAGCTGCGCGGAATGATGACAGTCAGGAACTGACGATCGCGGTATTACCCGGCGATGGGATCGGTCCGGAGGTCATGGACGCTGCCATTGCCGTCCTGCAGCGGCTGCAGCAGTGTCTTCCGGATCTGAAACTGCAGTTAAGGCCGTGTGCGGCTGGCGCAGCAGAATACCTTCGCAGCGGTTCTGCACTACCAACAGCAACTCTGCAGGCCTGCCGCGATGCAGATGCTGTGCTGCTGGCCGCGATGGGACTGCCGCATGTCCGCCAGCCGGATGGTCGCGAGGTGACACCGCAGATTGATCTGCGAGAACATTTTCAGCTGTATCAGGGCATTCGACCGGTGTACCTGTACCATGCCATGGATTCGCCACTGAAGCAGGCGCAGCCCGGCGATATTGATCTGCTGATCCTGCGGGAAAATACGGAAGGTCTGTTCCATTCACGGGGACGCAGAGTTGCCCCGGAATCTGAGACGGTCGACGATATCCTGCGAGTTACTCGCGTTGGCAGCGAACGCCTGTTTCATGCGGCCTTCCAGCTGGCGCGCCAGCGGCGACACCACGTCACACTGGTCTATAAGGCCAACGTCCTGCCATCCATGGTACGTTTTCGCCAGTATTTTGATCAGGTTGCACAACTGTATCCTGACGTGCAGACCGATCGCATGTACGTCGATGCTGCAGCACTGCATCTTGTCAGGCGGCCACAGTCGTTCGATGTGCTTGTCACCGAAAACATGTTCGGTGATATCCTCAGTGATCTTGCCGCCGCACTGGTCGGTGGCATGGGCATGGCCCCCTCCGCAGACGTCGGTGCTGAGGTCGCCGTGTTTCAGCCATGCCACGGAACCGCACCGGATATTGCAGGGCAGGGTATTGCCAATCCGCTGGCCATGATTCTGTCACTGGGACTGATGCTGGACTGGCTGCAGACTCCGGCTTGCCGGACCGCCGCAGGACTGCTGCGAAAGGCCATTCCACTGGCATTGCAGGACCCGCAGATCCGCACTCCCGACCTCGGCGGAACATGCTCGACTCAGCAGATGACGGACGCCGTACTGGCCAGCCTGAACGCAGACTGACCAGTCGACCTGCAATCCACAGTCAGCTTCGTTCAGGGAGCTGCTGGTGCCACAACGGCACTGGCCTCGGCAGCCTGAGCCGGTACCTGAACCGCGGACTTCTCGGCGGTGGTCAGCCACGGAGCAATCACCAGCGCGGCAACCGACACCAGCTTCAGCAGAATATTCAGCGAAGGACCTGATGTATCCTTGAACGGGTCACCCACAGTGTCACCCACAACTGCAGCCGCATGCGCCGTGCTGCCCTTGCGATACTCGACACCATTGACCGTCACACCACCCTCGATCATCTTCTTCGCGTTGTCCCACGCGCCACCAGCATTGGACTGGAAAATCGCCAGCATCACGCCACTGACGGTCACGCCGGCCAGCAGACCGCCCAGCATCCCGCCACCACCAAGGAATCCCGCACCGACAGGTCCCACAACCGCCAGAATACCCGGCAGTATCATTTCCCGCAGTGATGCCTTCGTGGAAATCGCGATACACGAATCACTGTCAACCTTTTCCAGAGCTCGTGACATGACAGAACGATCGGCTTCACTCCACGAATCCATCGAAGAATGTTCGTTGCGTCTGCAGACCTCAAGAGCTTCCCGCAGGATCGGCACTTCGCGGAATTGGCGACGAACTTCAGCAATCATTTTGGTGGCCGCTCGACCCACAGCCCGCATGGCCATCGCCGAAAACAGAAATGGCATCATGGCACCAATAAACAGTCCGCACATCACCCGCGGATTCGCAATATCGATGGACTTCAGACCGGCCGTCGTCATATAGGCACTGAACAATGCCAGTGCAGTCAGTGCCGCAGAACCAATGGCAAAGCCCTTACCAATTGCCGCGGTCGTGTTCCCCACCGCATCCAGCTGATCGGTACGCCCACGCACGTCCTTCGGCAGACCACTCATCTCGGCAATCCCGCCGGCATTGTCGGCAATCGGACCATATGCATCCACCGCCAGTTGAATGCCCGTATTCGACAGCATCCCCACAGCAGCGATGGCGATCCCATACAATCCCGCCAGTTCATAAGCCCCCAGAATTGCAAAGGCAATCAGCAGCATCGGAATCGCTGTGGACAGCATGCCCACACCCACACCCGCGATCACATTCGTCGCTGCCCCGGTGACTGATTGCTCAACAATTTCAATCACAGGACGACGACCCGTACCCGTGTAATACTCAGTCACAAAACCAATCGCCATCCCCGCCCCCAGCCCGATAATCGATGCCCAGAAGACACCCATACGAGTGACTTCAAAGCCCTCCGGAGCCAGCCATTTCTCAGGCAGTACACCCATAATAATCAGATAACTGGCCACCAGCATGGCAATCGCCGCAAGGACCTCGCCTCGATTCAGTGCACGCGCCGGATCCACATTGTCATCACCAGTGACGAAGAACGTACCGAATACACTGCAGATCACTCCGGCGGCCCCCAGCAGCAACGGCAGAATCACTGCACTCAGGCCACCCAGAGAACCCTGAAACTCTGACTGCACTGCCAAAGCAGCACCCAGAACCATCGCTCCGACTATCGCACCCACAAAGCTCTCAAACAGGTCGGCACCCATCCCTGCCACGTCGCCTACGTTGTCGCCTACGTTGTCTGCAATCGTCGCCGGATTCAGAGGATGATCTTCCGGAATTCCAGCTTCGACCTTGCCGACAAGGTCAGCACCCACGTCAGCAGCCTTCGTATAAATCCCGCCGCCCAGACGAGCAAACAACGCCACAGACGAAGCACCAAAGGAAAAACCCGTCAGAACTGTTGTCAGACGAGCCGCAGACGAAGCATCTGTTCCCAGTACCTGACTGAACACGACATACAGGCCACCGAGGCCCAGCATGCCCAGACCCACTACCGTCAGACCCATCACCGATCCGCCACCAAAGGCAATCAGCAGTGCGGGTGCCAGACCACGACGCGCAGCAGCAGCAGTTCTTACGTTGGCCAGTGTGGCAACACGCATCCCAAAGAAACCGGCCAGACCCGAGAAGACAGCGCCCAGCACAAATGCCAGCGCGATCAGGGGATGCGAGCCTTCTGACAGGCCCGACATATACATCAGACCAGCCACAACCAGAATGAACCCCAGCATCACTGAATATTCAGCACGCAGGAAGGCCATCGCTCCGCCGCGAATGCGAGCGGCCAGCATCCGCATCACCTCAGTGCCCGGATCCTCACTCGCTATCGAACGATACCGATAAACACTGAACGCCAGTCCAACAAGACCGGCCACCGGAACTGCATAAATCAACGAATTCATAGTCTCTCCGCGATCTGAACACAAACGCCAGCCTGCAGGGGCGAAGGAATCGTATGTCCTGTCGGTTTGAGTTTTCTGCCAGAGGAAACCAAGGACAGTGCAATTGATGACATTCTGGTTCGAAATCTTTCGGCGACCGCGAGGCGTTCAAAACACGGGGACTGCCCCGTTTCGACCACCCCATGGCACACCGAGTCACAGCCCCCGGCAGAAACGTGAAAAGTTCACTATCTGCTGCCGGATCGGTAAAGTCAGAAAAGACTTCCCCCTGCAACCTGCTTTCGCCCAAAGGATCCTGGCGAATTCGTTAAACTCTGCAACAGTCCCCCGAATCGCACCGCCAGAAACTCAGGTTTTCCCGATTCACAACAACAAAACAGGAAAAACAGGAAATCTGCAGCGTCCGCGCAATCGTCAAAATCGCTCTAACAGCCGATTCAACTGCTGGTTAACCGTCCGGTCCACTTTGTCGCCAAGACGTTTCTGCAGTTGATCAGCGGCCAGAGTCTGGACCAGGGCGGCCGTATCCGGCTGCGGTCGGGAAATCGTTCCCCGCACCGGAAGCCGTGCAGTTCTGCCTCCACTCGCCACCTTTTCCAAAGGCACGTCCAGCGTCAACTGCAACTGCCCTCCCAGCCCCACAGCTCCCGAAGACGCCAGCCGAT
>CAXBSH010000038.1:0-26113 GCA_963977705.1 uncultured Planctomycetaceae bacterium
GGAATGCTCGGGCTACGGTTGTCGGCGAACAACGACAACTGAACACAGACAATTGACTTCGGCTCGGCGGGAGCCTCGCCCTCCCAAGTGGGACTTTGCGTGCACTGACAACTGACAACCGCGTCCTTCGGTGGAGAAGAATCACCAACACTCAGACGCCACATCAACACGGCGTACTTCAGTTTACATCGAGCCCGTTTTCTGCGGTGCTGTGGTATTAATCTCGAAGACTCAATCGTCAGCGGCCTGATGATCTGCGATCTCTGCTCGGTGGTTTCCTGCCCCGAGGAGACTTGTTCAGATTCATCATCCTGTCGTTCCGAAGTACTCCCGCAGAAACTGACGACGGTCTTCGCTGCGAATGTACTGCACGAGTGCATACAGACGTTTCTGGTCATTCAGCAACTTGCTTCCGCGAGCTTCTGCATTGCGAAGTTCAGCCGGCAGTTCCCCCTGTAACTCCAGATCCGTCAGATCATGCTCGTCCTCCAGCACTCCGTAGCGCTGCAACAGCGACAGGACGGTTTCGATCCGACGATCATGTCGATTGCGATCACACAGACGCTCACGCAGCCAGTCAATCCCGAATGCTCGCACCTGTTCCGGGTTGTGTTTCAGCAGCAGCCACGCTCGCTCGCAGAATTCGGCATCGGGATTCGACCAGCGAATAAACTCCATCTGAGTATTCAGATCGCGCTGATCGTACAGCAGCACACAGTCGGCCGGTTGGCCATCACGTCCAGCCCTCCCGATCTCCTGATAGTAGGATTCCAGTGAACCAGGCACGTCTGCATGCACAACAAAGCGGATGTTGTCCCGATCAACTCCCATCCCGAAGGCATTTGTTGCCAGCGCCAGCCTGACTCGGCCCTGCATGAAGTCGTCCTGTATGCTGCGTCTGAGGCCACGATCGAGATCACCGTGGTAGCATACATGTTCAATCCCTTCCGCCTGCAGTCGCTCACTGAACTCTTCCAGCGTCCGAATCAGAGTGAAATAGATGATGCCACATCCGGCAGGTCCGTTCAGCCATTTTTCAATCACCCCCTGCATCGCCTCCTGCTTTTCATCACTGCCCCAGACTTCCTGAACGCACAGTTCAAGGCCCGGACGCTCGATACCTTCGTGAAATGTCTGCACGTCCCTGGCCGGCAGCTGCAGTTGTTTCACGATGTCCTGCTGCACCTCAGGAGTTGCCGTTGCAGTCAGCGCGATCGTCACGGGATTACCAAGCAGTTGCCGAATTTCGCCCAGTCGCGAGTAATCCGGACGAAAATCGTGCCCCCATTCACTGATGCAGTGAGCCTCATCAACTGCCAGCAGAACGACCCGGCGTGCCTTCAGAACCTGCAGGAATTCCGGTTTGCGAAATCGCTCGGGAGTCACATACAGGAGGCTGTAATCCCCCGACTGCAGAGCCATATAGCGCTGCTGACGTTCGGCCTTTGTCAGAGACGAATTAATGAACGTGGCTGGGACACCACGACGTACCAGTGAATCCACCTGATCCTTCATCAAAGCAATCAGCGGCGAAACCACGACGGTCAGTGGTTGCTGCCCCTTCCAGCGGGTATCCTCGGCTAACACGAGGGCTGGAACCTGAAAACACAGGGACTTGCCCCCACCAGTGGGCATGATCACCAGAGCGTGCTGACCACCAAGCACCTGTTCAATAACAGCGCCCTGACAACCCCTGAAATCGCTAAAACCGAACCTCTGACTGAGAACCGATTGAGCCAGAGACAGCGACGATTGCTGCACCATACAGAAGTTTCCAGCAGACTCCGATTCAACACACCTGACACTCAATGCACAGCCGTCATCCATTTCCGATATTTCCGGATTCACTGTTGAAAAACCCTGTGCAGTTGTCGGAATATTCGCGATCTTCGGGCAAAAACCGAGTCTGTCAGCAGAGAATACCAGAAGTGGTGCCAGCTTTATGACTATGGAACTTTCCAGCGACACAATTCACGCCATCGAACAGGCCGCTGCCGCCGGGCTGCTGACTGCCGATTCACCAGCAAATCTGAAGATCTGGCTGACTCGGGAATCACTGGCGGCGTGGCGCCCCGGAATTCTGCAGCTGATTGCAGACGAAAAATGGTCCGACCTTGATGCAATGTTCTGGACCTCCATTCCTTTCGGCACGGGTGGCCGACGTGGTCCGATGGGCGAAATGGGGCCCGCCACCATCAACGACCGCACCATCGCCGAATCTGCACACGGGATGGCCGTCTACCTGCGATCCACCGGAGTCACCACTGGTGGCTCAGTGGTGATTGCCTGCGATACCCGACACAATTCAGATCGCTTCGCCAGGATTGCCGCCTGTACTTTCGCAGCTCACGGACTGCAGGTGTGGCTGTTCGACGGTCACCGGGCCACTCCCGTCCTGTCATTTGCTGTGCGACAGCTCAAATGCAGCATCGGGGTCATGATTTCAGCTTCACATAATCCGCCGGCTGATAACGGATTCAAGGCCTACTGGAGCAATGGCGGACAGGTGATCCCTCCACATGACAAAGGAATCATCCGCGAAGTGGAGCGTGCGGAAGTCATCCCATCCGCAGACTATCAGCAGTGCCTGCAGAACGGTTCCATCCGACTTGTCGGTGCAGAACTTGATGCAGCCTACACCGCAGCGGTCGTTGGGCTGTCTGAATCGTCACATCGTGACCTTCCTGCAGTTTTCACCCCACTGCATGGTGTTGGTGAAACGTCAGTGTACGCTGTCATTCAGGCTGCCGGATTTACCGCAGTGGACATCTTTGAACCGCAACGAGCCCCTGATGGCGGGTTCCCGAATGTCCCCAAACATCTTCCGAATCCTGAAAACCTGGCTGTATTTGACCCAGCCATTCAGTGGGTCGAACAAACCGGACATCCGGCTCAGCTGATTCTGGCTTCCGATCCGGATGCCGATCGTCTGGGAGTCATGGTGCGAACGGCCGGAGGTCGATTTGTATCACTCAGTGGCAATCAGGTAGGGGCACTGATTACTGATTATCTGCTGCGTCGTCGTAAAGCCAGCGGGCGATTCTCGCCCCGGGATTACATCGTCGAAACTCTGGTCACCACGCCACTGACAAAGGCTCTTGCCGAACACCACGGTGCCCGCTGCTTCCATGAGCTGCTGGTCGGTTTCAAATACATAGCCCAGACAATGGAAGAGCAGGGCACAGATCACTTTGTATTTGGTACTGAAGAATCAATCGGCTTCCTGGCTGGTGACTACTGCCGGGACAAGGATGCCTCTGTCTGTGCTCTCTACATTCTTGAGCTGGCCGGTGAACTGCATTCCGCAGGTCGCACACTGCTGGATCAACTGGATGTCCTGTACACGCAATGCGGTTACCACTGTGAAGGTCAGACGTCCATCTACTGCGAAGGGCCGACGGGCAAAGCAAAAATTGACGGACTCATGCAGACTCTGCGACAGCAGCCTCCCGCAGCATTCGGCCCCGTCCGCATTGTGCAGGCTGATGACTACATGCAGGGAACTCGCACTGAAGTACCTGCTGGTCGCCTGATCTCCCCGATCTCCAGCCCGCGGGGGGATCTGCTGATTTACCACTCCGATCCTGCATCCTCTGTGCGAATTCAGATCGCTGGTCGACCATCGGGAACAGAACCCAAGATCAAGTTTTACTTCTTCTGTCAGTCCGATATTGTGACCGATCTGCCAGCTGCTCGTGCTGCCGGAGATGTCGCGATGAACGCAGCACAGCAGGCACTTAAAGTGTGGGCCGACGAAAAACTCAGCTCGGGCTGACAAGTATCTCATCCCACACTCAGTAACAGCAGCAGGATATCACTCATGCAGGAACGTCTGCGTGTTTCCCTTGCCGGACAGACAGTTCTGGTGCTGGTGCTGCTGGCACTGACGGTGTTGTTTTCCATCAGCCTTGATCGATTCTTCACGGTCGCGACGCTGCGGGCCGTGCTGAACCAGATTCCGGCGATCACAGTTGTCAGTATCGGTATGACTTTTGTGCTGATAACGGGTGCAATTGACCTCTCCGTCGGGTCTGTCCTCGCACTGACATCAGCCTGCCTTGGCCTGCTGATGGCAAGGCACCAATGGAACCTGCCGGCAGCCGCTGCTGCCGTGCTGATAGTCGGCATTCTGAGTGGCGTTGTCAGTGGCAGCCTCATCACCTTTGCCCGCCTGCCGTCATTTATCGTCACACTTGGCGTGCTGCAGGCCACCCGCGGACTGGCACTGCTGGCCACCGGTTCCAGACCGCAGTATATCGGAGTTCGTGTGGAGTGGCTCAGCAGCCCCCTCTCCGGCATTGGGATCTCACCCGCATTTCTGGCCGCTGCCTGCTTCGTGGGCGTTGCACATTTTGTACTCACTCAGACAGTTTTTGGACGCTGGTGCCGGGCATTGGGTGACAATGCTGTGGCACTCTCCCTCAGTGGTGTCGACATTCGCCCCATTCGACTGGCCGTCTTCCTCCTCAGCGGATTCTGCGCGTCGGCCGGCGGGATCATCGAAACATCGCGTCTCAGTACTGGTGATCCCGGCGGAGCCCGTGGCTTTGAACTGCTGGCAATCGCTGCTGCAGTCATCGGTGGAACCAGTCTTTCAGGCGGGCGAGGATCCGTGCTCAGCACATTCCTGGGCGTACTGATTATCGCCGTGCTGCAGACGGGACTATCACATGCCGGTGCAGGAGAAGGTGTGCGATACCTGATCACCGGCAGCATCACCGTAGCAGCAGTCGCAGCCGATTCGCTTCGCAGCAGACCCACACGACACAGTTGATCAACAGCACTGGCCTACAACACGCTCAAGGCCTGCTCCGAAGTCACTCCTCGGACCATTTCCACATGCCCCAGACGGGATGGCAAAACAAACCGCAGCTCACGCCCTTCGGTCTTCTTGTCCAGCAGCATGCATTGCACGATCTCTGCAGGCCTGGCACGCAGATCCGAGGGCACATGTACCGGTAGTTGCAGAGCTTCCAGCAGTCGCTGCTGACGCTGAGTGACATCCGCAGTGATTCGTCCCAGCTTTTCCGCCAGTCGCGATGCACACAGCATTCCAATGGAAACAGCTTCACCGTGCAGCAGCTGGCCATAGCCCGCCAGAGCCTCAAAGGCATGACCAAACGTGTGCCCATAGTTCAGCACAGCTCGCAGTCCTGTGGTCTCGAATTCATCCTGACGCACGACGTCCGCCTTCAGCTCACAACTGCGACAAATCACGGCACTCAGCACCTGCGGATCGCGAGCACTGAGGCCGTGCACATTTCGTTCAAGAAACTCGAAAAAGTCAGCGTCCAGAATCACACCGTACTTCACGACTTCAGCCAGACCACTGCGATATTCACGATCAGGCAGAGTCTGCAGCACCGCTGGATCAATCAGCACTCCCATTGGCTGATGAAAAGCACCGATCAGATTTTTGCCCCGCGGATGATTGATCCCCGTCTTACCGCCGACGGAGCTGTCAACCATGGACAGCAATGTGGTGGGAACCTGCAGAAATCGCAGTCCACGAGCGTAAGTCGCCGCTGCAAATCCCGCCAGATCACCGGCAACGCCGCCACCAACAGCCGCCACAATCGTGCGTCGATCGGCAGCCATCTCCACCAGTGCATCGTAAATTCGCTGCAGCTGTACCGACGACTTGGTAGACTCACCGGAAGGTACCTGCAACAGATGTACCTCGGGACCACCAGCCTGCAGCGACAGTCTGAGCGGACTCGCATGTGTCTCGGCGACCGCAGCATCTGCCACCAGCAACAGCCTCAGTTTTCCGGGAACTTCCGGAGCGGTCCAGTCCAGCAGGTATTTCAGGCCCTGCTGCAGCAGTTTCGCACCGATTTCAATGCGGTAGCTGCGGGCGCCAAGGTCCACAGAAACAGTACGAACTGACAGAGAAGGGGTAGTCATCAGCACAATCAGTCAAAAAAACGGCACCGATTCAGCGAAAGCAGCCGAAGACCGTGCCGGCTGCATTGCAACACCCCACGACACGCTGTGAGATACGCGGAGTCCTGCTTTTACTTCCATAATTCCAGAGAACGACACAGGTCGCGTCCCCGATGCTGGCAAAGCGTATCATTCCCTGCCTTGATGTTCACGCCGGGCGCGTCGTCAAGGGTGTGAATTTTCTCAACCTGCAGGATGCCGGTGACCCGGTGCAGATCGCCCGCCGCTATGAGCAGCAGGGGGCCGATGAACTGGTATTCCTCGACATCACAGCCAGCCACGAACAACGTGATATCATCCTCGACGTGGTCGCTCGCACTTCAGAAGTGGTCTTCATGCCACTTACCGTCGGCGGCGGAATTCGCAACCTCGATGATATTCGCAGGCTGCTCAATGCCGGCTGCGACAAAGTTTCCATCAATTCCATGGCTGTGCGGCAACCGGAATTTGTACGCGAGGCAGCGCTGCGATTCGGCAGCCAGTGCATCGTCGTGAATATTGATCCCAAGCGAGTCATCGTTGATGGCCAGGAGTTGTGGGATGTCCATATCAACGGCGGACGAGTCCCTACCGGACTGCAGGCCGTGGCGTGGGCTCGGGAAGTCGAACGACTGGGAGCCGGGGAAATTGTGCTGACCTGCATGGATGCCGACGGAACCAAAGACGGCTATGACCTTGAAATCACTCGCGCCGTCGCCGATGCCGTCTCCATCCCCGTCGTGGCCAGCGGCGGTGCAGGGTGCCCGGAACACCTCTATCAGGCCGTCACGGCTGGCGGTGCCAGTGCCGCCCTCGCTGCCAGCATCTTCCATTATGGCACGCACACCATCCCCGAAACCAAACAGTACCTCGCTGAACGCGGTGTCCCCGTAAGACTCTAAGGCTGCAGTCTGAATCAAGCAGGTCGCCCACACTGCAACACACACTGACTGTTCAGCCGTCACTGGCGGCACCATTCATTGTGCCATCTGCAGGTCCTCTGCATCCGGTATACCGATAAACGGCAAATGCCGAAAATGATCGTTGTAGTCCAACCCATAACCAACCACGAATTCGTCAGGTATCTGAAAGCCAAAGTAATCCGGCTGAAAATTGACTTCCGTTCGGGCCGGCTTCCACAACAGAACGGCAGTCCTCAGACTGGCCGGATTGCGCGCCTGCAGATTCTGCAGCAGCCCCTGCATCGTCCGGCCCGTATCAAAGATATCGTCCAGCACCAGCAGGTCGCGACCATCAGGATCTGCCAGCAACGAATCGTTGATCGTCAGATGCCCGGCCGTGGTGCGAGTCCCGCCGTAACTGGAGGCGGAAACCAGAGTGACCTTCAGCGGTGTCGAAATACAGCGGATCAGATCGGCCAGCAGGACAAGACTGCCGGTCAGCACCGCGACCACTGTCAATGGTCGCCCGGAATAGTCGGCAGATAATTGCCGTCCCAGTTCCTCGATTCGCTGTCTGATCTGCTGTTCTGTTATCAGAGTTCTCATAAGCTTCCTGACACTTCATCCCGCTGCCGCAAAAAAAACGATCTAATTTCCGGTCCCCACTGCATTTCCGTGCTCGCGAAGAATCCGCAGAATACAACAACGTGGCAGAGACTTCCTCTGTGCCCTGCAACACCACAACCACATTCCAAATCTGAACGTCGACCATGACAGAAAATGAATTCCTGCAGTCACTGGCTCAGCGTTTTCCTGCACGAAACCCTGTACTGCATGGAATCGGTGATGATGGAGCAGTACTGCAGGCCGAGCCCCACGGCCGAGTTGTCGTGGTAACCGACATGCTGCTGGATGGGACTCATTTCCGTCTTTCCGAAATCACTCCAGCACTGGCCGGCCGAAAAGCACTGGCCGTGAATCTCAGCGACCTCGCTGCCATGCTCGCAAAGCCAACAGCTGCCTTCATCAGCCTCGCCATCCCCCGTGCCACAACGGACTCCACTGCCTTCCTGCAGTCCCTCTACCACGGACTGCAGGAACTGGCCGACGAATTTCACTGCGTCATTGCCGGCGGTGATACCAACTCATGGGATGGTCCATTCGCCATCAATGTTGCCCTGACCGGCAGTCCACTCAGTACCAGTATCCCGCTGAGAAGCGGAGCCAGACCGGGAGATCTGCTGTTCGTGACCGGGCCGCTGGGGGGCAGCCTTGCCAGTGGACGACACCTGACATTCCGGCCCCGACTGGACATCGCCAGATGGCTTGCCGACAGCGTAAGTGTCTCTGCCCTCATGGACATCTCTGACGGATTGGCCACTGACCTGCCTCGCATGATGCAGGCCAGTGGCACTTCAGCCAGACTTACCGCAGCCGATATTCCGATCCACTCGGATGTGCCCCCAGACCTGCCTCCCGCATTACGCCTGCAGGCAGCCCTCAGCGATGGCGAAGATTTTGAGCTGCTGCTGGCAGTCCCGCCCGCTGCAGCCACAGCTTTGCAGGCAGCACCGGAAGGACTGGCCTTTCAGCAGATTGGATCTGTCGAAGCAGGGCAGGGGATTACACTGCTGATGCCGGATGGCCAGTCCAGCAGGCTGCCAGCCGGTGGCTGGCAGCATCGCCTGTAACTCAGAAAGAACACCCGGCAGTCTCGACACTCAGTGCCCCAGTTCGGCCTCCAGCGTCGTCGCACCATAGACCACCTTCAGTGCCTCACGGATCGCTCCGGAATTCACTGACACCGACCGTGACTGACGCTCGGTATACACATAGTTGCCTGACAACGACTGGATATTCCCGTCAAAGATCAGACCGATCAGCTCACCAGCTCGATTCACGACAGGACTGCCGGAATTGCCACCGATAATGTCGGCCGTCGAAACAAAGTTGAACGGTATTGATTTGTTCAGTTTTGCTTCCGCTGCCTTCCATGATTTCGGCAGGACATAGTCCGTCTGGCCGGCATGAGCCTCTTCGTGCTGATACGCTCCACCCATCGTCGTCCACGCGGGAATCTGCTGTCCGTCCTGCTCGTAACCTGTCACCGGACCAAAGGCCAGCCTCAGCGTGAATGTCGCATCCGGGTAAACGGAAGTTCCCAGGACGGCAAAGCGCGCTTCAGCGACACTGGCATACGCCTGGCGATCCTGTTCATCCAGTTCTTCAGTGACTTTGCGAATGCGACGTGATTCAGGATTGATCGCGCGAGCCAGCTGAATCATCGGATCATCACTCTTCTCAATCGCCTCCAGACCACCAGCAGCCAACTGCTTCCGAAACGCCGGATCGGCCAGCTTTGTGCCGCGCACAAGCTCCGCCGCTCGTTCAGCAGGTCCTTTGCCGGCCAGAATCTGCTGACACAGTGGGTCGTCAAACCCTCGCTGCTCCAGCGTCTTCGAAATCGAATCAGTCAGCAGCACCTGATCAAGGTCAGCATAGATCGGAGCTTCCGAATACAGTTGCTGCAGCAGAGATTCACGTCCGGCTTCCGAAAACTCCGGCAGACGCTGTTCAGATGGCAGACGGTCCTCCTCAGCCATCTGCACCAGCTGCAGAGCAATCCCATACAGCGATGAATTGACAGAAACACCCTTCTTCAGCATCTCCGTACGCTTCTTCGTGATGTCCGCAATCACTGCCCATGCAGCAGCCAGAGGCTTCAGCTTCTCATCAGCATTCACTGCAGCCAGCAGCTTCTGCTCCGCCTTCAGCTTGTCCGCCATCACCTGCGGATCCTGCAGACCAGCCAGCATTCCGAGTCGTGCCTTGCGAGAATTCTGTACACCGAACAGATCTTCACGAGCACGGCGGGCGTTTTCTTTCCCACGCAGCCCGTACTGCTGCAACACAATCTCAGCACGACGCAGATTTGTCAGGGAGGCGGGCTGAGCCACATCTCGCTGATACTTCAAGGCATCGACCGTCAGAATACGACTGGTCCGACCAGGATGACCAGAAACAAATGCCACATCTCCCTGCTCGGGACCCGCAGCCGACCACTTCAGAAAATGTTCAATCTTTGCCGGCTTGTCATTTTCATAAACGCGAAAGATACAGGCATCAAGACAGAATCGTGGATACTCAAAGTTGTCGGCATCCCCGCCGAAAAACGCAATCGCTGTCTCTGGTGCCCACACCAATCGCACATCCGTGTACTTCTTGTACATGTAAAGATGGTAACGTCCGCCTCCGTACAAAGTCGTCACCGTACTCTTCAGGCCAGACTCATCAAGTGCAGCCTTTTCGATTCTTGCAATGACGGCTCGACGAGCAGCAACGGCCGCGGCAGGAGACATCTCGGCGGTGACCGCCCCCTTCACTTCGGCCGTGACATCACGAATCTGCCACAACTGATTCAGTTCCAGATCCGGAGCCTTCAGTTCGTCCGCCTGCGTCTTCGCAAGATAACCAGCCTCCATGATGTTGCGTTCAGGAGTCGAAAGTTTGGCGAGCGTATCTGAACCAACATGGTGGTTCGTCAGCACCAGTCCCGAACTGGAAATGAAGGAACCCGAACCACCCACATTGAATCGCACACTGGACTTCACCAGATGGTCGGCCCACTCGCTCGTCGGCTCAAAACCATAACGCTGCTTCAGCAGCGTGACCGGCAGGTCGTTGAACAGCCACATACCCTCGTCAGCGATGCCAGCCTGGCCAGCCAGCAGCAGACCACACACCAGTAACTGCAACTTCTTCAGCAAACTCATTGTTGGTTCCTCGCAGACATTTCGGAATCTGAGCGTGCATGGACGCCTCAGTCCGTCAGTCTAACGAGAAATCGCAGTGACACACACTGCAGGCCCGCGTGGAGTTGCCGAAGGAGCAACATTCTTCTGAGCAGGGCGCCAGAGTCGTTCAGCCTGTCAGCGTCCCCTTGGAACTGGGGACACCCGGCTGCCGCGGATCCACAGTGCAGGCCATTCGCAGGGCACGAGCGAGACACTTGAAAACAGCCTCAGAAATGTGATGGCTGTTGCTGCCGTGATGCAGCAGACAATGCAGGTTCATCAGACCATTCGAAGCCACTGCAGTCCAGAATTCCTGCACCAGCTCTGTATCGAATTCCCCGATCTTCTGCGTCGGAAATTCCACTTTCCAGACAAAAGCCATCCGACCGCTTAAGTCCACAGCAGTGGTTGCCAGCGTCTCTTCCATCGGCAGGGTGAAGTGCCCGTAGCGATTTATCCCTCGTTTTTCGCCAAGCGCCTGCAGCAGACACCGCCCAAGACAGATCCCCACGTCCTCGACCGTATGATGATAATCGACGTGCAGATCGCCCGTCGCCTTCACAGTCAGATCCATCAGGGAATGCCGCGCGAACAGGGTCAGCATGTGGTCGAAGAAACCGATGCCCGTGGAAACATCCGGAATTCCACTGCCGTCGATGTTCAGAGTCAGCTGAATCTGAGTTTCCGCGGTATTGCGAGTGATCGAGGCTGAACGCGACATGAATCCCGGCTTTCCAGTCAGTCAGAGCACCAAAACGAGTGGACAGCGGTATTATCCAACGAGCTATCAGACAACAGCCCTGAAACGGCACTCCGATTCCGCGGAAATCCGTATTCACTGACCGCAGACATGGAAAAACCGCTGCAGACGCACCATGCTGCCGTCACCGCTCCACCGGAAATCCCGTATCCACAGACACTCACACCACACTGACTGATGCAACCAAACCCGCAAATTCCAGGGAATTGCTGCCCATGCCGGTAATTTTCTGGCTCCTGGCTGCAGTCGCCACCATCAACTGCGGGCAGGTCCTGCAGCAGCGAACATTGCATATCGGCAGAACATCCCTGTTTGCGTGGTACTGGTCTCTCACAGCTGCTCTGGGGTTACTGACCGCTCTGATTCTGGCTCAGCCTGCCGTGGCCCTGACCCCGGCAACCATCTCCGGCATGCAATACCTTGCCGCAATCCTCATGCTGACTCCCGCCGTCTGCATGCTGGGAGCCCGACGGCCGGGTGTATCGGCATGGCAGTGGTTTGTGGTACTACCCATGATTTTTGTGCTGGCATGGCCAGCAGCAATACAGATCGTGAATTCCAACGGGCGCACTCCTGTTCAACTCAGCCTCCCAGCTCTGAGTGGTGGGATTCTGGCAGCCATCATGAGTGCCGCTCCCGGACTGGGGCGAGGAATGACAATTCCCAGCCTGCTGCAGTTGACAGCAGCCCTGCTGGCGGCCAGCCCCGTAATCCCACTGTTCGCGCAGACAACATGGCTGTTTGCCGCAGCGATTCCAGTCCAGTTGCTGTCCACAATCCTTACCGGAAACTGTCTGCGACACCACGAATCTCAGCTGCAGACCGCTACTACACTGCAACAGAAAACGACCATCCTGTGGCTGCTGTTTCAGGACCTTTATGGCATGATCTGGGCTCAGCGACTGATGCAACGCGCGGCAGAGTTTGAACGCAGTGAAAAATGGAAGTGTTCACTTACCATCGACGGCTTCACCGCGCTCTCCAGTGACACCGAAACAGATTCCGCAATTGCAGATGCTCTGCCCGCTTTTCGCTGGCTGCTGGCCCGGTTTCTTGACCCACAGTGGGTCGACACCCAGCTTGGAATCTCGAATGCCACCAGCCCGGAAGCTTGCCAGATTCCAAAGCAACAACGATGATCTCCGCAGATACCAGTTCCTCACTCGCAGACTGACTGTGGCTATGGCACGCAAAAAACTGATTCCGGACGAATCTGACGAATCAATCGATCCAGTCGCTGAACCCGCACTTGAGATCGCTCTGGCTGAACTCACTCAGATCGTCAACACACTCGAATCCGGACAGGAACCACTTGATCAGTCCCTGCAGCGATTCGAGCGTGGCATGGCACTGCTGAGGATCTGTCATCGACGACTTGATGAGGCTGCTCAGCGCATTGAAATCGTCACTCGAATTGGCAGCACCGGGCTTCCGGAAACGGCACCGTTCGACGGACGTGCAACCCTTTCAAAAGACTCCCAGTCGGTGTCACCCGCACGGCGAAAATCCCGTGATTCGGGTGAATCACAATCAGATTCAGACAACGAACTACTATTCTGACCTGCCTTCATTTTCACTGCATAATCACCGGAGAATCAAGATGCTGAAATCTGTTGCCGGGCTGCTTGCCCCGGTCTTCTGCACCCTCGTTGTCGGCACTGTCGTCTGCGCTCAGTCCACAAAACCAGCGATCTCAGACACGCCACTTGCCGTATCAGCCGAACGGGCGTTTCCAAATCTGGACTTCCGTCGCCCCATCGTGGTGACTCATGCGGGTGATGGAACCAATCGCGTTTTCGTGGCAGAGCAGGAAGGGGTGATCCGCACCTTTCCGAATGACCAGGACTGCGAAGAGTCCACGGTATTCCTGGATATCGAGGACCGCTGCGTGTATGCAGATAACCAGAATGAAGAAGGACTGCTGGGTTTTACCTTTCACCCGAAGTTTCGGGAAAACGGACAACTGTTCGTGTACTACAACTCCACAGAACAGGATCACCTCTGCAAAGTCTCACGCTTTCGAGTCTCGAAGGACAACCCTGCTGTCGCCGATCCAGCCAGTGAAGAAGAAATCATTCGCATCCCGCAACCATTCTGGAACCACAACGGTGGAACCATTGCGTTTGGTCCGGACGGATACCTCTATATTGCGCTTGGTGATGGTGGCAGTGGCAATGACCCCATGGGCAACGGTCAGAACCTGACAACACTCCTCGGCTCAATCCTGCGTATTGATGTCGATCACAAGGATGCCGGGCTGAATTACGCCATTCCCAAAGACAACCCGTTTATCGGACGCGAAGTACCCGCCGGACCACGCGGAAAAATGCTGCCCGCTCGTGCTGAAATCTATGCTTATGGTGTCCGTAACATCTGGCGGATGTCCTTTGACTCTGCCTCAGGACTGCTGTGGGCCGCTGATGTTGGCCAGAATCTCTGGGAAGAAATCAATATTATTCAGAAGGGCGGCAACTATGGCTGGAACGTACGCGAAGGCAAACATTGGTTCCGCCCCGACGGAAACGATGCCCCACGCCCGGAACTGATTGATCCGGTCTTCGAATACGCACATGATATCGGCAAATCCATCACGGGAGGAACCGTCTACCGCGGCACTGCCGTGCCGGAACTGGTTGGACGTTATCTGTACGCCGACTATGTGACCGGTCGACTTTGGGCCCTTGACTACGACGTCACCGCGGCGAAGGTCAAAGCCAATTACTCACTCACCGGTGAAAACCTGCCCGTGATGTCCTTCGGGTCTGATGAAAAGGGCGAAGTCTACTTCACAACGCCATTCGGCAGCCTGTATCGCTTCAAATCTGATAAATAAGCCAGGACTGCTCAACAGCCTGAACTGAAAACACAGGCCAGCGGAATCCTGCAGTGGGTTCTGCTGGCCTGTTGTCTGCGCGGCTTACGGCTGAGCACTTCAGAGTGGATCCGCAGCTCAACCTCCGGCGGCCAGCAACGCGGCTGCAGGATTTTCCAGTAACCCGGCAAGGTCCTGCAGAAATCGAGCAGCCGGAGCCCCATCGATAACCTGATGATCAAAAGTCAGACTCAGCGTCAGCTGCTGTCCCACAACAATCCGATCATCGTCCTGCACAATCGGCACTCGACGAATTGTTCCCACACCAAGGATCGCAGTTTCCGGGAAGTTGATCACCGGGGTGAATGCTTCGATTCCCAGACCACCCAGACTGGAAATGGTGAACACGGCCGGCGCTGTGTCGGCAGCCACCAGCCGCCCCTCACGAGCCCGCTGGATGGCCGCCTGAGAATCTCGCGCCAGTTCAAGCACTGATTTCTGCCCAACACGCGGCAGGGCCGGTACCACAAGGCCCTCCGGAGTGTCGACAGCCAGGCCGATGCAGATGGATTCCGCATCCGGCAGAACTACGTCATCGTCCGCCCAGCGTGCGCCCAGCAGTGGATGACGTACCAGACAAACAGCTGTCAGCTTTGCTATCAGATCGTGCCACGCAGGCACTGGAGAAGTGCCGGCGGCCTTGAACTGCTTCCGTAACCCAGCCAGATTCTCCGCGTTCACTGTCCTGAAAATTGTGACCGGCACCGTACGGTCTCGACTCTCACGCATCCGCCGAGCAATCACAGCACGACGCCCCTTCAGGACGCCGCTGCGTGCCCCTCCGCCAGTTCGCTGCCCACTGCCGGTTGCAGCGGCAAGGACATCCTTTTCCCGAATTCTGCCACCGCTGCCCGTCCCTCGCACAGTCGTCAGATCAACTCCGTGCTTTCTCGCTGCACGCCTTGCGCGAGGCGTCGATTTCTGTCCATGATCTGCAGTGGCCACTGCCTCTGAAACGTCAACAGCATTCGCCTGCGTACCAGCTGCCGCCCGCACATCGTCTTCCGTGATTCGGCCACCACGTCCAGTCCCGACAACCCGCAGCAGATCGACTTTCAACTGCCGCGCCAGACGACGCACCGCGGGACTCCCGGACGCGCCTTCTCCGGCACCCGACTGACCTTCACTCTCCCCCTCAGACTCGCTCGCCGCGGACTCAGCTTTCGAACCCGATCCCTGTTCACCTCCAGCAGGCGCCGGCCACACTTCTCCCGCTGTTGTCAGCCAGCCAATCACAGCCCCGACCTTCAGGACGGCACCCACCTCGGGACCGTCGGCCGGTATCCGCAGCGTTCCCTCATCAACCGCTTCAATTTCCTGCAGTGCCTTCTCACCCTCCAGTTCGAAGAGCACGTCACCCCGGCTGACAATATCACCATCAGCCTTTCGCCAGCCGGCAAAAATGCCCTCCTCCATCGACCAGCCGAGTCGCGGAATTGTGATCTGCACTGCCATGGAACACACCTGCAACTTCCGTTGTCAAACCCGCACCTCAGAACGCACCACCACCTCGAACCGCAACTACTCCTGCATCAGTTGACGGACAGCCAGCACGATCTGTTCGATCGAAGGGACCACCGCAGCTTCCAGCGACGGACTGTAGGGTGTCGGCGCAAAGACCCCGCTGACACGACGAATCGGGGCATCGAGGCTGTCAAAGCCCGCATCAGCAACTCGCGCCGCCACTTCAGCTCCAAGGCCGAATGCAGCAGGCGTTTCCTCCACAATCAGCAGACGCCCGGTCTTTTCAACAGACTGCAGTATCAGATCCGTATCCAGCGGTGAAACAGTACGAGGATCGATAATCTCGACCGAGATGCCCTCTCGCTGCAGCTGCTCGGCCTGCTGTTGCACCAGATGCACCATGCGCGCTAAAGCGACCACCGTCAGATCGGTGCCTGCCCGGACTATCCGGCCTCGCCCAAATTCAATTTCATAGTGTTCCGTCGGAACTGCCGTCTTCAGACTGAGCAATTCGCGATGTTCCAGAAACATCACCGGGTCTTCGCAGCGCAGAGCTCGCAGCAGCAACCCCTTCGCATCATATGCATTCGAAGGGACCGCCACTCGCAGACCCGGCACAGCACCGTACATCGAATAGTAGCTGCCGGAATGATGAGTTGCGGCGGAATGCCCGACACCGATGCAACCTCGCAGCAGAACCGGCATCTTCAGCCGTCCGCACGACATATACTGCATCTTCGCTATCTGATTGATGATTTCACCAACCGAATCCAGCACAAAGTCGGCAAACATGAAGTCAATTACAGGGCGAGTCCCCGTCATGCCGGCACCACAGGCCAGCCCCACAAATCCTCGCTCGCAGATGGGAGTATCACACAGCCGATCCGCCCCATGCAGTTCGTACAGGCCCTTGGTCGTGACAAAGTTGCCACCCCTTTTTCCGATCCCTTCGCCCATAACGAAAATGGCCGGATTACTGGACATCTCACCTGCCAGTGCCTCCAGCACCGCCTGACTCCACGTCGCCACCCGGCTGCCCGCCTCAGGCTCGACCACAGGTGAACCTGCTGCCGGACGCGTGACGGAGTACACGTGAGTCGCGGCATCCTCTGCTCGCGGGGGCTGATCAGCCTCAGCGCGAGTCCGGGATTCAGAAACCAGTTGCGAAACTTCTGCATCAATTGTCGCAAACTGAGCAGCCAGTTCGGGGAAGTCAGTACGCAGCTTCAACAACGGACAGCGTGTCTTCCAGAACTCAACGTCTTCACGAGTCCTGTAGGTGAAGTCACCCATGCCTTCTGAGTGTGCCCGCGTGCGGTACGTCCGACACTCCAGCAGCGTGGGACCTTCTCCCGCACGCGCTCGGCGAACTGCCGCTTCAGCCGCCTGCGAAACAGCAAGCACATCATTTCCATCAAGTTCCACACCCTCCATCCCATAACTGGCCGCCCGTCGGCCAACCTGGGGAATCCCACTGGCGTACGAGAATGGGACTTCTGTCGCGAACTGATTGTTCTCACAGACAAACAGCACCGGCAGTTTCCAGATGCTGGCCATGTTCAGACCTTCATGGAAGGCGCCATTATTCACGGCACCATCACCAAAAAAGGCCACCGCCACCGTTCCGTTTCCAAGGATCTTTGAACTGTATCCTCCGCCGCAGGCCTGCAGAATACACGGCCCGACAATGCCACTGGTCCCCATCATACCGATCTCCGGGGCGAACAGATGCATGGATCCGCCACGCCCCCGAGAACACCCTGACACACGACCGAACAGTTCGGCCATCAGGTCCTGTGGTGCCAGCCCCTTGGCCAGAGCATGCCCGTGCCCACGATGCGTGCTGAATACACTGTCCGCGGGTTTCAGATGAGCACAGACTGCCGTGGCAATCGCCTCCTGACCAACGTACGTGTGACAGGCACCATGCACCAGACCTCGCTGATGACAGCGCGCCAGCTCCTCCTCGGTCTGACGGATGATCTGCATTGTCCGATACAGTTTGAGCACAGAGTCCGGCGACATGAACGTGAATTTCCTGAGTGGTAAGGGGTCAAGCTGCGCATATCCTGATCAGCAGCGTCTCAGGACTCAAGCGATTTCTGCACTTCCACCGCCGGGAAATCAGGATGCCCGTTTACGGGCAGGTGATTTCCAGAATCTGCAGGCGTTCCCCCGGCCGCACCCGGATTCGCTCACAACATGCCGGCAGAAGAACTGTCCCCCCCTGCACCAGCGCCTCCGCCCCCGTGGATGTGTCCACCGTACCACTGCCCGCCAGGGTCATCAGAATACGAAAACGGCCGTCTGAAAGCAGAGAAAACGGATGCAGACTGGTGTGACGTCGCACCACAAAATACTCGCACCGCACCAATTCCTCAAATCCGTGCTCCGGATCACACAACTGCTGAGCCACGACCGGAAATACGGGGCCTCGAGCGAAATCTGTACACGTCAGTGACTCCTGAATATGTACCGGACGCGGCTGGCCATCGCTGCCCAGTTTACCCCAGTCGTACAGCCTGAATGTCAGATTGCTCTGCTGCTGGATTTCTGCCAGCAGAATCCCGGGCCCCAGCGCGTGAATGGTGCCAGCCGGTACGAACACGCAATCACCGGCCTCTACCGGATAAATGTGCAGCAGATCTTCCAGCAGATGACTGGACGGATCACTGACCGCAACTTCCAGCCCGGTCTGCAGCTGCTCTGTCGTCACCCCGCGTTTCAGCCCACAACAGATCTTTGCCCCGGGATCAGCCTGCAGAATCACCCAGCACTCGGTCTTGCCACGCTCTCGCGAACCATATTGTCGCGCAAGGAAATCATTGGGGTGCACCTGCAGGGAAAGCCAGTCGTTGGCGTCGAGATATTTAATCAGCAGTGGAAACTGGTTCATTCCGACGTGCGTACCGAGCAGCGATTCACCCGCTGTGGCGATCAACTCCGGAAGTGAAATGCCGGCCAGACGACCACTGGCCACCCGACTCTCGTTGCCATCCTGATCGGCGACTTCCCAGCTTTCTGCATAGTCAGACTCGTCCCCAATCGGTTTGCCCAGCACATTTCCAAGTTTGCGTCCACCCCAGCGAATGCGTTTCAGCAGCGGCGCAAAAACGAGCGGAGGCAGGGGAATCCGATCGGACATATGGCAGCTTCAGAAATTGGGGTTTTCAAGGGCCGTACGTTTCAGAAAAATCGGCAAATCGCTAATGTGTGAACTACGGAGTTCCTGAGGAAATCGTCGGAACACGGGCGGAACTCTGGAAATCCAGGAAGAATTTGCGGGAAAAGAAGAATGAGCAGATTTACAGGGGTGGCCGTAGTGAAGGCTGCCAACATTTATTTCGACGGACGCGTCACCAGTCGCACGATAGAGTTTGCGGATGGCACCACCAAAACTCTGGGTGTCATGCTGCCCGGGGAATACAAATTCAATACCGGCCGGCCAGAACTGATGGAAATTCAGTCCGGCAAACTGCAATGGCGACCGGCCGGATCCAGCGAATGGCAGGCGATCCACGGCGGGCAGGCATTCAATGTCGTCGGGAATTCCAGCTTTGAGCTGCAGGTCACTGAAGTGGCCGACTACATCTGCTCGTTCCTGTAATCACCAGCAGCCAGATACAGACGAAGGCTGAGATTCTCAGCCTTCGTTGCAGACCGTAACAGCAACTGACAGACATCCCTCAGCCCTGCGGCCGCACTGGCGCTGTACCTCCACTCCGCGTGTCAAGGTATTGTCGGTTCAGTGCCTGCAGAAAGGCTCGCGCAGCCGCTTCAATGATATCCGTGCTGACCCCCTTGCCCTGATAGTGACGCCCCCCGAAGCCAATCGCCAGGTGCACTTCACCCAGCGCATCCTGGCCTTCAGAGACACTGCGAACATCAAACTCTTCCAGCTTCGCCTGCATGCCGGTGATTCGCAGCATTGCGCGGAATACAGCGTCAATCGGACCGTCTCCTGTGGACGCATCGCATACTGCAGACTGATCCTCAAACTGCAGTTCCACAGTCGCCGTCGGAATCGTTCCGGTTCCCGCCGATGTGTGAAAACGAATCAGCTTCCAGCTGTCTGCCGCGTCGTGCAGACGGTTGTCGATCAGTGCTGTAATGTCCGAGTCATAGACTTCTTTTTTCTTGTCAGCCAGCGCGATGAAATCATCAAATGCCTGCTGCAGCGCCGCATCATCAAGTGAAAAACCAAGCTGAGTCACCCGATCACGGAAAGCATGCCGACCACTGTGCTTTCCGAGAACCAGATTCTGCCCCACATAACCCACATCTTCCGGACGCATGATCTCGTAGGTGCTGCGTTCCTGCAGCACTCCATGCTGATGAATCCCAGCCTCATGTGCGAACGCATTCTGGCCCACAATCGCTTTGTTCCGCTGCACCTTCATACCCGTAATCGAAGACACCAGATGGCTGGTGGGGTACAGCTTGCGAGTATTGATTCGTGTGTGCAGCCCGTAATAGTCGGAACGCGTGCGGAGCGCCATCACGATTTCTTCAAGAGCCGCATTTCCCGCACGCTCACCCAGACCATTGATCGTGCATTCAACCTGCCTTGCACCCGCTTCCACGGCCGCCAGACTGTTAGCAACCGCCAGTCCAAGATCATCGTGACAGTGAGCACTGATAATCGCCCGATCAATGTTCGGGACATGCTGTTTCAGATGCGAAATCACACGGTGATAATGGCTGGGAGTCGCATAACCAACAGTATCCGGAATGTTTACGGTCGTGGCCCCCACGGCGATCGTCTTCTCGACAACTTCACACAGAAAATCCAGCTCCGTGCGTACCGCATCCTCCGGCGAAAACTCAATGTCGTCACAGAATTCCTTCGCTTGAGCTACCGAGGTGACGGCCCGTTCGATGATCTGCTGCTTGTCCATCTTCAGCTTGAATTCACGGTGAATGGCACTGGTGGCCAGAAACACATGAATGCGACGATGCTGCGCCGCTGCCAGCGCCTGCTTCGCACGTGTGATGTCCTCTTCACGACTGCGCGCCAGCGCACAGATCGTCGTTCGGTCACCACAGGCTGCCGCAATCGCCGACACAGCTTCAAAATCACCCGGAGATGCAATCGGGAAACCTGCCTCAATGACGTCCACACCCAGTTCCACCAGAGCCCTTGCGACTTCCAGTTTCTCCCGAGTATTCATACTGCAACCCGGCGACTGCTCGCCGTCACGCAGTGTCGTATCGAAGATCACAATCCGATCACCATTCATCTGAGCTCACTCCGCAGTGACCATTCCCTGCCGAATAAAAAAACCCTGAGACCGGCAGGCCTCAGGGTCGATTCCACACGAACATGCAACCCCGAAGCCTTTCATGAAGGCAGCAGAAGAAGACCCGGGGTCAGCAGCAGTTCGGACATTTGACTTCACTTTCCGATAGTTATGCACTTGTCGAAAACCGAAACCTACCGCCGAAAGCTGATGCCGTCAACTTACAGACCGGCGAAAGCACAGTTTTCCACGTGCCACTGACAACTCGGTCAGGCGTCCGGTTCATCATCCGACAGACTAAAACCGTCGGCATTCGGCAGATCGTCGGGCCCCAACAGAATCTCTTCGCGTGCAATGCGAACGCTGGAAGGCGCAGATATCGACAGCCGTACTCGACCGCCTCGCACCTGTGTTACCGTCACCCGAATATCGCCATCAATCTGGATCGATTCACCAACTTTTCGACTGAGCACCAGCATCGTGCACCAACCTTTGGGGAAAAGGCGTGGCCGTATGACGACTCCTTCATTCGGTAGCTGCTGGCAAACCCTGCGAGTCAAACCCTAACGCCAACGACGGAGTGGATTCGAGGGAAATCCGGGACCGAGCCAGCGGTTTTCGTGGAATAATCGGGACCACTGTGAACATGAACAGTCCTTCAATCGCCCCGCAATCGCCCACCCTGAACGACTGCCAAAACAGCAGCCAGCCCTTCCGGAACATCTCCTGCAAAAAACTGTAAGTATCAATCACCAATCGACTTACAATCTAAAAAAACCTTCCGGCACATCTTTTGCGACTCAGGGCGTGCAAGCACTGGTCCTGCCAGTCTGTCTGTCTGCCCTGACACTTGTCCGGCTGGCAGACTGTTTGAATGGGTGGTGGGCCAGACCGGATTTTGGAATCACGAATGCCGGCCGCTGAAGTAGGTTGTGCTGAACAGCACAGTGCAGCTTTAGTGAGTCAGTGTTCAGCAGATAGTCTGATCAAGAACTGAGGAGAAGCCGTGGCTAAATTACTGACGTTTGATGAAGAGGCGCGGAAAAGCCTCCTGTCCGGCGTTTCTAAGCTTTCGAAGGCTGTTGCCAGCACATTGGGCCCTCGCGGTCGCAATGCTGTGCTTGACAAGGGCTGGGGTGCTCCCAAGGTGACCAAGGACGGCGTCACGGTTGCAGAAGACATCGACCTGGAAGACCCGTATGAAAACGTGGCTGTCCAGCTGGTGAAGGAAGCGGCATCGAAGACCAACGATGTGGCGGGTGACGGTACCACAACTGCCACCGTGCTGGCGGAAGCAATGTACCGTGCTGGCCTGAAGTACATTGCTGCTGGTGCAGATGCAATGGCTCTCAGCCGTGGCGCACAGAAGGCAGTAAATGCTGTCGTTGAGGCACTCGGCAAGATGGCCAAGCCGGTCAAAGCGACCGACAAGGACTCAATCGCTCGGGTGGCGACCATTGCCGGCAACAACAATCCGGACATCGGCGAAATTCTTGCTGATGCCCTGCTGAAGGTCGGTAAGGATGGCGTCATCACTGTCGAAGAAGGTCGACACGTCACCACCGAGGTGGATCTCGTTGAAGGCATGCAGTTTGATCGTGGCTACCTGAGCCCGCACTTCATCACCGATGAAGAGCAACAGGAAGTTGTGCTCGAGAACTGCCGCATTCTTCTGCACGAAGAGAAGATCAGCACTGCAAAGTCGCTGGTACCGGTTCTGGAGGCCATTTCCAAGAACAACGTGCCGCTGTTGATTATCGCAGAAGACGTCGAAGGCGAAGCTCTGGCGACTCTCGTGGTCAACAAGATGCGTGGCATCGTGAAAGTGGCTGCGGTGAAGGCACCGGGCTACGGTGATCGCCGCAAAGCGATGATGGAAGACATTGCTGTCCTGACCGGTGGCCGTGCCTTCTTCAAAGACCTCGGAATCAAGCTCGAGAACGTCCAGCTCAGTGATCTTGGCAAAGCCAAACGCGTGCGGATTGACGCCAACAACTGCGTGATCGTGGAAGGTGGCGGCAAGAAGAATGACATCTCTGGTCGCGCTGAGCAGATTCGTCGCGAAATCGATGGAACTGACAGCGACTACGATCGCGAGAAGCTGCAGGAACGTCTGGCCAAACTGGCAGGCGGTGTTGCTCAGATCAGCGTAGGCGCTGCGACCGAGACAGAGATGAAGGAACGTAAGGACCTCATCGATGACGCTTTGTCAGCGACTCGAGCAGCAATTGAAGAGGGCATCGTTCCAGGTGGTGGCGTGGCGCTGCTGCGATGTGCTGAATCTCTTGACACCCTGAAGTTGAAGGGTGACGAGGAATACGGCGTCGAACTGGTCCGCGGTATCCTCGAGATGCCTCTCCGCATGATTGCTGAAAACGCGGGACTTGACGGTTCCGTTGTAGCCAACCGCGTCAAGAAGGAAAAGAAAACCAGCTACGGCTACGACGCTCTGAATAACAAGTATGGTGACATGCTTGAGTTCGGTGTGATTGACCCGACGAAGGTTGTTCGCACGGCACTGCAGAACGCAACCAGTGTTGCGGCATTGCTGATGACCACGGACTGCATCGTGGTCAATGAACCGAAGAAGGCTGAGAAAGACGGTCACCATGACCACCACCATGACGGTGGCGGCATGGGAGACATGGGCGGAATGGGTGGCATGGGAGGAATGGGAGGCATGGGTGGCATGGGCGGCATGATGTAGTCCGTCCAGCACGCATGTGCCATTAGTTCTCTGACTTTCAAATCCTGAACATACGGGCTGTGCCCAGTTAACAATGGAGAGTGAATACCATGAAGATCAATCCTCTGGATGACCGTGTAGTTGTTCGACCGCATGAAGCTGAGCAGACGACTGCTGGCGGCATTGTTCTGCCAGACGCGGCTCGCGAAAAGCAGCAGCGTGGCACTGTGATCGCCGTCGGCCCTGGCCGTCTGCTCGACAGTGGCTCGCGTGCTGCCGTCAGTGTGAAGGTTGGAGACGAGGTCCTGTTTGGCAAGTACGGCGGGACTGAGATCGAGATCGACGGTGAAGATGTGAAGATTCTGCGTGAGAGCGACATCCTGGCCAAGCTGGCCTGAGGTGGGGTGCGTCATCGGGCGCTGACGGTTTATGGTTTTATTTTCCCGGCGACGATTGTTCGCCAGTGGATTGCTGTAAGGAGCCTTTGAGGTGGCAAAGCAACTGTTGTTCGATGATCGCGCTCGGATCAAGCTGCAGCGCGGAGTGGATACGCTCGCCAGCGCTGTGGCGGTCACGATGGGTCCCACCGGACGCAACGTGATTATTGACAAGAGTTTTGGCAATCCGGTGGTGACCAAGGACGGTGTCACAGTGTCCAAGGAAGTGGAACTCGAGGACCCGTACGAGCACATGGGTGCGAAACTGGTCAACGAAGTTGCCAGCAAGACCAGTGACAAGGCTGGTGACGGCACAACAACCGCCACCGTCCTGACTCGGGCGATCTACAGCGAAGGTCTGCGAAGTATCACTTTGGGAGCTAACCCAACGGTGGTTCGACGTGGAATCGATCTGGCTGTCGAAGCGGCATTGAAAAGCATCGAAGCTCTGGCTCGCCCTGTCGAGTCCAAGGCTCAGATCGCTCAGGTTGGTGCTATCTCTGCCAACAACGACAAATCGATCGGCAGCCTGATTGCTGACGCGATGCAGCGTGTTGGCCGTGACGGAGTCATCACTGTCGAAGAGGGCAAGGGCAGCTCAACGACTCTGGAGTTCGCTGAAGGCATGCAGTTCGACAAGGGGTATATCAGCCCCTACTTCGTGACTCAGGCCGAGGACATGAAGTGCGTCCTTGAGGACTGCCTGATTCTGCTGTTCGAAAAGAAGATCAGCAGTCTGCGAGAGTTTGTCCCTCTGCTGGAAAAGGTTGCTCGGACCGGCAAGCCGTTGCTTGTCGTCGCTGAGGACGTCGACAGTGAGGCATTGACGGCTCTGGTTGTCAACAAGCTGCGTGGGGTGTTGAAGATCTGTGCCGTGAAGGCACCGGGCTTCGGCGACCGACGCAAGGCAATGCTGGGTGACATGGCAGTTCTGACGGGTGGAACTCTGATCTCTGAAGATCTGGGGATTCGTCTGGAGAACGTGGAAGTCGGTCACCTTGGGTCTGCTCGCCGTGTCGAAGTAGGTAAGGACGACTGCACGATCATCGAGGGTGCGGGTAAATCTGCCGACATCAAGGTGCGAGTGCAGCAGATTCGTGATCACATCGAGAAGACGGATAGTGACTACGACCGTGAGAAGTTCCAGGAACGTCTCGCGAAGCTGACGGGTGGTGTTGCGGTGATCTCGGTTGGTGCCAGCACTGAAGCCGAGATGAAGCAGACCAAGGCCCGTATGGAGGACGCTCTGCACGCAACTCGCGCTGCCGTTGAAGAAGGCATTCTGCCTGGTGGCGGTGTGGCACTTCTGCGAGCGATCTCGGCTGTTGAGAAACTGGACCTGAAGGGCGATGAAGCCATTGGGGCTGGCATCGTTGCTCGGGCTCTTGAGGCTCCAGCACGAACGATTGCTGAGAACTGTGGCAAGGACGGGGCGGTGATTGCTGACGAAGTCCGTCAGTTGTCAGGCAACATGGGATTTGACGCAGCATCGGATGAGTATGTGGATATGCTGAAGGCCGGCATTCTTGATCCGGCCAAGGTTGTTCGCAATGCTCTTTCCAATGCGGCTTCGATCGCCGGCCTGATGCTCACAACCTCAGTGCTGGTGACGAAGATCGAGGATGCGGACGGTGGCAGGAAGCCTGCTGCTGAAGGTGTGGTTCGTTGATCACCGTCTGAGTGCAGTGGATGATTCAGCGGGACACCGTTCAGGTGTCCCGCTTTTCATAGGCGGATCGGTGACTCGATCCTGCATCGCTCCCAGGACTGACTTTCAGCAGGGAATTGGTTTCCGCATATGGCAGCGCAGCGTGACTACTACGAAGTTCTCGGGGTATCCCGCAGTGCAGCGGCGGACGAGTTGAAGAAGGCCTACAAGAAACTGGCGGCCAAATATCATCCGGACAGGAATCCCGGAGACGAAGAGGCCATCACAAAATTCAAGGAGGCATCGGAAGCGTTTGACGTTCTGAATGATCCGGATAAGCGTGCGAGGTACGACCGGTTTGGCCATGCCGGGGTGGGTGGCGCCG
>CAXBSH010000039.1:0-25109 GCA_963977705.1 uncultured Planctomycetaceae bacterium
ACCAGTTCGGTAACGACCAAAAACAACTCCCGTCAGATTACGCTAAAGGCTCGCCTGAATGGCGGGCTGGGGCCGATCGGCTCGGCAGGAGCCTCGCCCTCCCAAAGGGGACTTTGCATGCACTGATAACTGATAACTGATAACTCTCAGACGCCCAAAAAAAAGGCGGACCTCGAAAGGTCCGCCCTGGCATGCCCTCAGCACACAGCACGCATCTGTGGTGCTGTCAGACGTCACACACTTCCACAGCCTGACGCAGCCCAGCAAGCGGATCACGGTTCGGAATGAACTCGTGCCCGACATACCCGTCATACCCCAGCTCCACCAGCTTTCGCAGGATCGGTGGAAAGTTGATCTCCTGGTTTTCGTCGAGCTCACAACGGCCCGGATTTCCCGCCGTATGAATATGCCCCAGAATATCCTTGTTTTCTTCCAGACGACGGATCACGTCGCCATTCATCAGCTGCACATGATAAATATCAAACAGCAGCTTCACCTTCGGTGAACCGACACGACGCACAATGTCGGCGACGTAATCAATATCGTCTCCCTGATAGCCAGGATGGCCCTTCATCGGATGACTGCTGTCCCGAGTATTCAGGTGCTCAAGACAAATCGTTACATTCTTTTCTTCTGCATACGGTGCCAACTGCTGCAAAGCCGCCACACAGTTGGCCGCACCTTCTTCAGCACTGATCTCACCGCTGGCCGGATCCTCCGGATTCCGCCATTTGTAGCCCGTGAACGCAATCACGGCGGGAAACCCATACTCATGACACGCATCAATCGTCTTCTTCGTAGCCGCCAGCACCTCGTCGTGAAACGCCGGATTGTTCAGACCTCGCATGAATGGAGCACCCGGCATGCCGTTGGCCGCCAGAGCACATGTCAGATTGTACTTCTTCAGCATCGGCCAGTCCTCAGGACCACAAATCTCAATCGATTTGCAGCCCAGACTGACAGCCACCTGACACGTCTTTTCAAAACTCCAGAACTCACCGGCAATATTAAAACACCAGAACACTACCGAGTGCTTGATGTTGCCTTTCAGTTTCAGTTCGGTCATTGCTGCACTTTCTGAATTCAGCGTTGGTCAAAAAAATCCCGGGTCCATCAGACATCACTCAGGGCTTTACCGCCCCCGCTTCGTCCAGACGGCCGACTGCCCACAACATACCACGAGTCACCAGATCCAGATAACGATCATCTCCAACTGTCACATTATTATGACCCAGTGTCGTTGCAAATACTCGAGTCTTCCCATTGTAGCGATTGGTCCAGACACAAACCGCCTCGGCCTGCTGCTGAGCACCATCGCGGCCCGCCCAACTCTGCTTCCCCAGCGCCAATGGCTCTGCCGTCTCCAGCAGACGACCCGACGAATTGTTATACAGTTCTTCCTTGTCTGTCGTCCACCCCGACATACCCTTCGTAATCGCACTCGTCTCACTCAGAAACGAAATCGCTATCGGCTCCTGCGGACCATGGCCCGTACTGGCCAGACCAGTGAACTCAAACCACGGCGTCTTCTGAGGATACCCTTCGGTTCGGTAGCTGTGCATGCCGCAGTGCAGGACCACCGCCGGCAAACCCTCACGGTGCGGACGCAGAATCCGCTCCACCATGCGAATGTCCTTCACGTCCGATGTGCACTCGTCGTGAATCACAACGTCAAAACCCTCCGCCCAGTTCTCCTTTTCATACCACGGATTCAAATGCGTCGTTCCACGGTCCGGATCAAAGCTGACAGTCCACTCCACCGCAGTCCGCTTCGAAATCCCCTCTGTCAACAACTTCTGCTGCTTCGGATAGTCATGACAGCAGCCACCCAGCACCAGCAGTGCACGAATGGGACGCTGCTGAGCACTGGCAGTCGGAGCATCAGTCGAAAAGAGTCCAACTGTCAAAAGCAGGCCACAAACCGCCTGAATCAGACGACGACGCATGGAGGGATTTCCTGGGAGGTGGGAGGAAACTGTTACGGTACAGCACCCCATGATAGCAACCCGGAACGGCAATCTCCAGTCGCCGGCACTCCAACAACACACTCACCACGAACGCCGCAGCTCCAGTCGCAGCATGTCACTGTAATGAGTATCCCCGGTCAAACCCCGCCCATAGCCGCCGTACAGGTCCGTGTCTGCCGAAAAACGCCACCGCAAACCGACCTTCGCATTCACAATCGTGTCACCGTCGGCGTCCACCACTCGAGTCACCGGACCAGGCGTCGTAATGGCACTGCCACCATCAAGAACCGTCCAGCCAACCAGCTCAGTCACAGCCGATACATTCCGATGACGACACTCCTCCACCAGCACATAACTGGTGCCCACACCATACCGCAGAACATTCCCCGCAATTCCCTCCGAACCATCCACCGCTATCCAGTCCTTCAGCTCTGCAAACCCTGTCAGTCGCGGCAGCAATTCCTGGTAGAGCAGAATCCCCGGCTCCAGACTGACATGGTCCGTGCCCAGCCCGCGATCACCATCCCCCGTAGGTACATACACCCGAAACTGAAAGGTCTGCACACTGTCCGACGTCACCCCGAACGCATGCCGAAATCCAAAATTGCTGTCCCCCAGACCCGCTGTGTTGTCCTGAATCTCCGGATTGGCAAATCGCACCGGCAACTCGCCGAATAAAGACCAGCCATCCAGAACCTCCAGTTCCAGATACGCTGCCAGATCCTGATAGTCAACACTGGTGTCCGGACCCGGTCCAGGACCACGCTTTCCACCAATCGGCCAGAGAAATTCGGCACGCGCCGGCTGCCGCGCGTTGTAGTTGGAATCATAACGGAACCGAAACTGGTTCCCCACAATCGGATTGTCTATGTAGCCAACCGTGCTGTCAGCAACCAATGGCCCCTCTTCCTCCTCCTCGTCAGCCGCCGCCGCGACTGCTGCAGCCCGTCGCTGCACTGCTGCCGCTGCACCGGGACGCCCACCCTGCTGCGCCTGCACCGATCCACAAACACCAAACATCAGGCCACACATCAACCCCGACAGCACCCACAGCCCCTGATCTGCAGACTTCATCGCATCCCCCCGGATTTGCCTCCATCGCCCCCACAGGAGCCGTCAGTAACTGGCCACCCACTTCGAGATATCGCTCAGGCCATGGTCCAATCTGCAGACGTTTCTACCGGATGCACAAATGCACCCCCTGCTACCCCGAGAAATTCCCCGCAATCACTCACCAAAAAACAACAGAAATCGGCAAAAATCAACAGAACAGATCTAACGCGGACCGTCCGAATCCAGCAACTCCCGAAACTGCGGATGTTCCCGCAAGGCCGCAAATCGCTCGTCCACTCGCAAATCCTCACGCTTCAGCACCCCGGCGACAATAGCCCTCCCCAGCATCTCTACAGCTCGCCCCTGCCACTCCACCGACCGAGCCTCACGCTCCTCGGCACTCAAAGACTCGTCCGCCCCAATGCCCACCGCCGAACGCACCAGCAGATCAGCAGCCAACCTGCCATCACCACGCTGTACTGCAAGTTGCTCCAGTTCCAGCGCCGCCGTCACCGCCTGCGAAAACCGACCCACCAGCAGACAGGCCCTTGCAAGAGATAACAGATGACTGCGCAGATAACCGCGAATCGGCGCAGCATCCGGCGTCATTCGCAACGCCATCCGCTGCTGCTCACAAGCCTCCTGCAACAAAGGCAATTTTCGCTCACTCTGCTCCTTCGGGACCAGCAGCGCCAGATTCGACAGCGTCAGACCAAGGCGACTGCGCACATCCGCACTCTCTCCTGATAAACTCAGGACCCGCTCAAAGGCAACCTTTGCACGCTGCCACGATTGCTCCGCAGCTGCCAACTCCTCACGCTCCTGCTGCACACCCCCAACACCATTCAAGGCACTCGCCAGCTGAATGTGATACAGTGGCACGTTCGGATACTCACCCGTTAACTGCTCCAGCAGCTGGACCGCCGACTCAAAGGCCCCCGCAGCCTCAGCCAGACTGTCAGGAACAAGGGGCGGAGTCTCTGTTCGGGCAGACAACAGCAGATTCCCAAGGTTCAGCAAAGCCTGCGACAGCTCGACTCCAAACTCACTCTCACTCGGCTGCTGCTGTACCAGCTCTCGCAGCTGCTGAATGGCATCCGTGTACTGCTGCAGACAATCCCTGCTGCGTCCGACGTTTCTGAGCAGCACACCCAGATTGATCCGACACCTCGCCAACCCCTGTCGATACTCCAGACTGCCAGGCTCAACCGCTAAAGCTCGCTCACTGGCCGCAATCGACTCAACGAAATCCGCTTCAGCTGCATCCGCCTGATTCTGCTCAAATCGCAGCAAACCTCGATTATACAGAGCCCGCGAAAGTTCTGCCTGCATCCGAGCTGTGTCAGATGGATTGACCTCCGCTCGCAGAATCTTCAGCGTCTCCTCAAATGCCGCCCCCGCCGCCTCAAAATGTCCCGCCTCACGCTCCACATTCCCAAGATCGTCCAGCGCCCGCGCCAATTCAAGCTGCAGGTCCGGCTCAGCCTCCAACTCGTTCAGCTCATGAAAAATCCGCACCGCCTCACGAAAATGATGCGCCGCGCGATCCAGCTGCCGCAACAGTCGACGAATCTCCGCCACTCGGGCATGAGTTTCAGCCAGTCTGCGGCGAGCCGCCCGATTCGCCGGCTCCTCATTCAGAAATGCCTCAAACAGACGCAGACTGCTGGATAACCGCTGCTGCTGAGCTTCAGTGCGAGGGGGCGTTCGAGTCACCCACTCCTCCACCACCACCAGCATCTCGTCCGCCGCCCGATCAAGCAGCTCAAAATTGCGAGTCGCTCGCTGCAGATTCGACTCCGCACGCAGCCACTGCCAACCCACGCCCAGACCACCGACCACAATCGCTGAAAACACCAGCAATGACAGAATCGACTCACGCGGATGTCGTCGACACAAACGCCACACACGCTGCACTCGACCCAACGGTCGAGCAAGGATCGGACGCCCCTCCAGAAATCGCCCCAGCTCGTCCGATAACAACCGCGCCGACGCATAACGACGCGCTGGATCCTTCTCCAGACACTTCAGGCAGATCGTCTCGAGATCCAGTGCGATCCGCGGATTCAACAGTCGCGGTGCTATCGGATCATCCTCCAGTAACTGCCGCATCGTCTCCAGAGGATTGTCAGCCCGAAACGGTGGACGCGCCGTCAGCAGCTCGTACAGCACAGCCCCCAGTGAATAAATGTCGCTCCACGGCCCAGCCGGACCTCGCCCAGCCTGCGCCTGCTCAGGTGGCATGTAACTGGGAGTCCCCATGACCGAAAAATCACCGGTCAGCTGAGAATCCGCCTGCACCCGCTTCGCCAGACCAAAATCCGTAATCCGCAGTCGCCCCTCGGCATCCACCAGAACATTCTGCGGCTTAAGGTCCCGATGCAACACTCCATGCTCATGAGCATACTCAACGGCCTCAGCCAACTGTCGCAGATAAGCCGCTGCACGCTCACCTGACAGAGAATTCCGACGAATCAGACACGACAGATCCTGACCCTCGATGTACTCCATCGAATAGTAATGACGCCCCCCCGCCTCACCCACCTCGTACACACCCACGATTCCCGGATGCCGCAGATTCGCAGCAGACTCCGCCTCATTGCGAAACCTCAGCACTTCCTGCGAACCCGCTCCCGAAACACCCAACACCGTCTTTAAGGCCACCAGACGATTCAGACTTACCTGCCGAGCCCGATACACCACACCCATTCCGCCACGACCCAGCTCACTCAGCAGTTCATAGTCCCCCAGACGTCCGATCGCCCCCGAACCCGCACCCGCCCCCGCCCCCGCCCCGTACACCGCCGCACCGCCCCTGCCTGCTGTCGCCATCCCCGAGCCATCAGTCGGCACAACCGTCTGCTCCGAAAGATGCTCAGCAGTCTCCCCCGCAACGGCCCCGGCAACAACTCCAAAGACCTCCTGAACCGCCGCACCGTACCATGGAAATCGTTGCAGCCACGTTTGAGGCACAACTGTTGCGCCTCGCCGCTGCTGCCACTGCAGATCAATCGACAGCAGTCGCGGAAATACGTCCCGGCGTAACCGCGGAGCCACACCAGCCAGCATGTACTCCAGCTTCGGTACACGACCGTCAGTAGCGCACAGTCGCTCAAAATGTTCGCAGACACTTTCCATCACGTCGCTGTCAGTCCCGGTGACCACCGACGGCAGATACTCAGGTAACTCCACGTAGGCCGGAAACCTGTCGCGCAGCTCCGCAGCAGTCATCGGCTGAAGCCCGCTGCGACTGAGCATCTCGCCGGCCAGCAGCTCAAGAGCCCAGTCCATTCGCAGCGGCAACCTGCGACACTCCAGCAGATATTCGTCGACAGACAACCCAGCACCCGCCTGCCAGCGACGCTGCTGGTCAACACGCAGCAGTTCCAGCAGCTCCAGAGGTTCTGCCGCGGTCGCAGCGATCGCCACGACCGACTGCAGATCCGGCGGGGTCCCATCCCCCCACAAACTGTTCAGCTCGGCAAGAACCGTCATAAGGCCTCATTCAGAAAGATCCCTGAGCAGTCGCCAACTGCAGAATTCTGAAATGCAGGCCACAGAATGGCAAACCAAAACCGCAGAAATGAGTCATTCGGTGCTGCACAGCGATTCCACTGAGGCACATCCTCGGCACACGCAGCGGTCACCGCCCCTACAGGGCCAGCACTTAATTCCGCTGCCCCAGCACCGGCCCGGTTGACTGCACACGCGAGTCCGCGTCGCTGATCCGCGACAACTGAATGAAGACTTCCACCCGCGCGTTGCTCAGTCGAGCAACCTTCGCCGCGGAAGCTGCCTCGAGATCGATTCGCACCTCAACAACCCGAGCATCCGTGTCACTGACCGGGTCATTCGTCAGGACCACCTTGCGAGCAACAGCGTTGCCGATTTCTGCCACAACGCCACTCAACTCTTCACCCGAGGCATCCAGCAGCACCTTCGCAGGCAACCCGGGACTGAGCAGCCCCACATCACCCTCGTACACTTCCGCGACAGCCTGCATGGATCCCACATCTGCCAGCTCCAGCAATCCCTGCGGGTCAACACGTTCACCAGGGAACGAACGAATGCGGAGAACGCGACCGGCCAGCGGGGACTTCAATTCCGAGCCGGCCAGCTCGGCTTGCGCTGATGCCACTGCTGCCACCGCCGCGTCGATATCCGACTGCGCTGCACGCACGTCCGTCTCACGCACCTCAGACAAACTCGAAAGCAAACCCTCAGCACGCTGCTTCTCAAGTAACCAACGATCCAGCTGCCATTGCTGCGATTCCAGCTGCTCGTCGCTGATGGCCTTCCGAGCATGCAGCTGCACAGCCCGCTCGGCTTCACGCCGTGACAACTGCGACTGGCGATCGGCCAGTTCCACTGCCGCCCGCTGCGCCGCCAGATCCCCCGCTTTCGAACCAGCCTGAACCTGCTGCAAATGCACCTCAGCAGCCCTCAGTCGAGCCTCTGCTTCGGACAGACGCGCCCGCCGACGCTCGATGTTGTCCAGCGTCACCAGCAACTGACCCGCGGCAACGTCCTGCCCCTCGGAAACATGCAGCTCACGAACCGTCACCCCGTCGTTTCCCGACTCCGGATACAACTCAAGAACCCGACTGGCAGGTTCCAGTCGGCCCAGAGAATGGACCTGCGTCCGAGCAGCTGGCAACACGCTCGACACTGCCGCAGCTTGAGTCGCCGCGGAACCGGATTTCCAGACACCACCCCAGACGACAACGCCAGCAGCGGTCGACACCAGAAGTCCAGCCAGAATTGTTGCCAACCACCACGGTCGAAACGCACGCGACATAAGCAGACCTTCAGCAGACGGAAACACCACTGTATTATAGGCCCCGGATTCGCTCTGGCACCCGGAAATGCGGGCGCACTGACTCCGGAATCAGGATTTCCCGGTCCGAAGATGAAAAAAGGACGGCAACATCGGAATGCTGCCGTCCTCAAAAATCAATGCACGAATTTCGCACGTACTCGCTGAACTGACCTCACGGATTCAGCGTCGCCGCTGCAGGATCCAGCGGACCAATCACGGCAGGCTCCGCCGGCACTGCCTCCACTGCCGCGGGTTCTGGCACTGGTTCCACTGCCACCGGTTCCACAGGAGCTGCCTCCACTGCAGAGGTCGTCAGTTCGGGTGCCGTCGGTCGCGGATTACTGATGGGAAACAGGTTGAGACCGCTTTCCAGCGCCTCTTCAAATGTCTGCAAAGACCGACCGCCACCTGCACCGGTTGCCGGCAGAACCAGCAGATTGTCCGTGGCTCGAGGCTGACTGGTCGTGCTGTGGCCATTCACCAGAATCAGCTCCGGATGGTCAAATGGAGCCTTCTGCAGGCGTACACGGCCGTCGGTCAGGTGCTGCAGAAACGCGACAACTGCGGCAATCCCCTCCGGATTTCCCTGCAGATGCGGAATTCCATGGACGTCAGGATCCAGATCCCTGATGTTTGTTTTCCGGAAGTCGGCGCCACGAGTGTAGAACTGTACCACCTCTGTCAATGATTTCGCACTGCCATTGTGGAAGTATGGTCCGGTCAGTTCGACATTTCGCAGCGTTGGAGCCTTGAAGGCACCGTCCACAGCCACTCGTCGATCCGGACTGACCACGTTCAACGGATCAATATCTTCCCCCAATTGTTCACGTCGACTATAGGACAACGGGCCCAATCCAGGCACCGTTGCGCCCACCCCAATATCCTCCGCTGTCGGACGAACCCCGATGTTGTAGAAGCCTTCGTCATAGAACGCGATCCCCACTGCCATGGGCATTAGAGTAACGCCGTGACCGTCTGGTTCCGACAGCACACCGCGAATGGAGCTGACCGTCGCACCAGCAAACTCCGGACCGTGATGGCAGTTAATGCACTTGCCTTCGTTCAGAAAGATCCGCAGCCCCTCCTTTGCCTCTGCAGTCAATGCAGTGTGATCACCCTTTGCATAGCGATCATACGGTGCGTCATCCGACACCAGAGTCGATTCGTACATCATCACAGCCAACCCCCAGTACAGCGAAAAGTTGGCTTCCATATGGGTGTACCCATCGGCTGTCAGATGCGTCCCATTCCACCACTTAGGCTGAAACGCGCGGCGTATCAGCGCAGCATAGCCGGACGTCTCTTCTTCCAGTCCGGCTCCATCCTCATCCCGATACGGACCCAGCACGCTGTCGTCACTCGCAATCCGCTGAAGGGCCAGCGGCTGCAGGCTGAGCATCTTCCGGCCGAGTTCTGCAAATGATCGCCCCGACCACGCCATTTCGACATCACTTCCCGGAGGCCCGGCAGCCTGTGATGCAAGACTGGCATTGTCGATCAGAATCTTCACCGGACTCATCGAACCATCGGCATTCGCTGCCAGCACCCGCGCTGCAGAATCAAGTTCGCCCAGAGGATTTACACCGTTGAAATACCGTCGCGCTCGCCCATCCCAGAATGTGCGGTCAAAAAAGACTGCATTCACCGACGTCGGAGCATTGCGGCCCGTGACCCGCCGAACCGGCACTTCGTTCGCCATGAAAATACGATCCGGAGTATCGACTCCTTCGTCCCACGAAGCACCCGAACTGTGCCATGTATAACGACGATTCAGTACACCCTCGGAACCAGCAACCTCCTGCCGGTCCCGAGTGACTGGGTTGCTGTCTGCACTGGCCGGTTCCGTCGGATTCTGCACGCGATGGAAAGGAAAGTCGTCCGCAGCCAGCAGGAGGTTCGCTCCACGAAAATGCTCGACCGCCGCTTCTGACAGCGCTGAGCCCGTGCTGGTTTGATGCCCAAAAGCACTGCCCGGAACACCCGGGTGCAGAGTATTCACAGTGCGAATGTCGGCCCCCGCATTCCAGTGACACGACGCACATGCCGTCCGACCATCACTGCCCACCTGCTGATCCCAGAAAAACGCTTTGCCAAGCACGATTGCAGCTTCACGATCCACAACATAATCCGCCAGATCCGGCGGCAGTGGGACCGGAATCGACTCCAGCGGACCCGGTTGTGATCGCTTTGTCAGGACCGACACCTGACAAATGGCCGGACCATCGGGCAGGCCCGGATTCTCAGATGAAAATCGCAACCCCACAATCGCCTTCTGCGGAACAAAATCAATGATCCGCTCTTCCCAGCCCATCCGATCAGCGGCCCAGTCCGCCGGCTTGTTCATCGTGAATGTGAACTTCTGCAGCCCTACAAGCACAGACAGCGTACGAGACTTCAGGGGATTCGTTCGCCAATTGCCCGACATCAGAAACCGAATACGGTACGGAACACCCGGAATCAGATTCAGCGTCTGATACATTGATCCCGCTCGACCGCCATTCAAGTCCACAACATTGCCCACTTCAGCATGAGACGCCAGACTGCCGATGTGCAGCCCCACCTCCCCCATGTCCAACGTCCATGCACCAAATTTTCGGGGTGCTCGCAGAATCGTCTCAGGCAAGCGCAGCTCACTGGCCGCAAACCAGCCGTCCAGAACCGCACTCGACATACCCTCGGTCGGATCGACCAATCCCAAAGGCTCCGCAACTACTTCCGGGGCCAGCAATTCCGCCACCGCAGCATCCGGCAACGCAGCAGTCGCCGTGTCAGACACATTCGGATCCTGCCCATGCAGAACAGTCCCGCTCAACGCCACCGATGCCACGGCAACTGGTGCCAGCAACCGGCACAACAACTTCGACAGCCCACGAACACGTTTCATAGTAAATCCCCCGCTGATGCCGATCAAAAGATACAGAAACGGCGGGCCCCGCAGGCACACAACAATGCCCCCGCTTATGCAAGTTGCCACACGACAACTCCGACACCTCACCACGCACTTCACTCGCCCTGAACGACGCACATCAGCCTTCATAATCTACTCCTCAACAATTCAGGACACCCTAATCAACTATTTATCCACATGAACTGGTTATGCCTTCTTTTCGCCCTGAAAAAACAACTCAACAACTGCAGATCCAGGAACGCTCGCGTCAGAATTACAATCGTTTCCACCGTCTACTCGCACCTGTCAATGTTCCTTGTGATCGCCCCTTACCAGCATGTTCAGCACGTTGTCCATGGAACGTTTCCAGAAGTCACCACATGCAATTTCCCGCCAGCCCTGCTATTCTTCCCTCACAGGTCAGTGCACAACCACATCTGACCTGCCCCCCCTGATCCCCCGCTGCCTGCTCACCAACCACCGCGGAAACTCCCGGTATGTCTCGCCACCTGCTCGGTTACGCCATCCTGCTGCTGTACTTCCAACTGACGCTGTCCCACCCTTGTCGGGGCGACGAACAGGCGGCATTTGATTCCGTGGTCAAGCCCTACCTGCAGACCTACTGCGTCGCCTGCCACAACGCACAAAAAGCCCGCGGTGAACTGGACCTGACGCAATTCCGCAGCCCGCAGGACATCATCAGCAACTTTCGCTGCTGGCAGGCCGTTATCGAGTTTGTCGAGGGTGGCGAAATGCCTCCGGAAGACTCACTGCAGCCCTCCCTCGAAGAAAGCCGCAACCTCGTGAACGCCGTCCGCGCCGTCCTGATCTCCGAGGCGCGTAAACAAGCGGGCGACCCCGGAATCGTACTGCCACGCAGGCTCTCAAATACCGAATACGATCTGTCCATCCGCGATCTGACCGGCATCAACATTCACCCGACACACGATTTTCCACCTGACCCCGCCGCTGGCGAAGGCTTCGACAATACCGGTGAAGCACTCAGCATGTCACCCAGCCTCGTGAAGAAGTATCTGTCCGCCGCCCAGCGAGTTGCCGATCACCTTGTACTTCGCACAGATGGACTCAGCTTCGCCCCGTTTCCAGTCACCTCGTGGAACGACCGTCGCACACTGGCTGAAAACGCAGTCATTCAGTTTTACCAGCAGTATGACATCGCTGTACCCGAATATCTGATCGCCGCATGGCGGTATCATCACCGCGCACCTGACCTCGCGTCCCAAACACCTCAGGAATTTGCTGCCAGCGCACAACTCAACCAGACATGGTTCCCACAACTTTATCACTTCCTCTCGGGACTCAAAGATCATCCCGACTACCCGGCAGAACTGCAGCAGGCATGGACCAACCTGCCAGCCCCCGCGTCCGACTCAGACCGACCATCCGAATTGAATCGTCTGATTGACCTTGTCGAACGCTACCGCCGCGATCTGCACTCCCCCGAAGGTGAACTGATCAAACCCAATGCCGGCAACTGGCCCATCGGCCACCTTGCCGATCGGGCCCGCACTGCCAGCGCCCGACGTCAGTACACCGGTAACCACTTCCGCCCCACCACATTTCTGCGCACGTCCCCGCTGCCTGCTGCCGATCGCCCCGCCAATCCAGCGGAACTTTCCCTGTGGATCCGTCTGGAACCTGCCTTCAACGGCAATGCCACATCAGTTGTCATCCGCAACCCGCTGTTTTCCAAAGCCGATCAGTTGCCTCGCAATCCTGACGAAGCGACCCGCCACGAAGTCCAGACACTCCGCAATCTGCTCGAATCCACCGCCTCCACCGCACAACAGAATCTGCGATTCGGCGAAAACGTTACCGGTGAGACCGCTGCTGACAGCTTCCTGATACAATCCCCCGCACTGCTGCAGATTCCGCTCAGCACTGAACTGCAGCGGACACTCGCCGGCAAACGCCTGCTCCTGCAGGCGGAGCTGGCGTCACCTCCCGAAACTCGGACTCCCGTTCTGATTCAGGTCGAACTCTCTGCCACAGCACCTCCAGCAGCCACCGGACAACTTCTCGCAGACCCGAACGCCACTGCCATGCAGCAGTTAAAACCGTTCGCAACTGACTTCTGCAGTACCATTCCCAGTCGCTTCTGCTACGTCGACCGCGGGCGCGGTTTAAGTGCCGGGTTCCACCTCGTCGAGGGTTTCTTTCGAGACGATCAACCACTCATCGAACTGGCTCTCACCGAGCTGCAGCGACAGCAGTTGGATCAGTTGTGGGCCGAACTGGATTTCATCACGGAAAGCGCAGAGACTCTGCTGCGTGGATTCGTCTGGTTCGAACGATCCGAGCGGGAAGTTCTGCATGACCCGCGCTTCGATTTCCTCCGCAGCGAAGACCCCGAACTGATCCAGCCGGAGATGCTGGATCGTTTTGAAAAGCTGTATCTGGATAAGCTGGGCATCAAACGCCTCGGGGACAGTCTGGAAGCAGAGCAGCCGGATGAACGCTATCGCATCGTACACGGATTCTTCACCAGTATTCGTGACGGCTTGCAGCGTCACAACACACTGCTGGATGCCGCAGCCGCAAAAGGTCTGCAGGATCTGCTGCAGATCGCCGCTCGAGCATGGCGTCATCCGCTGACTGCCGAACAGCAGACCGCCCTCGCACAGCTGTATCAGCGACAACGCGACGAAGGCCAGAAACCCGAACAGGCACTGCGTGGCGTTCTGCTGGGAATCCTGATGTCACCCGAATTCAGCTACCTGTATTTCCCGGCACCCGCAGGTCCCGGTCCACAGCCGCTGCCCGCCGAAAGTCTCGCCAGCCGACTCAGCTACTTTCTCTGGTCCTCACTCCCCGATGAACCACTGCTGCAGACAGCAGCCAACGGCTCATTACTGGATGACCAGCAGCTGCGAACTCAGACTCAAAGAATGCTGCAGGATCCGCGAATCGCAGCCTTCGCAAGGGAATTCTTCGGCCAGTGGCTGCGTTATCGTGACTACCCGGCTCGGGATCCGGTGAACGCCGCAGCGTTCAAATGGTACGATGACAGTCTGCGAGCCGCGATGGCTGAAGAGCCCGTCCAGGTCTTCACAAAGCTGCTGCAGCAGGATCGCCCACTCACCGAACTGATCAGCGGGGACACGACGCTGCTGAATGAACGACTTGCACAGCACTATGGAGGACTGCTGGAACAGAACTATCGCCGGGCCCGCGACGCACGACAGCAGCAACTGGCCAGCACTGGCCTGACCGAAACACAACAGCAGGCTGCACAGCTGTGGCTGCCCGTCGCAGGACTTCGTGAAGCCGGACGCGGTGGCCTCTTCGGAATGGCCGTGGTCCTTGCCAAAAACTCCGCCGGAGATCGCACCAGTCCCGTGAAACGCGGCTTCTGGAGTGTTCACCATCTGCTCGGACAACACTTTCCTCCGCCACCCGCTGACGTCCCGGAACTGCCCAAATCGGAAGCCACCAGTGATCGCACGATTCGCGAACTGCTGCTGGCACACGTCGCGGATGCCCAGTGCAACCTGTGCCATCGGCACTTCGACAGCCTCGGACTGGCACTCGAAGGCTTTGATGCCACCGGTCGAACCCGCTCACAGGATCTCGCCGGACGCCCCATCGACAACACGGCTGTACTGCCCGACGGCAGCAGGGTCACCGGAGTCAGCGGACTGGCGGACTATGTTCTGCAGCAACGTCGTGATGACTTCACAGAAACCCTGTGTCGCCGCTTCCTCGGCTACGCACTCGGACGCTCTGTGCAACTGTCTGATGAACCATTGCTGGACGAACTGCAGACAGCCCTCGAACAAAACCAGTACCGCCCCTCAATCCTGTTTGAAAAGGTGGTGCTAAGCCCCCAGTTCCGCCACATCCGCGGACAGGAACAGGCCCCCTGACAGCATCAACGGTTACGCTGTTGCATCTCGCCGTTTGGCAACGCCGTCGTGCTGCGCCCTCGCAGGATTGCCGTTCTCGCCGCCCCGCCCCCGTCCTTCGGGAGGACGAAGCTCCTGCTGAGCCGCAACCCACGGCAGGCCGATGAAGCACACAGCTCGGCGTGAGCCTCACCCTCCCAGGCTCGGCAGCAGCCTCGCCCTCCCAACTGCCCCCTGTCGCGCCCCCCGCCTTCGGAAACGTAAAGCTCCTGCTGATTCCGGCGGCGACAAACGGCCTGTTCCCAATTCCGCAGCCATCAAACCGCGATTCGACTTGACAATCGAACCAGCGCGGGAAAAGACTGTGTGTCCTGCCATTCGGATCATTTCTCCAGCCTCGGTCTCCTCCCCATGACAGCCAGCATTCCCCGATCACGTCGTGTTGTTCTGCGCTCGGCAGCCGCATCGATCGCTCTGCCATGGCTGGAATCCGGGCGTCTCCTCGGTGTTGAGCCCTCCGATGCAGTCGCCAAACGGTTTGCTTTCCTGTTCTTTGGCGACGGTATTCATCCCCCGGAATGGTGGTCTCGCAGCAGCGGCAACCAGCTTGAACTTGGCCCGGCCTTCAGCTCCCTGCAGCCCCTGCAGCACAAAGTCAATTTCCTGCATGGCCTGCACCATCCCGAAGACGTTGTCGGCGGACATGCCAAAGGCGCTGCCGGAATTCTGACCGGTGTTCGGCCTCAGGGCGGTCGCGATGTGCAGGCCGCCATCAGTATGGACCAACTGCTCGCCACCCGACTTGGGGACGCAACTGTCCTGCCCAGCCTTGTCCTCGCCTGTGAACGCCCTGTCAGTGGTTTCCACGAATCCAGCTACTCCATGCTGTACGCCTCACACGTCTCATGGAGCTCCCCGGTGTCCCCGGTACCCGCCGAGATGCATCCCGCACTGGCCTTTGACAGTCTCTTCGAAAACCAGAGTAATCGGACGCACATCAGTGTCCTCGACCTCGTCTCAGATCAGCTCAGACATGTCGCCGGAAAAGTCTCGCACACCGACCGCTCCCGGATCGATGAATACGCCACCTCTGTTCGCGAAGTGGAACAGCGACTGGCTCGCATGCGTCTACAGGATCGCGACGAACAGCAGGTCACCACAGGCAACTGGCAAAGACCACCAGCCGGCGTTCCCAGTCGCCTTGATGAACACGTTCGACTGATGCTCGATATCGTGGCCCTTGCATTTCAGGCAGACCGTACCCGCATCGCCACTCTGCTGCTCACCAATAATCTGTCCGGTCAGGTCTATCCGTTTCTCGGACTCAAAGTCGACCACCACAATTACTCACACAACTGGGATGGACAGGAATTTGCAAAGATCACCCGGTTCTGGGTGGAACAGTACGCATCGCTGCTGCAGAAGCTTGACAGTATGCAGGAAGGTGACGGAACTGTCCTCGACAACTCCTGTATCATGCTCGCGAACGAACAATGGACAGCCCACAGCGCACCCAAAATTCCACTGCTGATGGCCGGTGGACTGCATGGCAGCATCAAAACCGGACGCTCACTGGACTATGAACACGCGAAAGAACGTCGCATGTCATCACTGCTGCTGGCGGTGATGGACCGTATGGGTGTCAGTCTGCCCGAATTCGGTAACTCCAGTACACAGCTGCCCGAACTGTAATCGCGCTCTGACTGCCTGCCACCTGCGACTCATCACTCACCGAAAACGGCTCTGGTATGGCCCACCGCGCAATCTTACAGCCCTGCTGTCGTCCTGACCGTTGCACTCGTGTGCTGCAGGCTGCAATGCTGTTGCTGCTGCTGTCTTTGCCAGCAGGCTCACCCTTCTGCGGCCGCGTCAGTGCTCAAGCTGCCACGAACTGCCCTGTTGCCCCGGCTGCCAATGCCTCTGAAGCGTGGTTTGCCACGGAAGTCTGGGCCAAAGTCGGACGACTGAAATGCCTTCGCTGTCATCGCGCTGCCGGTGATGCTGCACAGACATCTTTTGTCCTGCTGGATCCGGCTGCCTCGCTGCAGACTCGACCACTGGATGCACTGCGTCACAATCTGCAGGCCTTCACCAATGCAGCCCGACTGCACGTTGACGGCCAGCCTTCCCTGCTGCACAAACCGCTCGGTAGTCTTGAACATGGTGGCGGAATCGTACTGACTGCAGATTCCACGGAAATGCAGATTCTGCGGGACTTCCACAGTCGAGCGCAGCAGGTACAGCAGAACCCCTCAACGACCGCACCACTTCCACAAACGCCCCCGTTCTTCACAGGTGTCACACTGGCCAGCGAACAGCAGTTGCTGCGCCGAGCAACGCTGTCGCTGACTGGTCGGCTGCCGACCGACGCCGAACAGCAGCAGGTCGCTTCCGGCGGACAGCCCGCACTGGCTGATATCCTGATGACCCTGCAGCACGAAGAAGCCTACTACCGGCGACTGCGGGAAGCCTTCAATGACATCTTCCTCGTGCTCGGTGTCGACGGCAATCCGGATTCCACCGTGCTGTCCTACGAACATTTCGAAAAAACTCGGCTCTGGTACCAGCAGCACGATCTGTCGCACATCACTGACGAAAAAGAGCGTCGGCAGGCCGGCTATCGACTGGCTAACGAATACCGCCGCGCATTACTGGAAGAACCCCTGCGTCTGATCGAGTACATCGTTCGCAATGATCGACCATTCTCAGAGATTCTGACGGCCGATTATATTCTGGTCTCAGGCTATTCGGCCCGTGGCTATGGCCTTTTTGATCAGCTGAAGTCCCAGTTCAAAAACCCCGATGATCCCTTCGAGTTCCTTCCGGTCAGGCTGCCGGCTCTGACTGGACGCAACGCCTCCGAAAATCAGCAGTCCACCAGCGGATTCTACCCCCACGCCGGAATTCTCAGCACCTTTCAATACCTCAGCCGCTTTCCCACCACGGAAACCAACCGCAACCGACTCCGCGGCAGAATGTTCTATCTGCATTTTCTGGGAGTTGACGTGCTGGAGCTGGCGGCCCGTGGATCTGATGCCGCAGCGGCTACCGCCGCACACCCCATCCCCACCATGCAGGCCGCAGAATGTGTCGTCTGCCACAGAACTCTGGATCCCGTCGCCGGATTATTTCAGGACTACTGGCGATTCGATGCCAACTTCAGCATCTATGGACGCCGCAAAGACGGCTGGTTCACGGATATGTTTCCCGCAGGCTTTGAAGGTCAGGAACTGCCCGCAGAGGAACGCTGGCGTGCTTTGCAATGGCTGGCCGAACGCACAGTCCGCGACCCGCGGTTCGCCCGCACGATGGCTGGACATGCATGGCAACTGCTCACAGGTCGTCGGCCCCTGCAGCCACCCACCGATATCAATGATCGGCTGTTTGCTGCTCGCCAGCGAGCCTGGGAACAGCAGCAGTGCGAACTCGATGCCATCGCCCTCCGATTCACAGAAACCGGCATGAACTTTCGCAGCCTTGTTCGAGACCTTGTGCTCAGTGATTTTTATCGCGCAGACGGACTGCAGTCCGCCGTGCAGGACGAATCACGCCTCGCCGAACTGGCTGACGTCGGCGTCGTCAGACTGCTCTCACCCGAACAGCTGGAAAGAAAAGTGGAAGCCATTTTCGGCACACCGTGGGGACGTCTGCACGAACAGACAGCCATGCTGTACGGCGGAATCGATTCGCAGGAAGTGACGGAACGCGCCACAGATCCCAGTGGAGCGATGGGGGCCATCCAACGCACCCTGTCCAACGATGTGGCCTGCCGCAACACGGCACTCGATTTCAGTCGACCGGCCGCCGAACGCCTGCTGTTCCCCGAAATCGAGCCGGATGTCCTGCCCGGACACTCCGCAGCCGCCGATCAGCAGATCCGCCGGACAATCGCTCGATTGCACCAGCGCATCCTCGGACGCGCAGATACCCCCGATTCCCCTGAGATCGACCGGACATTCCGTTTGTTCGCAGGCGTGGTTGAGGATGCTGCAGCCAGCGGTCGCTTCGAACCTCAGGAAACATGGCACTGCCGCCAGGGAACCCTCGGACCGGTTCCTGACCCGCACTACACCGTACGGGCATGGCGCACCGTAATCACATGGCTGCTGCGTCAGCCGGAATTCCTCTACGAATAGGCCCCGGCATGCGACGCAATTTCCTGAAATACTGTGCAGCCACCGGACTGGGGCTCTCCGCACCACTGGCCACCACTCAGCCACTGACTGCCCATGACTCACAGGAAATGCCCCCCTATCAGGGGCTCTGCTGGCTTGTATTAAATGCATCCGGTGGCTGGGATACCACACTGTTGATGGATCCCAAAGGCAGCCCTGCAATTAACCGACTGTATACCGCCGAACAGATTCTGCAGCAGGGACAACATCGATTCGCTCCCACCGAACAGCATCGCGAAGGTGGCCTGTCCAACGAAGCGTTCTTCGCCGAATTCGGTCGCGATCTGCTGGTCGTCAACGGACTGGATTACTCCGTCAATAACCACTCCCCCTGCTCTCGCTACATGGCGACCGGAAAACTGGACAGTCTGGCCTATCCAACCTTCGCCGCACTCGTGGCCGCCTGCCAGGGTCCCGATTGCCCACTGGCCTTCCTCACCTTCGGCAATTACTCGGCCACCGGAAACCTTGTGGCAATGTCGCGAGTCCCGTATCTGCCATCGCTGCAGCGCATCGCCAACGCGGACTCCATCGAAGGCAATCCACGAGCCCCCTACCACGATGACTTTGCTCTGAAACGGCTTGAGCAGGCACAGGCCGATCGACACGCCGCAATCAGCAGCTCACCACTGCTGCCACGCAGTCAGCGAGCAGAATCCATGCTGTATGCGGCGCAGCTCAATTCACAGACGCTTTCTCGAGTCGTCCCCTTCATTCCCAAAGAGATTCCCAAACAGCGAATCGCTCAGCAGGCGGAAATTGCCCTCGCCTCGTTCAAAGCCGGAGTCTGTGTGTCGGCCAACCTCTCCATCGGACAATTCGACAGCCATGCCAACAACGACAAGGATCAGATGAAACTGATCCCCGAATTACTGGAGGGAATTGCCGGGATCCTGCATCGTGCAGAAGAACTGCAGATCCGCGATCGACTGGTCGTCGTCGTCCAGAGCGAAATGGGACGAACACCCAACTACAACAACGGAAATGGAAAGGATCACTGGTCCATCGGCTCCATCATGTTCCTTGGCCCCCGAATCAAAGGTGACCGAGTGATCGGGGCCACAACGGCCGAACAGTTCGCCACCAGCATCAATCCACACACACTGCAACTGCAACCGACCAACGGCACCCTCATGCGGCCGGAACATATGCACCATGCCCTGCGGCAGTTTGCTGGCATTGACCAGCACCCCTTCAGCCTGAAATTCCCTCTGGGAGTAGCAGTCGAACAGCAGTTGCAGGGCCTGTGGGGTTGACCCACTGTCACCCAAAAACACTGCTCCAGACAGACGTGTCCGCGATCATTTCACGTCAGACGGTTCTGCACGCGATTGCAGCACGCTGCACGCGATTCCGGCAAAACCGACCCCGCCCTACAATTGACATGTGAACACCTGAATACAACTAGCCCCCATTGGCACACCGCTTAGCATCAACCGGGGTGTGAACATATGCAACCACTGCAAGTCAGTATCTACCCGCATAAAATTCCCGCTCGATGCCACGCAATCCATAATCTGCCTCGAAAAACAATCAAAAAAAATTTTATTCACGATTTCTCAAACAACAACGTCCCACGATCGGGTTCAGGATGGTACGTTTAATGGGATACTGATGTGCGAATTTGGCCCACAGAATGAATTCCCGCCCCAGAAACTCAGCAAACTGGTCCTGAAACACAGTTGCACTGGCCGGAAAGACACCCTGTGACGTCGGATCCCCCTGACCAAGCCAGTAGTGTTTAAGAACTGAAAGAACCGTTCATCCGGAGGAATTCAACGGGATTTTCTCAATCCACCTGCAGTCCGTAACTGCAACCTCAAAGGCTGGATGCAGGAAAAAGTGTTGCAGACCCGTTGCTGCCAGCTGGGTGAATCCTTTGCGACGAGGTTGCTCGTTATGACAGATTCAGACAATCAATCGGGCCAGTTCCCGCCCGCCGGTACGCCTGCCTTCTCAATGCGAACACTGATGGTAGTGACCCCGGAAAATGCTCTGGACTCCGCCTTTCAGCAGCAGCCACTTCAGACTTCAGATACGAACCAGACGTGGTCCCAATCCGCCAGTCTCTGCCAGACATGTGGCCTCGACGGCGAAGCTTATCGACTCTGGAAGCAGCGGCGTGACGTGTCTCGGCAACTTTTCAGCCGTTTGTCGCGACGCGAGCAGGAAATCGCAGGGCTAGCGGCCGCCGGGCTCTCGTCTCGCGACTGTGCAGATCGACTGAAAATCAGTGTAAAGACTGTGGAAAAGCATCGTTTGTCGGCCTATCGTCGACTGGAGGTCCCGGGACTGGCCGGATTGATCCGCATCTTTATCGAATCGGACCTGCCCATCCCGGAAGGGCCTCCGCAATCCTCAGAACACTCGCTTGACGAAGCCTGATCGTCCTCGCTCTGCCACCTGCCAGCCATCCCGATTTTCCGGATTTTCCCTACCCCTTGCGCTGCTGGAGATTCGCCAAATCCGGCTGCTGACGGTATGCTTCCCCGCTGACGGGACCGGATGTGATCTTGCCTGCTTTTCAGAATTCCGGCCCCGGCAATTTTTTTCAGCAGAATCTTGTCTTCTGCAGTGATCAGCCGGTTGTAGCATCAATGCGTTAAGGGAGAGATCGATGGAGCTGTCGCTGGGTCGAGCTTCGTGGTATGCGGGACGACTGCTGTGCCTGAAAACGCTGTTAGCGATTTCCACAGCTCAGGTTTTTGCTCAGGACGCGGCGAAGCCGGCCCCTGAGCGCAGCGAAATTGTCCGTCGCGTCACCCATGATATTACTCTGCTGGCCTCAGAAGAATACGAAGGACGTGGCGTTGAAACTCAAGGAATCGAGCTCGCCGCTCAACATATTCTGAAGGAATACGAAGCTGCCGGTGTGAAACCCGGCATGCCGGATGGCACCTGGCGTCAGGCCTTCGAAGTCGCCATCGGCGATACAGTGGTTGCCGATACAACTGCAGTCAGGCTGCAGGGTCCGGCGGGCACCGAGCTGCAGCTGAAACTGGCCGAACAGTTCCAGCCTGTACGCCGAGGACGCAATGGCGAAGCCACAGGTGGCATCGCCTTCGTCGGCTATGGCATTACCTCGGAAGAAGACAAATACGACGACTACGCCGGAATCGATGTCAAAGGCAAGATCATCGTCCTGATTCGCCGCGAACCTCAGAACCGCCCGGACGGAGCCTTTCGTGGCCAGGAAACCAGTCCCAATGCCTACATCGACCGTAAGCTGGAACTGATTCGCAACTCCGGTGCAGCCGGTGTACTGTTCGTCAACGACATCCCGGCTGAAGGTGACGAAGCCGACGAACTGGCAGATCCTTCAAGCTTCGGCAATGACGAATCCGCAGTTCCTTTCGCCCACGTCAAACGCGCCGTCATTGACCAGATTCTTAAAGCCAGCCCACTGAAAGGCAGTGACGGGCAGATGCTCTCCAGCCTCAAGGAGGTGTGTGCTGCGATTGATCAGAACCTGAAACCGCTGTCTCAGGAAATTGCCGGCTGGACAGCCACTGTCTCCACTCGCTTCGAAGCGAACTCCGTCACCGCCTACAATCTGATCGGCATCGTCGAGGGCGAAGGCCCGCTGGCCGATGAAACCATCGTCATCGGTGGCCACTACGACCACCTTGGTTTCGGCGGCTACGGCTCTCGCGCTCAGACTCGCACCGGTGAAGTCCATAATGGTGCCGACGACAACGCCTCAGGCACGGCCGCTGTCATGGAACTGGCACGTCGCTTTGCTGCCGGACCGAAGCCCAAACGTCGGCTCGTGTTCATCTGCTTCTCGGGCGAAGAACGCGGTCTGCTCGGCAGTGCTCACTACGTCAAAGAACCGGTCTTCCCGCTGGAAAAAACCGTAGCGATGCTGAACTTCGACATGATCGGTAACCTGCGAAATAATAATGTGGAAGTTGGCGGAGTCGGTACGGCCGCAGAATTCGCAGACATCGTAAAGAAAGCCGATGACGCCATCTCTGTCGATGTCACAGCTGTCGAAAGTGCTTTCGCCGGCAGCGACCACCTGCCGTTCTACCAGCGACAGATTCCTGTCATGTTCTGTTTCACCGGAATGACTGACATCTACCACACTCCGGACGATGATTCAAAAACACTGAACATGGAAGGTGCCGTGCTGGTCATTGATTATTCCGAGCAGTTGCTGCGCGGCATGTCAGACCTTGAAGCCCGTCCCGCCTTTGCCTCCTCCCAGCCGGGACGACGACGTGCGGGCCCACGGACCCCATATCTCGGCCTGCAGCCCGATCTGGCCGCCAGTGGTGCAGACGGAATCGTTGTTCGCAGCGTCCGTCCGGACTCCCCGGCCGCAGCCGCTGGCCTGCAGACCGGTGACAAAATCCTCAAGGTCGGCGATAAGCAGGTCGAAGGCTATCAGACGCTGATTGAAGCCATTGGTGCATCCAAACCTGGCGATAAGCTCAAACTGTCTGTCAAACGGGGTGAAGAGTCGATGGAAGTCGAAGCCACTCTGGGTGAGCCACGTCGCTGAGTTTCCACTTTCTTCGGCAATCGCCGCGGAGCTGTGCATGTCTGAGGTTGAATCAGGGGCCACACCACAAGTGGGTGTCATCATGGGCAGTCGCTCGGACTGGGAAACCATGTCCGCTGCGGCGGCTGAACTGGACCGTTTCGGTGTTGCCCATGAATGTCGTGTTGTTTCAGCACATCGCACACCGGCATGGCTCACCGAATACGCCGAGTCAGCCGAAAAACGTGGTCTGCGTGTAATCATCGCCGGTGCGGGTGGCGCCGCTCACCTGCCCGGCATGGTTGCTTCGCAAACGCTGCTGCCAGTGCTCGGCGTGCCCGTACAAAGCCGGACACTTAACGGTCTCGATTCACTGCTCTCGATTGTTCAGATGCCCGGCGGGATTCCCGTCGGAACCCTTGCCATCGGCAAAGCGGGGGCTCGCAATGCCGCACTGCTGGCCATTCGGATTCTTGCTCTGCAGGACTCGCAACTGGCCGCAAAGCTGCAGGCTTTCGTTACCGAACAGACGGCCAGCGTTCTCAACGAAGGTCTCGCCGGAGTTGAACCTCCGCTGCCGCCAACCGCTATTGATTCTGCTGAGGGCGGAAAACGATGAGTCAGCCTCAGGTGCTGGTGCCAGGCTCCGTCCTCGGAATGCTCGGGGGCGGACAACTGGGCCGCATGTTCGCCCTTGCCGCTCGTCGCAGTGGCTACCACGTCGCACAGTTCGGCGACCCCGCAAATTCCCCCTGCGGCCAGGTCAGCGATGTCAGCTACCCACACCACTTCCTCGACTTTGACCAACTGGCCCGGTTCGCATCCGCAGTCTCGGTCGTAACGTGGGAACAGGAGAATATTCCCACGGCCACCGTAGAGTTCCTGCGGGAGCGCGTGCCCGTTTATCCCAGCCTCGAACTGCTGCGTGCCTCGCAGCACCGGCTCCTCGAAAAAACGGCCCTGCGAACACTCGGAATCCCAACCGCCGATTTCCTGAAGATCACCTCAGCCGCCGAACTGCAGGCTGGTATCAAAGATTTCGACGGTGCCGGCATTCTGAAAACCGTGACCCTCGGCTACGATGGTAAAGGCCAGGCAAAGGTCACGACAACTGATGATACCGCAGCAATCTGGCAGCGATTTGCTGTTCAGGAAGCCATCCTTGAACGCATCGTCGAATTCGACTTTGAACTGTCCATCGTCTGTGCTCGGTTCGCGGACGGCAGCTGCCACTTCTTTGAGCCTTCCCTCAACGATCACGTCAATCATATTCTCGATGTCTCAACGGCACCCTCAGACCGCATCAGTTCGCAGCAGGCCCACGAAGCTCGTCAGATTGCCCGCACCATCCTTGAACACTTCGATGTCTATGGGGTGCTGTGTGTCGAACTGTTCATGGACCGTAAAGGAAATCTGCTCGTCAACGAAATTGCTCCACGCCCACATAACAGTGGCCATCTCACAATCGAGGCCTGCGGCAGCAGTCAGTTTGAACAGCAGTTTCGCGCCGTTGCCGGGTTACCATCCGGCAGTGTCAGCATGCGGGCACCGGCCGCCATGATCAATCTCCTCGGTGACCATCTCGCTGCCGCCACACCCGAACGCTGGGCCACTGTCTTTGCTATGCCGGACGTGCACGTCCATCTGTATGGCAAAGCAGATATCCGCACCGGCCGCAAAATGGGACACCTGACCGTCCTGGCCGAAACATCCGCCGAGGCCGCGCGGCGTGGACTGGCAGCCCGAGATCTGCTCTGGCATTAAAACTGACATGCCTCCGACAGATGAAGCCCCCCCCGCAACGGAACGCACCGCTGCGACCCGATGCTCAGTGGTCGTACCATGGGCTTCAGTCC
>CAXBSH010000040.1:0-25027 GCA_963977705.1 uncultured Planctomycetaceae bacterium
AACGAGATCCGAGACAATCAGTCGGAAGACGGGCGAATCGTCGACGATCAAAATATTCGGGGCGTCCAAAACCGAAGTTTCACACAGGGCGTCGCTTGGCATTTCAGCGGTCGCAGTCATCAGTGTCTCCAAAGAGGCGATCTTGAACGCCTTACCCGAAATTAATGCGAACAAATGCAGTCATGATTCAGGATGCTTGCAAACAATGTGTCACAGATAATTGAACAATGTGTCTCATATTGAAACAAAAAAATCAGAAGTGATTCAGTCTGTCATGCTTGCTAGTAAAATTGTTATTATACGTGAATTCATGGGAACATTTTGATCACTATGTCTCATGAATTCAAATAAAGGACTTGATGAGCGGCAGCCGTTGGACTTAACCAACGATTGATTTCTTTTGTTTCACGTAATCCCACACCACAAACCGGTCCAGTTCCTTGCCCGCCACGAAGAACACGCGCCCGCCCGAGCCCTCGGCCATGCGATGCGCGAACTGCACGTCCTCGTGGCTCTGGGACCATGAAGGAAGCAGGAAAATATTGATTGTGATATTTTCACGACGGCACAGCAGGCCTTCCCGTCGTGTTGCTTCTTCCGTACGAGGATCAGGGGGATAAAGCATGTACAGCAGATGCTGTTCAAAATGTGCGGTCGGCAGTCCATCTGTAATCAGGATGATCTGACGATTGGGCGTGTCCTGGGGACCAAGCAGCTGACGCGCCAGCTGCAGCCCGTGCTGGATATTTGTGAAATGCGGCGGAATGTGGACTTCGCTGACATCGTTGCGACTCATGTCGGCACGCAGTCTGACAACCGGACTGGTAATTGTAGGGATTTTCGGCATCAGCGAGATCAGGTCGCCGGGTGGCACAACTTTGGCAAATGTGTGCAGTTCGATGAACCGCAGGAAATCACCAGGGAACTCTGATGTGATCAGTCCGTTCAGAGCCAGTGCCATACGCTTGACGTTGATGTATTGCCCGTCGTATCGCATCGAACCACTCATATCCATCAGCACGGCGGTTGCACAGCGAGGATTATTTCGGGTACGGTGGACTTCGATATCACGCGACTGCAGTCGCAGAGGACGCTGTGCTCCCTGCCGCAGCATCGCATTGATCAGCGATCCCGGAAGGTCGATCTGAGCGGCTGCGTCGCCGAATTCCCACGGGCGAGTGCGCTGCAGTTCAACAACTCCATCGCCCTCAATCGGACCCTGGTGTCGCCCTGATCGCGAGGCCTGCAGATCACTGAAGATTCGCTCGAGCAGGCGACTTTGAAACAGACGGTAGGCCTTCGGGGAAAGCTGGACGCGGCCGTTCCCTCCGCCAAGTCCCTGCTGTTCCATCAGGTTTTTCAGGTGCTGCTGGATCTGCTCCTGAAACTCGGAGAGTTTCTGGACAGTTTCCGGGTCGGCGAAATCACTCAGTTCCTCCAGATCGATCACAGCCAGTCGAGCATTCTTCTTTGCCTCCTCCAGCTGTTTCAGCAATTCATCGATCTGCTGCAGTTCCTGACGCACCTCGATCGCCTGCTCAATCGAGAGTGCCGCGTTCCCTGTAAACTCATAGGCTGAGGCCAGCATGTCTACCTGGTATTTTTCACCCATGGTTTCGATCAGTGCTGGCAGTCGAGCGGCGAAATCCGGGTCGACCCGTTCAGCTCGGTACCAGAGGTTTTCCAACTGATAGAGCTGTTCGGTGCGGACGGCATTCCAGAAGGATTTGGAGAACTGCCCGGGTGGTTTTGCGTGGCGAGCGGAATCTGCGAGACGTTTGACGGCCTTGCGGCGGACAGTCTGAGTTTCCCATGTGCTTAGAATTTTCTCGCGACGTTCCCGCAGCATGCGGATCAGTGAATCGAGGCTGGGGCCGAGACCGGGGAACTGGCCTGGATCAAGCCGGATTGCACTGGCCAGCTCTTCCTCGGTCAGTTCACGCAGCGAACCCCACTCCAGCATATGCTCGAAGGCCTGGGAAACGAGGTCTGGAGCCGGGGTACCTGGTGGCGGAAACTGTTGTGGGTCATACTGCTGATAAATGTGGACGACACCACCCGGTGTGGTGGCTGAGTGTCTTGCCTGGGGCTTGCCCGCGCTCTGGTCGGATTCATCTGACGTATGATTCACGGAATTTGCCCTCAGCTCCGCCTACCGGGGTCATGACGCTGGATCTGCTGTCCAGTCTCCCGGCTGATTATAGCAGTCAGACGGTTTGGGGTATGCCTGTCCTGTTGATATTCTGTGATCACCCGGCCAATGCCTGCAGCAAGGAATGAAAATGCGTTCAGAACCCCTGTTTTGTTCGTTTGAAAGTCGCCGTTCTGAGGAAATGTGTTCACTGCTTGAGCGTCAGGGTGCGCGGGCGATAGCTGCTCCATCGATGCGGGAGGTCCCGATCGAGAACAATCCTCAGACGCTGACGGCAATTCAGCAGATCATTGCAGGACGATTTCCCATCGTGATTCTGATGACCGGCGTTGGCACAGAAGCGTTGTTTGAAGTGGCTCGTTCTCACGATCTGTTTGACAGGCTGCACACCGCTCTGTCTCAGGTGTTTCTGGCCATCCGTGGTCCAAAACCTGCCGCAGTGCTGGGGAAGGTCGGTTTGAAATATAGTCTCAAAGCGCCAGAGCCCAATACGTGGCGTGAACTGCTGCAGGCCCTCGACACGGATGGGCCGGGGCTGGCCGGGAAAGACCTGGCGGTGCAGGAATACGGCCTGCCGAATCAGCGTTTGTATTCGGCCCTGCAGGATCGGGGGGCTCAAGTTGTTCCGGTACCTGTCTATCGCTGGGCTTTTCCTGAAGATCCTGAGCCACTGTATGCAGCGCTGCGTACGATTGCTGCCGGTGAGGTGGATGGCTTGCTGTTCACAAGCGCCAATCAGGTGAGCAATGTTCTGCAGGCGGCAGTACAGTTGGGGTTAGAGCAACGGATGCGCGAGGCAGTGGACCGAGGGATGGTGATCGCCTCGATCGGACCAACCTGCACCGAAGCTCTTGTGGATCAGGGTTTCCCGGTTCATGCGGAGGCCAGTCCACCTAAGATGGGACAGTTGGCTCGCGCTGCGGTCGAGTTCTGGCGACGCCAGAAGTCGACTACTGGTGAATCCCCGTCAGCTTAAGCCGCCGGTCCGGGCAAACTCAATCTGCAGACAGGTTGAGCGTCGCCAGGAAACCGGCCATTTCCCCGGCAGCGTGAGTATTCTGCTGCAGTTCGGCCTGTCGAATACCGGCCTGAAAGACGTGGCGTGCATCTGCTGAGCGATTCAGACGCATCAGCAGTTGTCCGGCCATCAGAAAGGCAGGGACGTAGGGAACCGAGGCGTCCATCAGAGCCTGAAACAATTCCAGAGACCTGTCGGTGGCACCTTCTCGGTCAGTTTCCATTGCCAGCATATAGCGAACCAGTTGATCATAAGGGGCTGCCTGCAGCATCACCTCAAGTTTTTCGCGGCGACTGGCCATGTTGATTTCCTGAAAATCTTCGTTGCGGTGTTCAGTTGCCTGCGACTTCAATTCGACGCGGTTTAGCCCGTTCAGCGCGTGGAAGTGAGACTCGCAGAACACCGTTGGTCAACCGAGCTTCAATGCGGTCATGGTCAACATCATCGCTGAGGATAAAAGAGCGGAAGAAGTGTCCGGACTGATACTCCTGATGCAGCACCTGCACGATCTCGTCGGCACTCTGGCCGATGCGACCAAACAAAGTCAGTTTTTTGTCCTGAACCTGCAGTTCCAGGCCATCGAGAGTTACGCCTGGCAGATCAGCGTAGAGCACAAGCCCGTCGTCGGTTTCGTAAATGTCCATCTGCGGTTGAAACAGCAGCGCTGGAGTTTCTGCGGTGGGCGAGATACCAGCAGCACCAGCCACTCCGGGGCCAGCCACAGCAGCCGGAAGCAATTCATTGCGGCGGGGAATCAGTTGACCGTCCTGCTCGTTCATGACGCACCTCTGCCTCTGGAAACTGCCCGCCGACTTTCAGGGACCTTCATTGACTGCGATCTGCCGAGCACGACCAGGGGTCGCTCGAGGTAATGTGATTCTGAGGATTCCGGCGGAGTAATCCGCTTTCATGTTGTCTTCATCCACTCGGTCCGGCAGTGAAATCTTTCGCTGCCATGTGCCGTGGAAACGTTCTCGACGGCGATAGGAATCTTCCCGCGATTCCTCGGGAGGATGGCGAATGCCCTTGAGCACGAGGCAGCCTGCAGAAATGGTGACGTCGATGCTGCGTGCTTCCACACCGGGAATCTGCGCAGTCACGATGTATGCCGTGGGGGTTTCCATGATGTTGCACTGAGGAAAGCTGCGGGCCGACCGCACCATGTGAAAAGTCTGGTGCACGCTCTGAAGCAGCCGATCCAGCTCACGCTCAAGGTCGTGAAAAGGATCCCAGGACTGACCCCACCGAAAAATTGTCATCGACAGTCCCCCCTGCCCTGCAGAATTCAGGAATCTGACCGACTTCTGCCGTTTTCGACCAAACCCGCTCTTTCACGTTCTGAGTCAGCACAATGCGTTCCAAAAAAAATGCAGAATGGCTGAATCGCTTTGGTGACAGATTTATTGCTGTAAGGTTCTGTTGAGTAAGTCTTTATGTCAATTGATGTGGAGTGCGATTGGGGGGTGAGGCATGATTGCTGACTGCCAATTTGCCACTTTTTCTGACGATGACACCCAGCGTTAACGTGCGATTATGCGAACTTTGCGGGTCTTTCGACCTTTAGCCAAACTGGGTTGAACGGTTGCGGATTTCAGAAAAGTGTTGCTGAAAGGCATCTTAGCCGCAGAATCGTTACAGGTGGTTTTTCCGAGAATCCGCTCATGTTTCCCTGGAGCAACAGGTCTCTGTTTTCCGCAGATTTTCCCCGACCGGCAGATTTGAGGGCATATTTGGGTGTGGAACGCAGCGAGGAATGCTGCGGACCAGCAGGCATTACCGCACTGTCTGGAATCATTCAAACAGGACTGCCCCTCAGGTCATAAGGATCGAAAATGGCAACAACTGCATCACAGATCATCCCTTCATCTCGACGTCGAGCGCGGCCGACCGCCAGTCAGGAACAGACTCGGTCAGAAACTTCCAGCACAAAGCCTGTCATGGAAGCCGCTGAGACCGATGTGGCCGTGCGGCGGATGCTGCGTGAAGACGAGGCTGCTGAGCGACGTGAAATTATCGAGCGTCGGCGGATGGATCGTCGGCGTCAGATTGACCCGACTACCTGTGAACGCGACTACAGCGATCAGGAAATTGAATTCATGAGAGCCATGGACGACTACAAACGCAAAAGCGGGCGCCCTTTTCCCACGTGGAGCGAAGTTCTGGAAGTTCTTCGCAGTCTGGGATATCGAAAGGTGGCCGATCCTTCCCTGATGGAGTGGAAGACGCTGGGTGACACGACGATGTCGCTTTGAGTGCGAATCTGGTCAAGCAATAAGGCCCATGCATCCGGAAGATGCATGGGCCTCTGCGTTAATGAACCGCTACAAGTTCGAACTCAGTCTCAGTGGCTGCCAGTCTGCATAACAAAGCCATGATAGGCTTCGTTACCGTGCTCGCCGATGTCCAGACCGCCTACTTCTTCGTGCTCAGAGACTCGGATACCCATGGTGTACTTCAGGACCAGCCACGTGACTGCGGATACGATCAGTACGTAAATTCCAACCATCACGACACCGACAGCCTGCGCCACCAGCTGTTCAGTACCACCACCGAAGAACAGTCCAGCCTTCGGACCACCGGTAATCGGTGTTGTGGAGAGGTCGGTGGTGGAGAACAGACCCACACACAGAGTCCCGAAGATCCCGTGTACAAGGTGAACGGAGATTGCACCCACCGGATCGTCAATTCGCAGACGGTCAAAGAACAGAACCGCGAGTACAACCGTTACGCCCGAGATTGCTCCGATGATTGCAGAACACAGTGGATTCGTGAAGTAAGCTGGTGCCGTGATTGCGACGAGTCCAGCCAGACAGCCGTTCAGAGTCATTCCGATATCCGGCTTGCCCAGCAGCAACCATGCGGTAGCCGTAGCAGTCATCGTGGCAAATGCAGCAGCGAGGTTAGTGTTCACTGCTGACAGGGCGGCCATGTTCCCACCGTCAGCAGCGATTGACATCGTGCTGCCTGGATTAAAGCCGAACCAGCCAAACCAGAGTACCAGACAGCCGATGAAGGCAGCGGTCATATTGTGGCCCGGGATCGCGTTGATCTTCCCGTCCTTTGAAAACTTACCGATACGGGGTCCAAGAATAATGGCACCGGTCAAAGCGGCCCAGCCACCGACCGAATGGACCACGGTTGATCCGGCGAAGTCCCAGAAATTCCACTCCTTTGCAAGATATCCGTATCCCCAGATCCAGTGACCTGTGACAGGGTAGATTGCGACCGCCATGACAAAGCAGAATACGATGAAAGCACCGTACTTGATGCGTTCGGCAACAGCGCCCGAAACAATCGTGGCTGCGGTGCCAGCAAAGCAAAGCTGGAAGAAGAACTTGCACCACAGCGGAACTGTGGCCCATGCGATTGAACCGTAGGCCCCCTCATATCCCTTCGTTGCCTGGAGCGGACTGTTATCAGCTCCCTGCACCATAAAGGCGCCTGAGCTGCCAATCAGCGCCCCATCGCCCGCTCCAAACATCAGGTCCCAGCCAATCAGCCAGAATCCAATCGAACAGACGGCAAACACCACAAAGTTCTTGGAGAGAATGTTGACGCAGTTCTTTGCTCGGCAGAATCCGGATTCCACACAACCGAAACCGAGGTTCATGAAGAACACCAGCATGCTGCAAACGAGCACCCAGATCGTATCGATGCCGACAGTCAGTTTGCTCAGCACTTCCTCCGCTGTGGGGGGGGCTGCCGGTGCGGCAGCCTCAGCCGCCGGTGCTTCTGCAGCAGCGGCGGCGGGTGCGGTCTCCGCGGGTGCGCTCGCTTCCGTTGCTGCCACCGGAGCCGATGCATCCTGAGCTTGAGCCATGCAGGATCCGGCTAGTGACAGAGCAAGACCGGCCAGCAGTGCCAGCCCCGGTCGGAAATTGAACCTCAAAACACTCAACATCGCCTGATTCTCCTCGCTAGCTTTCTTCAGACTGGGGCCATTCCTGTGGTCAACGTGATGATTCGCCATGGCTGTTGATCAGGAAATGTGCAGGTGCTGCAGTGCGGCTGTCGCCAATCGCCAAATTCCACAGCAGAGTTCCATTCAAACCGGATTCCCGTTCCGATCGAGCCTTGCAGTTCCGTCATCCGGAGAGTTGCATGCCACCGAAACAGACTGCTGTGCAGGATTGCAAAGAATGTGCCTTTTGTGTTTTGAAGGTCCTTGTCTTTTTCTCTAAGGTGTTGTCGTCGTTGTGTTTGAGTATTTTTTTTTGTTGTGAATCCACACCTGATAATAGGCCTCGCTGTTATGCGTGCTTAAAATCAAAGCATGCCCGCGATGGATGTGCCCATTTTTGTTGCATGCTGATGAGCGGTCATCTCTGTCGTGATTCCGGCCGATTCAAAAACGCCGCTCGCCCGCGGGCAATATGACCATCTGTATTGGTTTGACGGCAAGGTTCAGAAGGCTTCGGCAGAAAATGCCGGTTTTTTTCAGGAGTGCTGGAAGCAATGTACGGGGTCCGCCGATTTTCAATGCAGCCGTTTTCCACAATTTCCTCTCGAAACCTCTGGTAATTCAGGGGGTTCAGGCGGAATATGGGGCGGTTGATCTGTCCGCCAGCAATCTGCCCGCGTCTCCGCGTGCAGAACGGAGCCAACTTATGAGCAGTCTCTCCAGCCGGTCGTTTTCTGTGCAGCATTTCGCGACGGCGATTCTGACATACAGTCTGATGTCGTCGTATTCTTCGAATTCGGTCTGCGGTCAGGGTATTGCCGGGGCTTCGGGCAGTCGGGCTGCCTTGTTTCAGTTCCAGCCACAGACCAGCGAACAACTGCTGAATGCGGCGGTGATTGCATGGAAGCTGGATCGCATTTCTGATGCTCGCAATTATCTGAAACAGCTGGGGGAACGTGATCCACAATCTGCCGAACTCGTGCTGCTGCGCAAGCAGCAGGGATTGTCTGTGTTCATCGAGTTGTACCGAGATCAGCGTCTGCATCCTGAGTCTGTGCAGCTGTTGAGGAATCTGCAGCAGTCATTGCCACAATCGGACAACCTGCAGTTACCGCAGCGAGTGGCTGATTTGTCTGCAGGTGGGACGCGTGGTGCAGATGCCGTAACGGAACTGTTGTTGGGGGGTGATGCAGCCGTTTCCGCTTTACTGTCAGCCGATCCGACAACGCGGGTGGGAGCTTCAGCCGAGGCATTTCTCGAGGAGCACGCGACGGACCTGCGGGACGGACTTCTGCGGCAATTACCTGCAGCCGACTCTGCCGGTCAGATCCGCATTCTGAAACTGCTGGCGGGGACTGTTTCACCTGACACTGCGTGGTCTCTGGTCAAGCTGCAGTTTCACAGTGACGTGAGCGTTGCAGAAGCAGCAAAGCAGGCTGTCCGGCGGCTGAGCAGGGGGGCAATCACCGTCGGGAATGCAGCTGATGCGGCCGCTCTTCTGATTTCAGAGGCAGAAAAGAATCTGCAGGCCGCGGCCGATCGGTCGCCGATTGGAAGTTCGGTGCTCCTCGCAACCGAGAACCCTGTGACTGCTCGTCTTAAGAAAGCAGAAGGGCTGCTGGCGGATGCCCTGAGTCTGCAGCCAGGGCATTTGAGGGGAGCGATCCTTCAGCAGGTGGTTGCGGCGGCGGGGGCGGATCCGACAGTCACTGCTCCGGCAGGACCACTGGCGGGAAAACCAGCTGCTGAACTGACGGCGGTTCTGGGAGTGGCGCTGGAACTGCAGCAGTGGCCCGCTGCGATCGAGTGTCTGCGTGGTCTGTCAGCAACCAAACTGGCATCTGCGGATCAGCAGGCTATCCGGCCGTTGTTGAACGAGGCGATTCTCAGTACGGACGTACGCGTCAGAGTAATGGCCGCAGCGGCGGCTCGGAAGAACAGTATTTCTGCAGGCAACGCCCTGTTCACCACCAGCGATATGCTGGCTGCGGCAGAGCAGTCGGTTTCTCAGCCGGAAGCTGTCGTCATTGCCCCGGACGATCAATTAAGTCTGATCCTGAGACAACTGCTTGAGGATCAGAAGTATTCCGTGCGAGTGGCTGAGACGGGGCCACAGGGTTTCATGCAGGCTGTGGGCTGTCTGCACAGCGATGTGATTTTTCTGTCTCTGTATCCGTCACGCTGGCCAGCGTCCACGACACTTGCCAACCTGCGTGCTGACTGTCGTACTCGCAGTTGTCCGGTAGTTCTTGTTGGTCGTCAGGATCAGCAGACTGAAGCTGCAGCGTTACAGCAGATCTACGGAAACGTGTATTTCATAAGTGAGCCGATTGGCGTAAGTTCGTTTCCCAATCAGTTTCGTGGACTGAATCTGCGGCCACTTTTGTCCGGGGAAGAGCGAGAATTCCTCAGTGCCCTGGCAGCACCGTTGCAGTCAGCGACTGCGCCACAGCAGTGATTCACTGATACCAAGTGGTGCCAGCAGATGCTGGATGTCGGCCAGAAACCGTTTGGCATCGACTGGGTATCCCTGCGTCGGTTTCAATCCAGGCAGTTGTTGCTGCCACCAGCAGTTGAACTGCATCATCAGTACTTCACGCAGATATTTGGCAGTCATGGATGCCAGTGCAACTGGCAACAGTTCTTCTGCTCGCGTTCGAAAGCAGAATTCCATCAGGCCCAGTCGATAGCGAGACCGTTCGCGAGATTCTTCGACGCGAAATACAAACTGATCATCGAAGTGAGCGGCGATCAGTTCATCATAGCGGTTGCGTCCACCGTGTTTATCACAAATCACCTGGACGGGACCGTCAGCGTGCTGGTCCGTCAGTTGTCGGACCAGCTGCAGTGTAGCATCAGAGAGCACAGCACCCTTTGAGCCGGTGGCTTCCACGAGCTGATTGAATTCCTGAGGAAAAATTATTCGCACAGCGATGCGGCACAGCCGTACTCCAACATGCCCCAGCGCCGGACCCAGCAGGTCCACCCACTCTGTGATGTGCTCTTCGCTGGAATCTGTCGGCAGTGCTGGTCCGGGAGGCTGATGCCATGGTTCTGGCCGGCCTGTCTGCCGGAATCGCGAGTCACTGACTGCGGACATGAGGCCATGAATATCGGCGGCTGCCACACCAGTTGTTCTGAGCAGTGCCTGAACCGGTACTTCGAGTGCCTCGAGGGAGTCTCCGGAGTTATAGACGGCTTTCGAGTCAGCGATCCACAATCGGCGATCGTCAGTGCGTTTGCGATCCGTGATAACTCGCTCAAGTACCTGCCATAATTCACTGCAGTCAGCGATACCCGCAGCGGTCCATGCTGTAGCTGCGACGACCAGTGGCCCCAGATTCGGACCATACCCGGCTTCGTCGGTTCCGATGAACAATCTTTGTGTCATGGCCGGGTTTGGTCAGGGGGCGTGGACAGGAAATGTGACCAGCTGATGTTCTGCAGCATGGAGTAGAGTACGACGTTGACTGCCAGTCTGGCCGCATCTGCTTCCACATAGCCATCGCAGGACAGCGATGCCTGATGTTCAAGGGCACAGCTGATGTCGTGGCGACTGTAGATCACTGCATAACGACCATCGATCTCAATACCCTCCAGCAGTGGACTGCCCTTTTCAGTCTGCATTGTCAGAGCCGCATTCTGTTCTGAGGCGATTAGTCGTCGTCTGGTTACTTCACGAATTTCGTGTCCGGTCGTGGCAGAGTAGAGCTCGTGATCGGCGGGAATGGTTTTCAGTTCCTGTTCGGGGAACAGCTGCCGCATGAGATCGCGAAAGCTGCGATCGAACTGGGTTGATCCGCAGCAGGCATCCGCGAACAGTACACCACCTCGTTTGAGGTATTCACGGAGGGCTTCCTGTTGCTGGGCTGGAAGCTGAAAGCGATAGCGTCCATGCATGCAGGTCAGAGGAAAGCGGGTGAGTTCTTCGAGGGTGGGTGGTATGACTTCCACCTGGGTTGATGCCGCCACTCCGACAGTGTCATTCAGAGCCTGCAGCAGATTCCGCGCGGCTCGCGGCGCCGTATCCCAGCCACCGGAGTGTCTGATACGGGCGATTTGCAGCAGTCCACGTTCAATTCGCTCTTCGACAGTCCGACGATTTCCCGGATTTTCAGACAGTTTTTCCGGGGGTTCGCGCCCCGTGGCGTAGGCCACAATGTTGACCCCAATCCGGGTCGCTCGCAGAATTCTTTGAGTCAGGTCGGGGTTACGATTGGGAGGTTCATGTTTCATCCATTTCTGCCACAGACAGCCCAGATCATCGGGGCTGTAGATGATGGACGTGCGGCAGCCAAAGTCGACACCCCAGAGATCGATTCCGGTGGCATTCAGCAGATACTCACTGCGGAATACCGGATGATCGCCCTGCAGTTTCTGCAGAGATGCTGAGCCATCAGGAAACATGCGTTTTACGATTTCCCGAATCCCCGTATCAAAACCTCGTCCGTCACAGCAGGACGATGCAAGAATAAATCCGCCGGAATCCACGTAGCTGCGGAGCCAACCGATCTGTTCATCGTTCAGCTGCGGTGCCTCACGACCGGAAAGAAACAGGATCGGTGACTGGTTCAGCTCGTCGACTGCTGTGGCAGGTCTGAGTCGACTGAGGGTAACCACCTGGCTGGTCAGTCGTGCTGGCCATTTCGGCAGAGTTTCAAGGAGATCAACAAGGCTGACGACGTCCCATGGATGCCGATTCCACTCGCCAACGTCCAGACTTTCACCGGCCGGTGAGTTGTAGTCCAGCTTGTTGATGACCACTCGCGACAGTCCCTTTGAAAGGAAGATCATGGCCATTGAGGTATTCAGGATATCGTCACGATCTGACGGAGTTTCGGCAGTCCAGTTTCCACCGGGCTGCTGCATCTGCACCAGCTGCTGGGCTCCACGACGATACCAGTCATGCGGCCCGAAGAAGCGGACATTTCCCAGACGTCCAGCGCGTTCCAATCCATACATGTAGTAGTAAAAGTAGTCGTTATGACCGGGATTTGTGGCAACAGAGAAATTCTCAGCCATCCAGCGACGCCCACCCGCCATGGCATTTCCGAGCGGGGGCGCACCACAGCAGTCCGGGCGTCCTTCAGCATCAACATCGGCGTCGTTCTGCAGCATGCGGGATGTGATAGCGATTGTGGAAAGTCCAGCGGCAGTCATGCTGCCGCGAGTTTTACGATCGCCGGCGCTGTAGCCCCAGCCGCCGTTGGGCTGCTGATCCTGCAGCCAGCGATGCTCGACACGCTGCCAGGTTTCGCGCGAGACCTGAGCACCAGCGAGGACAGCTTCGCGAAGTCCCAGCACCGCATACTGGCCATTGCTGGCATCACCATTTCTGCCACCCGGCGTCAGCTGATAACCCCAGTAACCGGATGAATCTCCCTCCTGCAGCTGACTTCGTTCAAGCAGTGTCGCCAGCAGCTGAATTCGAGGCAGATCCCGGTCCAGCTGTTCGGCCGCACAGAGAGCCATCACAGCGAGTGAAGTTTCATAGACGCCGGCACTACCCTGCACTCCCTGTATCGTCAGGCTGCGCAGATAACTGAGACCGCGCTGAATCTCCGGGGAATCAACGGGCACATCACAATTGATCTGCGCGAGAAGTGCGAGTGCTGTCGTGCCGGTGGTGAATGAAGCATAGGCTCCCTTGCCCTGCCACGACCCGTCATCCTGCTGCGTGGCACGCAGCCACGCTGTGCCGTTCTGGATGGATTGCAGAACTGCAGTACGCAGAGCGGCATCATCCGGCTGTGCCTGCTGTGCCGACAACGGACGACTTGTTCCGAACAGCTGGCATAGAACCAGCAGCAGGATCTTTGCTGACAGTCGCATACTGCTGAGTGGGTGGCTCATGGGGAACTTCCAGAGGTCGAACGCAGTCGTTGTACCGTGGTCGCAATGATCGAGGCAGCCCTGTGCACCTCGTCAGGTGTCGTCATGCGGGAAAGTGACAGTCGAATTGTTGATCGACAGACATCGTTCGGGATGCCCATCGCCAGCAGTGCGGGGGCTGCCTCCGCGGACCCGCTGGCACAGGTACTGCCCAGCGAACACGCGACACCGGCCATATGCAGGTTGACCAGCAGGGCCTCACCCGAAACTCCGGGAAAAGCAATGCTGACGGTGTTGGCAAGTCGAGCTGTGCCACTGCCGTGAATTCTGACCGGAGCACAATCCTGTCGCAGCAGGTCTTCCAGTTGATCGCGCAAAGTGCTGATGTGTCGGGTGGTTTCTTCATGGTGGGTCTGCCACAGTTGCAGTGCGCGAGCCATACCGACAATCAGCGGGACTGGTTCTGTGCCGGGGCGACGGCCACCTTCCTGATGGCCACCATGCAGCAGAGGCGTCAATCGCAGACCGCGTCTGAGCAGCAGACCTCCGACACCTCGGGGACCATGAAATTTGTGCGCTCCGAAGGCCAGTGCGGCAACACCCAGTCGGCGAAAGCTGATCGGGACCTTTCCCACAGCCTGCACTGCATCGAGCAGCAGTGGCACGTTGTGCGACTGACAGGCAGAGGAAAACGCGGACGGATTCTGCAGCACACCAGTTTCGTTATGGGCGAGGATCAGGCAGGCCAGTCGGGTACGATCATCAAGCAGACGAATGGCCTCGTTTTCACACAGCAGGCCCTGCTCATTCACCGGCAGCTCATGCTGCTGCAGTCCATAACATGCAGCATGCTCGCAGGCCTCACGCACGGCCGGATGTTCGCCACGGGTCAAAAGCAGTGTTCCGCGACGTCCGCAGGTCAGGCCGTGTACGGCCAGATTGATAGCCTCAGTTCCACCGCTGGTGAAGATCACTTCGGCCGGATCAGCATCAAGGATTTCCGCGATCGATTCACGGGCATCTTCGAGGCGAGTGCGGGCGGCCCGCCCAAATCCATGCTGACTGCCGGGATTTGCAAACCCGGCTTCCCAGCAGTCCTGCATCGCCTGCAGGACTTCCGGGGCAATCCGGGTCGTGGCGTTGTTATCAAGATAGATGGGCTGCTGGGACGCAGCCGGACCCACCGACACTGCTATTCCTTTTCCGGGCGGACGCGGACCTGCAGAGCCCCGAGGAGTCGGGTGATCTGACGCTCCTTATGGTCGATATTCAGGACGTTTTCCAGAACAATGGCACGCCGTTCATTGCTGCAGTGAATGATCAGTCGGCCCGATCGCAGCAGCAGATACTCAAACAGGTCTGTGATTTCCTTATCGATACGCAGGTTAGGAGCACTGAAACGCTCAAGGTTACTGAGCAGACCGTGATGATGCAGCAACTCATTGCCGCGGACTTCCCAGTAATCAACCCGCCGACTGACGAGTACAGCAACGAACAGGAGCAGCAGTATAGCGGTAAAGATCATGTAGAAGGCTGCGTTTGCCAGTGGTTTCACGGCCAGCAGGCTTCGTACGACGGCCGGAGCCAGGCCTTCGTATGTTGTGAACAGAAACCAGACTCCAATGGCCGCCGTCGACAGCGCAAAGAACCATGTGAGCGATGTGGTTCGCGGGAACTCAAACGAGAGGACTACGAGGTTGAGCGCAAGCACAGCGAGAAAGATACGAGCACACCAGTGCTGTACGACCGAGCCACCAGCGGCCGGTGCTGCTGCTGCCGCCGCAGCCGGGGCAGATCCGTCTGTGCCTGCTTTACCAATATCTACGGAAGCCAGCATGACAGACGGCTGAGCTGCGGAATCCTTGAATTGTGCCTGATTGACCGGAGCTTCTCCGCGAACCAGCATCACGATCGAGCAGATCAGTGATGTCAGCATGGTGGGGTACATGAAGACGATCTTAGGGTACGAAACCAGAAAAATCCGATCCGGCAGTTCTGGGGTCTGTGGTTCGGTCACAGGAGGTGTCACTGGCAGCACACCGGCCGATTCTGAGGGAACTGGTTCGCTCATGACGTCTGATTCCTTGGCAGGATTCCACAGGGATTCACCGGGTGTCAGACCTGCAATCATGCGGGACCTGAGCCGGGAAAAATCGGGCAATAAACCACTGTCCGAAACCACATCTTAATTTGCGACGCAGAATTCTGCGAGCGAAACAGAGGGGTTCGGGTGGTGCAAATCATGTATCCAGCGAAACGCAGTTCATCGACGCCGGATCAGTGAATTCCGGGGAATTGCTGAATCTTTCGGCCTGCGTTGCAGGGAGCGTGGCTGAAAACACCCGGTGCCATCAGGCTGGACTGCGTGGGAATCTCCAGTTGTCCTCGATTGTCGCGCCTTTGGGAACGACGACAATTCCATCGCGCACCACCACCGAACCGAAGTCACAGTTGGGAGCGGGAGCCTCTGAGGCCACAAGTCGAACATTTCTGCCGATACAGACGTTCTTGTCCAGCAACGCACCATCAATGCAGGCACCGTTGCCAATTCCCCAAACCGGACCAGTTTCTGCATCCGCACTGCTGCTTGTGGTACCAGTTGGGTAGAAGTCGGCCCCCATGATCACCGTGTTGCGAATTGTGACGTTCTTTCCCACATGCGTCCGCATTCCCACGACACATTTTTCGAGGACTGTTGATGATCCGATAAGGCAGCCATCAGCGATCAGGCTGTCGCGGATTGTGCACGAACCCATCCGGGTCGAGGGCAGGAACCTCGGGCGTGTAAAGATCGGAGCTGAAGGGTCAGCGAAACGAAATGGAGGATCAGCCTGCGCAAGCGCAAGGTTGGCGTCGTAGAACGCACGGATCGTTCCGATGTCTTCCCAGTACCCGTCGAAAAGATGTGTCTGGACACGGTGCTGGCGGATGGCCATTGGGAAGATGTCTTTCCCGAAGTCGTCATGCGTCGTGGTTTCCAGCAGATCAACCAGCAGTTCACGATTCCAGAGGTAAATCCCCATGCTGGCGAGGTATTCGCGGCCTCGGGATTCGATTCCGCGCTGGTCAATCCAGGCGGCGGAAGTGCGGACCTGACTGAGGGCTGCGTCATCTTTTGGCTTCTCTACGAATCCAGTGACTCGGCCGCTGTCATCCAGCTGCATAATGCCGAATCCACGGGCTGCTGCCGCGTCCACCGGGACTGTGGAAATTGTGACATCGGCTTTGGCGTTTTCATGAGTCTTCAGCATTTCGCCGAAGTTCATGCGATACAACTGGTCGCCTGAAAGGATCAGTACATAGCGATTGCGAGTTTCCTTCAGCAAACGCAGTTGCTGTCGTACGGCATCCGCAGTTCCCTGGAACCAGTTATTGCCATCCAGAGTCTGTTGGGCAGCGAGGATTTCCACAAAGCCATTGTGGAACAGGTCGAAGTTGTACGTCTGCCGAATGTGGCGGTGCAGACTGACGGAGTTGAACTGGGTGAGTACGTAAATGCGGCTGATCTGACTGTTGATGCAGTTGGAAATTGGCACGTCAATCAGGCGGTATTTGCCTGCCACTGGTACCGCTGGTTTGGAGCGGTACTCGGTGAGGGGCAGCAGTCGGGTTCCTTTTCCGCCGCCAAGAATCAGGCAGACAGCGTCGAGCATAGTTTCAGTTCCAGTATGAACACCAGATGGGGTGGTTGCAGATCAGTGTGGTCGCGGACACATTCTGCACAAACAGTGCCCAACTCCGCGCGAGAATGCATCATCTGCGGCAGCGGTATTCAAAAAAACGCTGGATTTCGCCAGTCCTGTGATCGGGAATCCTCGTTTTTTAATTCGAGAACTCCGCTGCCTGTGCGAAATGTGTGCATGTGTGCCGGGAAAGTGTGCTCGATGCTGTTCTGGCGAATTGAGCTTATGGTCTCAATTGTGTATCGAGGTCTACAAGCACGTCATTGATCAGGCGGGCACGCCATGCGAGCGTGGAGCGATCGGCCGTGCGACAGCGTTCCATCATACTGTAAAGGTTCTGCCAGTCCGCGAAGACAGCATCAACTTCACGAAGCAGCTCGGTGGGGCGACTTTCCGTATCGACCCTGCGATGCAGCTGCTGGGCTCGTTTCAGGAATGTTGTTGAGGCGGTTGCGGCCTCCGTACGGTACGCTGGTCGTTCGGAATTCAGCCACTGTCGGATATCCATGTCCAGCTGATCTGCAAGATCTTCGAGAGATGCAGCCACAGTCCGCAGTTTCTGCTGGCTGACGGGGGCTGAATCTCCAAGATTCAGTTCGCGTCGAATGGTGGCGATGTCATCTTCGATTTCCTGCAGTACCGCGACGGCAGCCTGACTTTTCGTCTGTCGGAAAGCGGCAAGGAAACGTCGTCCCTCCTCCTCCACATAGCCGTAACTCTCAGCGACCTTGTTATCTGCTTCACCCCGCTCCAGCAGGTCGTGAAAATTCTGAACCGTGCCGTAGAAGTCAGAGGCTGTGCTGAGCGCGCGTGCTGGATCCTTGAATCCCAGCAGCAGCACGAGTCCGGTCCGCAGGTAGAATTGATCGACGTCCTGCATCAGTGCATCGGCCATGCGTTTCAGTTCAGCCTTGCTGGTGGTATTTTCCATCCACAGCAGTTCGTGAACGAGATCATTTGCCGTGTACAGTCGCTGGATCGTGCGTTCGATGTAAGGGTTACGGATACTGGTCAGTTGCGGCATGAGAGCGGCCAGAGACTGATCAAAGCCGTTGTATTCATTAACGATTCTTTCGTAGTCGTATTCGTCAACGACCATGGTTACGACGCGGGAGATGCGTTGCTGGAGTTTTCGTCCTGAACTGATGATCTGGGTGGAGACAGCGGGGTCTCGGGCCAGTTCATCGGTAAGGAACAGCAGAGAGTTTTCGAGGCTTGAAAGCTGTTGCAGGAGTGTGCGACGATCGAGCGTAGGGGCCACCTGGAACAGTTTACCGATCTGTCGATCGAGCTGATCGACGCGGGCGAAACTCTGCTGTGTCGGGGTACTCAGGCCGCGAGTCTGGGACATGCGAGTGGAAAAGATTCGCCAGTCGGCGTCAGCTGCTCGGAAATCTTCGACGATGAGATTCAGGTCAACGCCTGCGGCGAGATCCTGATTCAGGCTGTTGGTTTGGGCTCGGAGTCTTCCCAGATCGGCCAGCAGTGAACGCAGTTGCGGATTTCTTCGATAATCTGCATCAAGAGCGGCGTACAGGCGTCCCGATTCGTCGAGGGCGTCGCGGAGCAGTGTTGCGACGGCTCGACGGTCGATTTTTGAGTAGTCTGAAGTGCGGCTGCGTGCTGTTGAGCTGAGTGGTCGCAGTTCTTCCCGTGTTCCGAGCCCACCTGTGGGCAGTGGGCGACTGCGGTCGATGTCAGATCGCGAGATTCTGGTAGACTGGGCAGAAGTGACACCTGTCAGCAGCGAGAGGCAGCAGACGGTCAGCAATGCGGTTCTGGCGACAAAACATGGCAGTGAAGGCATGGGGGACTCCTTTCCCTGCAGACCGGGGCACGGTCTGCTGTCAGCAGCAGGTGCGCACAGCGCGCAGCAACAGCCAGCGGGAGTCTAGATCAGAGTCGGGTTCTGGCGGAACACCAGTTCTCAGTAGCTGAGGCCGTTTTTACGAACATGCACGAACGGATCGAATTCAGCGGGTGGCCGGATGGCATGTGCCGTGGTGAGAGTTACAAGCAGAATCCGGTGATCGCCGGCGTCCATGCAACTTGTGACGGTACCTTCGAGGGCGGCCATGGCAGCACTGAGGATGGGCAGCCCGGATTCGCCAGGATGGCTTTCCACACCGGCGAAGGCATCGCTTTCCGGCTCGAATCCCTTCCCAAAGTGGCGGAACAGGATGGGGTCGCCTTTCTGGATCTGATTCAGCACGACGGATGTTCCGGGCGTCAGCCAGTCGATGAACCAGCGTGATTTATTTACGGCGATGGTGACCTGGGGGGGGGCGAAGGATGCCTGTTGGACCCAGCTGGCAAGCAGGCCGGTGCGACGCCCAGCGGGACCGGCCACGGCGACGATGAAGACGCCACTGGGGATGCGTCCCAGTACCTGGGCAAGGACTGGTAATTCGGTCACGGGTTTGGGGGCTTCGCTGGTCATATTCGGCAGCTCGTGTTGTTTTTGCGGCGTGAACGTTAATGCGGGAGATTGTTGCAGTTCGCTGTTCTGAATCCAGTGCAGAGGCTGATCAGACAGCAGGTGATTGAAATTTTCCGCTGCTGAGTGGCGGGTTGTCGATGTGAAAAAGTGGCGTTTTCGATATGCTGCGGTGTGCGGCAAACGTTTGTGCGCTGACAGGTATCTGGTGGGTACGGGTTATGGAACAAACTCCAGAAGCAGGGGCGGTCATGGCATGCGGTGCTGGTGCTGTTCCTGCAGCCTCAGTTGCTCGATCCGTGGCCGTGGTGACGGGTGCTGGTCGTCGTGTGGGGGCTGCGATTGCGATTTTTCTGGCAGGGCGTGGTCTGAATGTCGTGGTGCATTATGGGGCGTCGGCCGATGCCGCGAACCAGGTGGTAAGTGAGATTGAGGCTCTGGGATTGCGTGCTGCGGCTGTCTCGGCTGATCTGCGGGACCCGCGGGCTGCTGCAGAAGCCATATTCCGTGTGGCTCGCGGTCTTGGCGATGTCAGCGTGCTGATCAATAGTGCGTCGGTATTCAGGGATGTGCCACTGCCCGAGGTTGACGTCGAGCACTGTGCCGAGCATGTGTCAGTCAATCTGCTGGCTCCGATCTTCCTTGCCCAGCAGTTTCAGCGGCAGCTGAAATCCGGAACGATGGGCAGGATCATCAATATTCTGGACTGGCGAATACATCGTCCGGGAGCCGATCATCTGGTCTATACGGCGACAAAATCGGCGCTGGCGAGTGTCACAAAAACGCTGGCTCAGCAGCTGGCACCACAGGTGACAGTCAATGCCGTAGCTCCGGGCGCAGTGCTGCCTCCGGAGGATCGTCCGGACTGGCACCAGCAGCGTGCGGCACAGCGGATTCCGCTGCGACGTTCGGGGACTCCGAGTGACCTGACGGCGGCGATCGGTTATCTGCTGGATGCAGATTTTGTGACGGGTGAAGTGTTGACGGTATCGGGTGGCGAGGAACTTTGATTTTGTCGGCAGTTGGCAAACCGGGACAGTTTTCCTCAACAGGGTGCAGGCAGGATGAGCGACAGTACGCAGCAGTTGGACTCAGCATCAAGTGATGATCCGGACCGTTTGCCACGGGTACTGGGTTTGTTTGATGCGACGATGATTGTGGTCGGCTCGATCATCGGGTCGGGCATTTTTCTGAAGGTCAGCTCGGTTGACAGCAAGCTGGCGCAGTACGGATTTGCGGCGATCATGGGAACATGGTTGTTTGTGGGGCTGGTCACGCTGTGCGGTGCGTTGGCACTGGCAGAGCTGGGGGCCATGTTTCCGCAGGCTGGCGGTCCTTATCTCTATATTCGTGAGTCCTTCGGACGATTGCCTGCATTTTTGTGGGGCTGGTCAGAATTCTGGGTTGTGCGTACGGGTTCCGTGGGAGCCCTGTCCTGCGCAACGGTTGTCTACTTCAATGAACTGGTGGCTTTATCTGCGACTTCGCAGACGTTGTTGGCGCTGGCGATTGTTGTGGGGCTCTCCGCTGCCAATTACCGCAGCACGCGGATCGGGGCCGGGATTCAGAGCCTGGCAACGGTCAGTAAGGTGCTGTTTCTTGCAGGGTTAATCGTGCTGCCGTTTCTGCGGGGCACCGTCAGTGCGACGAATCTGCAACCAATGCTGCAGTTGCCGGATGATGGAGTCGCGTGGACGGCATTTTTCAGAGCTCTTGGAGCGGCGATGGTTGCAGTGCTCTGGCCCTATGACGGCTGGATCAACCTTGGACCTGTGGCGGAGGATATTCGTGAGCCCATGAAGAATGTTCCACGAGCGATGGCGATCGGACTGGGCCTTGTGGTGCTGGTGTATATGGGGGCTAATCTGGCGTATCACTGTGTACTGCCGATGTCGCATCTTGCTCAGAGCGAGACGGTGGCTGCTGACGTGTTTGCAGTGATGTTTGGGCCGGTCGGGGCTACTGTGGCGGCGATTGGGGTGATGATTTCGACATTTGGTGCGACCAATTCAAACATGATCACGGGTCCCAGAATCTACCTCGCAATCGCTCGTGATGGTCTGGTGCCACAGTGGCTGCAGCGGATTCACCCGCGATATCGAACACCGGCAAACACGATTGTACTGCAGGCTGTCTGGACCATATTTCTGGTGGTCCTGTTCTCGGTCTGGGACCCGAACGCTCCGGAAGAACCCGTGCGGCCACCGGAGGCGGTGGCGATTGAGGTGGCAGCAGCGGAAAGTGGCGGTGAACCAGCGATTGCGGCGGTCGTCGAGGCTGAGGCCGGCGTTTCGCACTCACGGCGTATCAAAGCGGCATTTGATGTCCTGACGGATTCCGTGATCTGTGCCGGTCTGATTTTTTATGGGCTGGCGGTGGCGGCTGTTTATGTGCTGCGGCGCACTCGTCCTCAGGCTCATCGACCGTATCTGACATGGGGTTATCCTGTGACACCGGCACTGTTGTTGACGGCTTATGTGGGCGCGTTTATCAGCATGCTGATTGAAGCACCTGGTCAGACTGTGATGGTGCTGGCACTGATAGCGGCAGGTGCCGTGTGGTATTACGCAGCAGGTGGTCACCGTAGTCCGCGGAAGGAACGCTGAGCGGGACCTTGAGGGGAACAACGATGCGGGACTTACCCTTGCCGAATACCGAGGACTGTGCTCCTGTGGTTTCGCTGCTGGGCGATACCGCTTTGATGCTGCAGTGGCGCGGTGCAGCGGACAGTTTTGCTGAAAGAATGATCCCGAATGTCGTGCAGGCAATTCGCGAGCTGCAGTTGCCCTGTGTTGAGGACGTTGTTCCCGGCTTTGAATCCGTGACGATCTGTTTTGAGCCCCGGAAGTGTTCTGTCAAGGCACTGATGGAGACAGTGTGCCGCGTGGTGAATGGCTGCCAACTGCAACAGCAACGGGTGGCCCGTGAGCTCACAATTCCTGTAAGATTCTCCAGTGCAGACAGTCCTGATCTGCTGGATGTCGCCGCGTCTGCGGGGATGTCAGTGCCAGATTGTATCGCATTACTGGCAAGCGTTCGTTTTCGGGTGCGTATGATCGGTTTTGCTCCTGGTTTTCCATATCTCAGTGGACTCCCGGAATGTCTCTGGCTGCCACGATTATCCGTTCCGCGAGTCAGCGTCCCTGCAGGCTCATTTGCAGTGGCGGCTGGTCAGGCTGGAATCTATCCCCGGAGTTCTCCCGGAGGATGGCGACTGCTGGGACGTACTGATGTTGTGTTGTTTGAAGCGAATGGCGAGTCACCCTGTCTGCTGACGACCGGGGATATTGTGCGGATTGAGCCGCATGGTCCCCTTTTCGCTGGATACTCAGGGGACTGCGGCACATGAAGTCTGTCAGAGTGCTGCGTGCGGGGACACTGACGACTCTGCAGGACCGCGGGCGCGCCGGCCATCGTCATCTGGGTGTCTCAGCCGGGGGGCCCATGGATTCGGCAGCCTTTCGACTGGCGAATCTGCTGGTTGGGAATGCGTCTGATCAGGCGGCACTGGAGCTGACACTGGTGGGCCCTGCCCTGCTCTGGCTGCAGACGGTCACCCTTGCAGTGGCTGGTGCCGATATGCATCCGGAGGTTCATTTTCCGGATGGCAGAGTGCGGGACCTGTCGCACGGTCGACCTGTCGTGGTGCCAGCGGGGACTGTGACTGAGTTTGGTGAGGCAAAGCGTGGGTGTCGGGCCTACCTTGCAGTTGCCGGTGGTTTTGCGGGGCCGGTGATACTTGGGAGCCGAGCTGCACTGCTGCGATCGGGCTTTCCAGGGCTCTGCGGCCGATCGCTGGTGAAAGGTGATGAACTGGAGTTGTGTCGAGAGCAGCAGGGATTGTTGGAAGCAGCCGTCGAGGCGAATTGGTTTGTGGATTTGCCGCACTTACCCGCCCGTGACGGTCAAGTGCGAGTGCTTCGCTGTCTGGGTGGCCATCATTCAGGTCTGCTCAGCGCAACAGCGACGCGGGTATTCGAATCGGCCGACTTTCGACTGAGTACTGACTGTGACCGCATGGGTTATCGCCTGTTGGGGCCGACACTGTCTGTGGATTCGCAGGAGCAGATACGTTCCGAAGCTGTCGTGCCCGGGACTGTGCAGCTGACGCCTGACGGTCAGTTACTGCTGTTGATGGCAGATTGTGCTCCAACGGGTGGTTACCCGCGGATAGCGCACGTAATTACGGCGGATTTACCGTTGGCGGGACAACTGTGTCCGGGGGATCGGGTGCAGTTTCGTGCAGTGTCATATGAACAGTCTCAGCAAGCCTTGCTTGAGCAGGAGCGAATGTTTTCCCTTCTCCGACTGGGCCTGACTCACGAATGAAGCTCGTTGTCTCATCGTTTAGGCAATGTTACCACGGGAAAACCGATGTTTTCGGAATGAAAATGGATATCCGGGAAACTTTTTTGTCGTTGCTGGATTGTATAGCATCGCGGGTGCGTACAGGCGGAAACAAGTGTTTCCAATGAACGTCGGGTGACTGGTGAGCGGTCGCCACCGTTGACAGCCGATGTACGTCGACTGATAGCCCGGATCCTGAGTAGATCGTCTGCACGACTTGTTATGCATTCCTTTCATTTGGCTTCTGTTTTTGGGGGAGAGTTCTGATGGTCAGTACTGTGTCAAGGACTCGAAGTCGGGGTTTCACCCTGATCGAGCTTCTGGTTGTGATTGCGATTATTGCGATTCTGGTAGCATTGCTGCTGCCTGCCGTTCAGCAGGCTCGCGAGGCAGCGCGGCGAACTCAGTGCAAGAACAATCTGAAGCAGATTGGTCTGGCGATTCATAATTACCACGACGTCTTCAACACATTCCCTCCGGGGTACATTTCGCCGATCGCGAATGGCAATACTTCGTCTGAGGTGGGTGTCTATTCGTGGGGTTCCTGTATTCTGCCGCAGCTTGAGCAGACGAACGTGCAGCAGGCTTTGAGTGTGGGTATGGTGCCTTTGCAGGTGAATGCGGCGAATGCGGCGAATCTGAAGATTCTGCAGACACCGCAGCCTGCGTTTCGTTGTCCGACGGATGTTGGTCCGCAGCTGAATAACTATGTCAGTCCGGCGCCTGCAGCCAACTGGTATAACATGAACATCACGAATGGTTCGGCGCAGGTGCCGATTGCCACTTCGAATTACGTGATGGTTTCCGGTACGGGTGTCAGTACAACTCCTGCGGCGAATCCGACAAATCGTGCGGCGGCGGCCTGTGAACCGATGGGGATTGGTTTCCGTAATTCACGAATCAATTTTCGTGACATCACTGACGGGACCAGCAATACGCTGATGGTTGGTGAGCGTGCGTGGAAGTATGGTCAGGTGATGGTGGGTGCAGCGACCGTGTTTGGTTTCAGTGCCTCGATCGACGATCAGTCTTCAAGTGCGAATGTGAAGTCTGCTGCGATGGCGTGCCTTGGGCTGGGTTACAATGGGATTAACTGGAGTGCCAACAATCTGGTGCACCAGACTCGCGGTTTCAGCAGCGGTCACACTGGCGGTGCTCAGTTTGTGCTGTGCGACGGCTCAGTGCGAATGATCAGCGAAAACATCGACTACAAGTCGACTGACAACGCTGCATTGACCGACATGACGCTGCATGTGACCTCGGTCTATGCTCGCCTGCTGGTGCGTGCGGACGGTCAGATTGTCGGTGATTTCTGAGAATCAGTTGAAGGGGCCTGAGTCATGAAGAAGTCAGGTGTGCTGACAAATTGTGTGCTGCTGCTGTCGGCCATGATCTTTGGTTGTGGTCGGGGCGATATGCCTGAGCTGGGTGACGTCTATGGCAAGGTCACTCTGGACGGAAAGCCGGTTCCCAACATCAACATCCTGTTCACGCCGGAAACTGGCCGCCCGGCTGGTGGCGTGACGGATGAAGAGGGCAACTATGAGCTGAAGTATCTGGAAGGATACTCGGGCAGCAAAGTGGGGCCGGCGAAGGTGACTTTCGAATGGTCGCCTGGTGTGGAACCGACGGCCGCCGTACCGGCGAAGTACATGCA
>CAXBSH010000041.1:0-24960 GCA_963977705.1 uncultured Planctomycetaceae bacterium
GTCCCCCCTTTGGAAGGACGAGGCTCCCGGCAACCTGGGAGGGCGAGGCTCCTGGCAACTTGGGAGGGCGAGGCTCCCGCCGAGCCGCAAGGACTGGCTTTCCGTCAGTTCGGCTCAGCAGGAGCTTCGCCCTCCCGAAAGCGTTGGTGCAGGGGCCGAGCCGTCGGTGGAAACCAACGGGTATTGCTATACTGCCTGCGTCCCCCGGCGTTCCTGCCGGCTGCGTCTTTTCACGGGTAATTCAGCCGGTTTTGGCCGGAGCATCGATGTCCAGCGTCAGGGTGGAGCAGGGTAGGGCAATCCGCAGCTGCAGATTTTCTGAGCCACCAAGGGTACCCGCCAGTTCCGCCATTTCCTCGCTGCCCACTGCCTCGTAGCAATCCACCAGCTCACGCCATGCGAATCGACGGATCGGAGACGGCATAATTCGGGCCGCCAGCTCAAGATTACGGATTGCGTCGTCCATTCTTCCCGAAGCTTTCAGAGCAATTCCCAGCAGCAGGCGACGAGGGCCTTCAAGGGGACCAGCATCTGTGATTCTGTCCAGCTCAGCGATCGCTTCGGCGGGCATGTCCAGATCGAGAAAGCCATCGGCTGCCAGCAGACGACGGACGGTTTTGGGGGTGAGGGTCGATCGCATCGCAGAGCTCCTGTGAACAGAATTTTCGGCCGCGAGTGCTTGGTGTGTCAGTCAAACCGATTCGACAGCCGTGTCGTTTTGTATTCGTCCTGATGACAGAACCTTTGCAACTGCTGCGCCAAACGTGTTTCGATTTTTGTGATTTTTTGTAACGTGTTTATGGGAATAGGCTTGTGATTAATCAGTATCTTTGTGTCTGAAATTGCAGCTCTGCCAAAACTACAATTTTCAGACACTTTGCTGCTGTGGAAATCGTCAGATTCGGCAGATTTTGCCAGTCGAATTGTAAGAATTACAAAAGGCGGTTGTTGAGGGCTGCGGGTTGTAGGGGTTTGCGGAATCCTCTGGAATTTGTCGGGAAGGCGAACTGTTTGCGGGATTGGCCTGGCGAGGTCGGTCGAATTTCACGTAGTGGAGTTGCTGTCTCTTGTGAGTAGCCCTGCGTTGTAAGGTCGTGAGATGGGAATTTGGTTGTGTCTGGGCGTAGTGGGGGCGTTCCTGCTGGCGGTGGTATTGACACCGCTGGTTCGCCGGATGGCTCCTGCGCTGGGACTGATTGACCTGCCGGGTCATCGCAAGGTGCACATCATTCCGACTCCGCGTGGTGGCGGCATTGCCATTTTTCTGGGGGTGCTGTTGCCGGCGGTGGTAATTCTCTGCACTGCGGATTTGCCTCGATCAGACGGTCTTGGTGTCCAGCTGCTGGCGATTGGAGCGGGTGCGGTAGTGTTATTTCTGACGGGTCTGGCGGACGACCGCTGGAGTCTGTCGTGGAAGCTGCGTCTGGGGTTGCAGCTGCTGGTGGCGTGCGGAGTGGCTGGCAGTGGAGTGCGTGCGACGGTGTTTGTGTCTCAGCCGTGGTTTGGGTTTGGCCTGACGGTGCTGTGGATTCTGGTGCTTACCAACGCGTTGAACTTTCTGGACAACATGGACGGTTTGTCGGCCGGGATTGGTCTGATTGCTTCGCTGGTGTTTGCAACGATCCTGTTGCTGATGGTGGAGCGAGCGGCGTGGGAGGTGGCGTTATTGTTATTGCTGCTGGCTGGATCGCTGGCCGGATTTCTGGTGTGGAATCGTCCTCCAGCGGCAATTTTTATGGGGGATTGCGGCAGTAATCTGATTGGTTTCCTGCTGGCGACACTGACGGTGGCTGGGACGTTTTATCAGCGCAGTGGCAGTCGGCATGTCATGCTGGCGCCATTGTGTGTGATGGCTGTCCCGTTGTATGACTTCTCTACGGTGATTGTGATTCGTCTGCTGCAGGGTCGCAGTCCATTTCATGGTGACAAGAGCCATGTTTCGCATCGGTTGGTGGATCTTGGTCTGAAGCCGGTTTATGCCGTGCTGACGGTGCATCTGATGACGGCGATGACGGGTGCCTGTGGTCTGCTGCTTTATCGGGTGGCGGACTGGTCGGGTGCAGCGATCGTGATGAGTGTGATTGCGATGGCACTGCTGGTCGTGGGGATACTGGAGTTTGTTGGTCGCAGTTCGGTTGGTCAGATGCAGGGGCGACTGCGGCAGGTGCAGGTGGATCCTCAGCAGACGGGATCTGACAATCATGCGTGAGCTGTGGTATCGAGCGGGTCTGCTGCTGCTGTGTATCAGCTGCTGGTGGGTGGCTGAGGAGGCGGTGGACGGGCGCGGATTGATCGTGGCGTTTGGCTGGTGTCTGGCAGCAGGCCAGTTTCTGTTATCGCAGACAGCACATGATCTGCGGCGACCACGGCATGCCGCAGGAGTGGCTCGTCGCATCGCTGATTACGGATTGCTGTTGCTGGTAGCCGGGCATGTGATTTCGGCGTGGTATGTGTTTCGCGAAGGTGGTGATCGGCGGGCTGCTCTGAACCTGACTCTGGAGTGGATCGGGTTGCTGGCTGCGTGGTTGGTTGTGAGTCGACAGGCAGCGGGTTCCGGGCGTGGGTCTGCGCTGCTGCTGGAGCTGATCGTGGTGATTGTGGTGGGGCAGGCTGCTCTGGGAGTCGTCCAGCATCACGTTGTGTATTCGCAGAACGCCGAGTGGTATCGAGAGCGGCGTGCGGTGCTGGATGCGTGGTTTGGTGAGGTGGAGCCAGGTGGGTTGCGCAGTGGCATTTCGTATGCGCAGGTGCAGCAGATTCTGGCAGAGTTTCGGGAGTTGCAGATTCCTCTGGAGGGTCCGAGTCGAGGATTGTGGGAGAACCGTGCTCTTTTCAGTCAGGAACCGATTGGTAGTTTTGCTCTGGCGAATACGCTGGCGGGGCTCCTGTCCGTGGGGTTCCTGATCCTTGTAGGGCGACTGATCGACCAATGGCGCAATCGGGCCGATCACATCGAAGGGAAGGAGCGATTTTCGGCGATTCTGCTGATTGTGTTGTGTGGCTACTGTCTGCTGTTGACCAAGAGTCGTTCTGCGTGGCTGGGAACCATTGTTGGTCTGGGTGTGTTGTGGGTCAGTTGTCGGGGAGTGCCAACACTTCCGGCGGTACTGCAACGAAGGCTGTATCCGTGGTTGTTGGGTGTGTGTGGTCTGGTGTTGCTGGGTGGCGTGATACTGCTGCGGACGGGTAGTCTGGATCGTGAGGTTCTGGCTGAAGCTCCGCGGTCGCTGCAGTTTCGGTTGATGTACTGGACCGGTACGGTGCGGATGCTGCGAGAGCATCCGTGGACGGGTGCTGGTCCGGGAAATTTTCGTGAAAGCTACATGCCTTTTAAATCTGATGAGTCCAGTGAGGAGATTCGTGATCCGCATAATCTGCTGCTGGATGCGTGGTCTTCCAGTGGCGTCACGGGACTGCTGGGCTTGGCGCTGCTGTCCGCTGCGGTGTTGCGGCAGGTTCTGTCCTGGTCCGTATCAGCGTCCGCATCAGTGGGCACAACTGGTACGGGCAGGACCCTTGTAGCCATCGGGGGTTATGCCACGGATTTGTGGAAGGTTGTGTTGCCGGCCTTTCTTCTGGACGTGTTCTGGGAATGGTTGAATCTGGAATCGTTTGGTGAGAAGTGGCTGGATCTGCTGTTGTTGTGCGGCCTGTTTTTTCTGCCGCGGCGTTCAGTGCAGCCGGGGTTATTGGATCGTTCGGCGGCTTTGAGTGGTTTATGTGCGTTGTGTGTGCATCTGCTGGCTGCGGGGGGCTTTGAGACGCCGGCAGTGATGCTGGTGGTACTGGTTTGCGTGGCAGTGGTCTGTGGTGGTGCGTGGGGCCAGGCGGATCAGGGCAGGGTGACGTCGCACACTGCGATCAGGATTGGATTTGCTGATATGTTTCAGCGGCGTCTGGTAGGGGTGGTCTTTCTGGTGATGGCCGTTGTGATTCTGTCTCAGGGGGTTGCGCCGGCCATTCGTATGCGTGCTCTGGTTGGTGCGGCGGAGTTGCAGGCGGGTAATACGGGTGCAAACGGGGCTGTGCAGGCGCTGCAGTTGCTGGAGCAGGCCCAGCTGATGGATCCGCTGGCTGTCAGGCCACGGCAGGTGCGTGTGGAGATTCTGGCGGGAGGGTTGCTGGCGGAGTGTGCGGCGCTTTCGGGAAGGGCCGAATCGAGTCCCGTGATTATCACGGATCCGCTGGTGGTATTTCGGTTTCGCGAGGCGCTGGAAAAGTGCGAAGCGGCTTGTGAGCAGCTGATTGAGGCTGACAATCGCAGCCCGGCAGGGTATCTTTATCGCGGTCGATGTCGTGGTGCTGTGGGTCGGCTGCTGGCTGATCTGCCGCTGCAGCAGCAGGCCTGCGAGGACTACGGGCGGGTGTTGCAGCGTTATCGGGGCAAGGCCGTTTTGTGGGCTGAGTCCGCCGAGCTGTTGTGGGCTGTTGGCGAGGCTGGCAGGGCCACACAGGCGGCTGGCCGTGCTCTGGCGCTGCAGCAGGTCAACGAACACTGGGGCCACCAGGAACAATTGCTTGAGCCTGCTGTACTGAAGCGAATGGAGCAACTGGTGGGGTCTGATGCCGCAGGTCGGCAGGTGTTGTGAGGAAGTTTGACTGGACAGTGGTGCTGAATACGGTTGTTGTGCTTTGGGGTGAACCATGCAGAAGGTACTGATCGGCGCGGGGTTATTGGGTGGAGTGGTGGTGGCAGTGCTGCTGCTCAGGCAGCCTCCTGAGCAGACGCTGGCAGATTCGCTGAAGCAGATGCAGGCTGAACGGAAAGTGGCTGCTCCGGAGCCGACTGTGAAGAAAGTTTCCGATCTGCCGGTGGCCAGCAAGGAAGGTCCGTGGCCTGAGGCTGTGATTGAAGATCCGGTCTTTGAGTTTGGCCGGATGCCAGTGATGGGTAAGAACTCGCATCGATTCATCGTGGAGAACCGTGGTGCTGCCGAGCTGGAATTGAAGGCTGGGAATACCACCTGCAAGTGCACAAAATTCGGGTTTGGTGAAACTGCTGAAGCTGCGGTTGATCGGGTGAAGGTGGCACCGGGCGAAAAGGTTGTACTGCTGATCAACTGGAAAGCTGGCGACGCGCCGGACCGGGCTTTCCGGCACGGTGGTGACGTGCACACAAACGACCCAAAGACTCCGCTGCTGAAGGTTGCAGTCGAAGGTGCGATTGAGATGCCTTTTGATGTGATGCCGCAGTTTACGTGGGATGTCGGAAGCATTTACGACAAGCCGGCGACCTTTAAGGGCGGTATCGCGTCGCGGCTGCATGAAAAGTTTTCGATTACGAAAGTGGAAAGTCCATCCGGGAAGGTGCGTGTGGACGTCGTGCCGATGAATATTGAGGAACTGGGCACTGACAGTTTTGTAGGAGGCTTTTCGCTGTTTGCAGAAGTTGGTCTGGATATTCCGTCAGGTTTGTTTTCTGAAGAGTTGCTGCTGTACACGGATGTGTCGCCGGATCCGGTACGGGTCACGGTGAAGGCGCGAAAGTTCGGTGCTATTCGGATTCAGCCAATGCCCGGAACTCAGCTGAATTCCGATACGTTGAATCTGATGCTGGGATCATTTCGGGCCGCTGAAGGCAAGGAAGTGCAGTTGCTGGTGATTGTGGATGAAAAGGACATGCAGGAGCCCTTTGCGATTACTCAGTCAGAGGCGGATCCCAGCTATCTGACGGCAACACTTGAGCCCCTTGGGGCGCCTTCAGGTACGGTGCATCGGTATCGACTGACACTGAAGATTCCTCCGGGGCGTCCGGCGGTGCAGCGGACTGCTGAGAAGCCGGGGTTTGTGCGACTGCAGACGAATCATCCGTCGGGTGATGCTATTTCCCTCGGCTTGATGCTGTATTCGAACTGACAGTTGCGGAAGTCGATCAGGAACGGATTCAGGTGAGGCTGTCAGATGAACAGGACGTCGGTATTTGCTGTGTTTGGTTTCAGCAGTCTGATTCTGCTGGCGGCCGTGATGGTCTGGTACCCATCCGGGAAATCGGGTGGTCAGCAGGCTCGCGAAGTCGTGGCACCTGAGGTGTCAGTGGCATCCGGGACTGAGGCTGCTGCGGTGCCCGTGGCGGGGGCTGCAGAGAAGCTGGCCACCGATGTTGGTGCAGCCGGCAAGTCGTCGTCGTCCGCGCCAGCCGGGACTCTGCCGGATCTGCGATTTCCCGAATGGCCGAAGCCCGCGTTTACTCTGGTGGCCACGGCTGAGCAGCGAGGTTATTTCGAGCCCTGTGGCTGTACGGCCAATCAGCTGGGCGGCATGACGCGTCGAGCGGGGTTGTTCCGCAGACTGCAGGAACTTGGCTGGCCTGTGTACGGAGTTGATGCGGGCAGCATTTCCAGCCGCACGGGAACTCAGGCGCAGATGAAGTTCGAAGCGACTCTGGAGGCTTTTCGGCAGCTGAAATACATGGCACTGGCGGTGGGTCCGGAGGAGCTGCGGCTGGAGCCTGGTTATCTGTTATCGCAGCATCTGACGGATGGTGCCGAGTATGTGGGCTTTGTCAGTGCAAACCTGACGTTTTTTGGTTCGCCTGATGTGGGGACTCCGCTGGCAAAACGAGTTTTTGAGGCGGGTGGTGTGAAGGTAGGTGTGACAAGCGTAATGAGTGAAGCGATCCGCAGGGAGGTGCTTCCTGATGAGAGCAGTGGTGGAGATGTGACGTGGACGGAACCGGCGGCAGCTTTGCAGAGTGTGCTGCAGCAGTTTGAAGCTGAGCAGGTGCAGGTGCGGATCCTGCTGGCTCAAACGACGCTGGCTGAGGCAAGAACGCTGGCGGAGCAATATCCGGCATTTGATGTTGTGATCAGTGCTCAGGGTTTTGGTGATGGCGAGGCGACGGCCGAGCAGATTGGCCGAGTCCGTCTGATGCAGGTGGGTGAAAAGGGGCGAACGGCGGGAGTGCTGGGATTTTATCCGGGTGATGCAGAGCAGCCGGTGCGTTACGAGCTGGTGACTCTGTCCGGGCCGCGATTCGGGGATGATGCGGCCATGGTGGAGATTATGCGGGGTTATCAGCAGCGGCTGCGGGATGAGCGAATTGCGGCGGCACAGCCGGCGACAGGTCATCCGACGGGTGCCGGTTTTGTGGGGGCGCAGAAGTGTGGTGAATGTCATACGAAGGCTCTGCAGGTCTGGCAGCAGTCAGCACATTCGCACGCTCTGGAAAGTCTGGACCCGGCTGCGGGACGGCCGGGTGCTGAGCGGCTGCATGGGATCAATCGGTCTGCGGATCCGGAGTGTCTGGCGTGTCATGTGGGGGGCTGGGACCCGCAGAACTTTGTGAGATATCATGGCGGATTTCTGCCAGCTGAGCAGACGGCGACAGATGCAGACAGGCTGCAGGCTGCTTTGCTGCCGGGCAATCAGTGTGAGAACTGTCATGGTCCCGGCAGTCGTCACGTGGAGTTGATCGAGGCTGGCAATACGGCGGCGGCAGCGATTGAGGTGCGAATTACGCTGGAGCAGGCGCGAGGGGATGCGGGCTGCGTCAAATGCCATGATGGCGACAACAGCCCGGAGTTTGATTTTGACAGCTATTGGCAGCAGATTCGGCACCCCGAACGGGACTGAATCAGAGCTTCGCGTGAATCACGCTTCGGCAATCCGCTGCATTTTTTCCAGGCCTTCGCGAGCGACATCCAGTGGATTACGGGTGAGCAGGTCTTCGCGGAACAGTTCCAGTGAAAGCCAGCTGTTGTAACCGATATCGGTGAGAGCCTGGCACCAGCCTGACAGGTCGACGACGCCGTCACCCGGCATCACGCGGTCTTCGTCGCCCTGTTGAGAGAAGGGCGGGGTGGCGGGGCTGTCGTTGAAGTGCGAGATGGCGATCTGTCGCGGGTCAAGGCGACTGATGGTATCGATTGAGCCTCCGCCACGGACGCAGTGAAACGGGTCAATCACGATTGTGGCATCCACGTGCTGTGAGCGATTGACGATGTCGATGGCATCTTCCAGACGGCAGATGTCTTCGACAAACCCAAGGTACTCAAACGCCGGGTGCACACCGAATGATTTCCCCAGTTCCAGCAGCTCGTGATAGTGGCGTGCTCCCAGAGCACGGTCGGCTGGGCCTGGTGGCGGTCCGGCAATGGCACGCTGGGCACCGACCGCAGCCGATTGTTCAAGGCGTCGACGGACTTCGGTCAGAGCCTGATCATGTTCAGGACCGGCTGGCTGGAACCAGCCAGCCAGATAGATGGTTGTGGGCACGACAAGCCCGTGGTCATCGAGTGCTTTGCGGACATCTGCGAGGGTACCGCCATTTCGCAGGTGCAGATCAAGATGGTCGTGCCACAGTTCGATGGCATCATAGCCGGCGGCCCTGGCGGTGCTGATCTGCTGCAGGACCGGAGTTGTTCGGATGGTACTGGCGTTCAGACAGTAACGAAAACGGGGCATGGCTGAGCATCTTTGGCAGGCGGGTGGAGGAAACGGAATTACAGCCCGGGAGGCCAGTCGCCATCAGGTCTTTGATAGGGGTCCTGAGGCGGCGAATCCGGCGGGGGTTGTGGGTTGCGCTGTCGCTGCTGGAACTGCTGGTAGGAGTGCTGCAGGGAATCCAGCAGACGACGAGCATTTACGGTCGCCATGAAGACTCGAGCAGAAACGCCGGACCGTGGAAAGAAGGAAGTGATGAAGTCGAAACAGAATTCGGTGGGTGAATGTCCGATGATCACCGTGTTGGCGTAGGAGCCTGACTGCACATCCTCATTGATTTTCAGAGTGTCATACAGTTCTTCGGCAGACTGCCGTACCTGCTGACCCTGACTGGGAATGACGGGCATCTGGATTGGGCCGAAGCGGTCTTCGTATTTTTTGAGATTGTCCTGCAGGGCTGCGATGAACTGGGCTACCACGATCGGTGGCAGAACGATTCGTGACGCGACCTGGTGTGGTTGCTGCATTCTCAGCAGGAAATCCACGATGAACTCGTGCTGTCCCTGCAGCACCACGGCACCCGTCGTGAAGATTCCTCGAGCGACGTGAGCCGGCACGAGGGCACCGATGGATGCGTGCCGGATTTCCTGGCTTTGCGGAGCATCGGGGTTGGGTTGATTTTCCGGATGTTCATTCATGTTTGTGTCGCCTGAACCGCAGAAAGGCCTGACGTTGAAGAACGCCAGGCCTGAGTGTTGTCAACAGTCTGCCGATATCAAATCAGCCACCCTGTGGCAGGCGTACGCGCTTGCGAACGTCTGTTTCCAGAACGCCGAAGGCCTGCTCGTGCCGCTGCAGAGCCATGGACAGTGCGTGCCACAGACGCTTGGCGGTGTAGTGGTTCAGAATGATCCGGTGTGTCACTTTGACTTCGACCTTGCCCGTAGCATATGGGGTTGGGTTGAGGCCGAGGTCAAGGATCAGTTCTTCCGGAGTGCTGGAGACTCGGCAGAAATTTGCGTAGCCGGCGTTCGCATTGGAATCGCTGACGACCACTTCCTGAATCTGCTGATTTTCGCCACCCTTGGCTTCTTCCTGTGCTTCGCTCACGTAATCATACTCCCAAGAAAAAAAGCTGGACTTTCGAACAGGTGCGCAACGGTTGTTGATGGTTGATCCGCTGGCGGCCCGGCAACCGCTGAACTGGATTCCAAAACCGACTGCCCAAAAACACCCATTCTTCGGCAATCTGACGCAGAAATCGCTTGTCTGACTGCAGTTTTTTGAACTTTCATCCAAGTGATTCTGCAGAAATGTAAAAATCGGAGTTTTGGGCTGATGGGATTGATTTTCTGGGGTGCTGTGCCCGTGTTGCGTAACGGCATCAGCAAGTTAAGCCTGAGTTGGTTTGGGTGGTTTTGCGGGACTGCGCAGTTCGCCGAACCACGTTGACAGGGCGGATGTCTTGTTCGATACTGTGTCTTCCCGGTCATTTCAGTCAACAGGTCCGGTTTGCGCCTGGCGTAACGGGACGGGTAACAGGAAAGTAATCACATGGCGGGCAGTCTGCACGAATTGACGGACGCGACGTTTGAAGCCGAAGTATTGAATTCCAAAGGTCTGGTACTGGTTGACCTGTGGGCTCCGTGGTGTGGTCCTTGTCTGCGTCTGACGCCGACATTAGAGGCCTTGGCGGTCGAGCTTGCCGGGAAGGCTCGCGTGGTGAAGGTGAATGTCGATGACTGTCAGTCCACCGCCGGCAGTCTGGGCGTCAACAGTATTCCGACGGTTGTGCTGTTCAAGGACGGCAAGGAAGTGACTCGTCTTGTCGGCAGTCAGCCGAAGGACGCGTATCTGACGGCGATCAGCAAGGCCTGACCAGTCGGGGTTTGGGAAGGGAGTCCCGACCATGGCAGATGCGGCAGAACCTGATGCAGTGCTTGCGCCGGCTGAATCCGGCGAGGGTGTTGCTGCGCCGTCGGTTGGTTCTGAAGCAGTCGCGGCTGTGGCAGTAACGGCTGTGCCTGGTGCGGTCGAGTATCCCGAGGTGGATGCATTGAAGATTCTGCTGCAGGCTTCGGTCGCTGCAGAATCTCTGCAGCAGCGGTTTGCCGAGTTGCATCAGCGACGTGCGGAGCTGTCAGCTGACCAGCGGCAGCTGGAAGCTGAGCGAACGGCATTTGAGCAGCGTGCGTCGGAGTTTGCTGCGGAGGTTGCCAGATCTCGTGCCGAGCACCGGGAGCAATCTGCGGATCTTGAGCAGCGTCAGCAACGGTGTGCTCAGCAGGAAGAGCTGCACGAGCGTCAGTCGCTGGAGCTCCGGTCAGCTCGACGGACACTGTCAGAGGAGCGTGTTGCGCTGCGGCAGTCGGTTCGTGCTGAGTTGGACGAAGAGCGTCTGAAGCTGGGGCAGGAGCGGGCGGTGCTGGACGCGGAGCGTCAACGTCTGAGGGCTCAGGCGGAGGCCGAGCGACAGGAGCATACCGAGCGGATGCAGCGTCTGGCGGACGAGTTGCGACAGGAGAAGCAGCGACTGGCCGAGCAGGCGCGGGACCAGATTGCCGCTGAGCAGGCGCTGTTGAATCAGCGTCAGTCTGAGCAGCGGAGTGTCTGGGATCAGCAGCAGGCCGAGTTGCGGGCTCAGAGTGAAGAGCTGCAGCGACAGCGAGAAGAGTTCGGCGAGCAGATGGATCTGGAGCGCGAGCGACTGCGCGAAGAAACGGAAAAGAAGAAGCAGTTGCTGCTGAGCGAACAGAATAATCTGCAGCGACGATATCGATTTCAGTTTGAGCATCTGTCGCGTGCGCGTGAGGATCATGAGGAGGAGCTGCGGGCTTTCCGTCGGGAGCAGCAGTTATTCCGCAGTGACCGACTGAAGTTCCTGGAACTGCATCGGTTGCGATTTGTGCAGCTGGAACGGTTTCGAAGTCTGCAGCAGCAGCGTGAGGATTCGCTGGCGCGGGAGCTGAGGATTCTGGATCGCACTCGAAATGCCACGACCGCGGACCTGCTGCAGAAGCAGCGGCGTACTGAGGAGGAGCGTGAGGCGGTCATGCGGGATCTGGAAAGTCGGCAGCGCAGTGTGCGTCAGCAGGAGACTGCTGTTGCTGAGCTGGCATCGCGTCTTGACGAGCGATCACAGCGAATGACGCGACTGCGTTCCGAGCTGGATCAGACGCAGTCTGAGATTCTTGAGCAGCGGCTGGTGATTGAAGAAGCGCGGGCGGCATTTGTGCGTGAGTCCATGTCTCCGGATTCTGCTCGGGCCCGTCTGGAACAGGCGCGCCACGACGTCCTGGCATATTTTGAGCGATTGCGGCTGCAGCTGCAGAGTGAACGCGACAAGCTGGACGCAGCGGCCGTAGATCTGGCCGAGCGGCAGAAGCAGTTCCGCCAGGATCGTGCTGAGCTGGAGCTGTATTTTGTCAGTCGGGAAGAAGAACTGGGCACTCGATTTCGCGAAGAGATACTGCAGGAGCAGGAGCAGAAGCAGGCTCGTCTGCAGGAGCAGCTCACGCAGTTGCAGCGAAAGTGGCAGCAGGAGCGGATGGAGGCGGAGCAGACAATTCGCCGACTGATCGAGCAGTTGACGGAACGTGAGTTGCCGCGGGGTGACACTGGCAGCGCCGGCCCTGCTAATGCCGCGTGAAGACGCGCTGGCAGATGTTGATTACTGAGCCAGTGATTGCGTTTTGAGCGTCACGGGTGGCCGTGCAGTTCATCTGCGTGCTGCAGCAAGTCGCAGGTGAGAACCAGCGGGTGTAGTGTGTAATGGGTTTGCCTCCGGCTACGAGGCGGGTTGAGGATGGGGCCGAGCAGGAATGACGCCACGGACAAAACCGTAGTCTGGGCTTTAGCCCGGGCAAGTGACCTCGTCATTACCCCTCTTGCCGCGGTGACGACTTACCACGCTTTCAGAAAAGCTGGCCCGCCCAACGTCAGCACCAGAACCCGCGGTCGCTCACCCACAATTGGCCAACGGCCATAGTCAACAGATGCCTGGGCACCGCCCGAGGAAAAGCTGAATTAACGCAGTAGTTCGGGGCGAATCTGGCCACTGCCGGCTATTCGCAGTGGGCGTCCCTGGGGATCGGGGATTGTGGCGTCTTCCGGGAATCCCAGCAGATGGTAGGCGGTGGCCTGCATGTCCTTGGGGCTGATGGGAGTGTCGGCTACATCACCGCCGATTGCATCACTGCTGCCGACAATCCGGCCTTCAGCCATACCGCCTCCGGCGAACACAGATGAATAGACTCGGGACCAGTGATGCCGTGCTCCGCCACGTGGTCCGCTGTCGATCTGCGGTGTTCGCCCGTGTTCGCTGGTGCACAGGACCAGAGTTTCATCCAGTAAGCCGCGGTCATGCAGGTCAGAAATCAAAGCAGACCAGCTCTGGTCGAAGACCGGCAGCAGATAGTTGCGCAGTCGTGGGAAGTGATTGGAGTGAGTATCCCAGACAGAGGCGCCGTGTGGACCGAAGGGGTCCCAGAACACCGAGACAAACCGGACTCCGGCTTCGACCAGTCTGCGGGCGGCAAGACAGGACTGGCCGAACAGGTTCATGCCGTAGCGGGTACGTGTTGTGGAAGATTCGCGATCCACATCCAGCGCCTGCCGGATGCGATGGGAACCAACCAGTGAGAATGCTCGCTGCTGTTGTTCGTTCCAGCGGAATGTTTCGGCGATATTGTCAAAGGCCGGTCGAGCCGCGTCGAACTGTCCCAGCAGGTGGCGACGTGCATCAAAGCGGCCGGGCGACAGATCTGCTGGAAGCTGGCAGCCATCGGCCAGCGTGAAGTGTCCGAGTGGATCAATGCCGGCGTGCGGGTCGAGCACTCGTTCGGTCTGAGTCTCTGCGTTAAGTGCCGGGACGACGACCGTACCTTGTCCCTGAAAGTCGGTCCAGAAGGGATCGTAGCCATTGCCAAGAAAGGCCGCATAGGGACCGGCCTGGTTGCTGGAAGTACCGCGTGAGCAGAAACGCCAGGGCAGACCAACATTGTTGGGCATGGCAGAGAGCTGGCCGCGTTGGCGAGTATCCAGATAGTCCACAACAGAGCCCATGAAAGGCCAGTGCTGTGGATCCCGCGGTGCTGTTTCCAGGGGAATGCCGTAAGTTGGCATTCCCGACATCACATAGGCACAGCAGTGAATCGGATACTCGTGAGTCATTGAGCGGACGACGGTCAGACGATCGGCAATCGTGGCTGTCAGTGGCAGCCCTTCACCAATCTGCAGGCCAGGAACCGACGTACTGATGGCCGACATTTCTCCCTGAATTTCCCGCGGTGCCTGTGGCTTGGGGTCGAAGGTTTCGTGCTGAGGCGGCGAGCCAAACAGGAATACGAAAATGCAGGACTTCGCTTTCGGTGCCGGACCGGCTGACGGTTGGGCTTGCAAACTGCTGAGTCCCAGTCCGCCGATCCCACCGATCTGCAGCAGTTCACGACGAGTGACGCCACTGCACAGCCGTTTTCCTGAACCACTGAGCGTCAGCATCGTGTGAGTTCTTGTGTGGAGGTTGTGACGAGGGCGGGAGGAATCCGGGGAGGGGGGACGGGATCACCGTCTGTGAATCATGTCCAATTCAAAGTGGCAAAACAACTGCCGGCGCAGCAAAAAAACCTGCCCGCAGGGGCAGGTTAATTCAGTCTGGTGGCCCGTTACGGGCTTGTTGAACCGTTGCTTAGGACAGTTTGACGTGCTTACGCTTCAGGCGACGAGCCTTTGAACTGGCGGGACGCTGACCGTGATTGGACTTTTTCAGTTTACGATGAGTTTTTGCCATGATGACGCAATCCAGGGAAGAGCAGACCGCAAGTGACAGAGTTCGGTCCACAGGCAATGATTTTGAAGCGTGGCAGGATACCGAGTCGAAGTCGACAGGAAAACCCCCGAGTGAGACTGTGCAGGCGGTTTTCGCAAAAACCAGCATGCGATGATCAGAAATTCTATGTCGGTTCTTTAAAAACGCTGATATTTCGCGGATTTGAACGAATCACTGTGTGAGCAGAATCCGTAATCATCCATGGAACCTGTAGATACTCACCAAACTTCGGTTTTTTCACAGGTGTCCTCGAAAGCTCTTCTGTCCCCTGCAAAACACTCGATTTTCGTGGATTTCCAATGAACTGGTTGAATTATCACCACTTGCTGTACTTCTGGACAGTTGCGAAAGAAGGAAGTATCAGCCGGGCGGCGGCCAGTCTGCATTTATCGCAGCCGACGATCAGCGGTCAGCTGCGGCAACTTGAGAAATCCGTGGGCAGTAAATTGTACGAGCGACATGGTCGTTCGCTGCGACTGACTGAGGTTGGCCAGATTGTGTTCGAGTATTCGGACGAGATTTTTTCCACTGGTCGGGAGTTGATGGAGCGTCTGCGCGGGACTCAGCAGGGGGGCAGTCAGACATTTACAGTGGGTATTCCGGACTTTCTTCCGAAGCAGGTGGCGTTTCGACTGTTGGAGCCGGTGTTCAGGATGCCACAGAAGGTGCAGTTGATTTGTCAGGAGGGCAAGCTGACGGATCTGCTGGCTGAGCTGGCGATGCATCGGGCGGATCTGATTCTGTCTGACAGCACGGTCGGGTCACAGGTCAGCGTGAAGGCTTACAATCACTCGCTGGGTGAATCCGGGATCAGCTGGGTGGCGACGAGGGAACTGGCCGAGATACTGCGTCCTGCCTATCCACTGTCTCTGAAGGGACAGCCACTGCTGCTGCCGACTCAGAATACGGTCCTGCGGCGATCGGTGGAGATGTGGCTGGAGCGTCAGGACTTTGATGCCGTTGTGTCTGCAGAGATTGAGGATTCTGCTCTGCTGAAGCTGCTGGCTGCTGAAGGGCTGGGAATTGCTCCGGTTGCCAGTATTGTCCTGCGTGATCTGCAGGAGCGTTATGGTCTGTATCCGATTGGTTCGCTGGACGGGGCCACGATGCAGTTCTACGCGATCAGTGTGGAACGTCGAGTGACTCATCCGGCGGTCAAGGCCATCTCAGAGTCGGCTCGCAGTCAGCTGTTTCGCGTCTGATGCTGTACCAGCTGGGTCCTGAGCCGTGGCGATCCGCTCCGGACGTTCGGCGGTACGGACAAAATCCGCAGTCTCCCGCACACACTTCCTGACCTCAAGACAGGCTGTGGCTCCTGCGCACACCGGCCTTGTGCGAATCACTCTGGAAACGTTACGCCTTTACGGCTACGGATTGTCAGTTCGCAGGTTCGTACCATCCCCAGGAACTTTGCAGCCAACGTCAATTGCCTGTCGTCACTGTTGCAGTGGCGACTGTGCACACCTGCCGCACGGGCGACGTTTGCAGACGGTGGGTTATGTGCGAATCACGTCCCCATGATCAGGCGTTCTGCTGTGCATGCACTGGTTCACCGACTGACCATTCACGCCCACGGCGAATGACTCGGCGATACAGCGTGTCGCGTTCCACTGGAATTCGACCGGCTTCCCGAATCAGTCGATGCAACTGTTCCACCGTCATCCCTTCCGGCGTCTTTGCTCCGGCATCGTGGTAGATCAGTTCGTGAACGACAGTTCCGTCGATGTCGTCAGCGCCATAGCTGAGTGCCAGCTGGGCCGTCTGCTCGCCCAGCATGATCCAGTAGGCTTTGATGTGATCAAAGTTATCCAGCATCAGGCGGGCCAGGGCGATCATCCGCAGATCCATCAGGATATCTGGTTTCACGATACCGGACAGTTCTGTGTTGTCAGGATGGAAGGCCAGCGGGATGAACGTCTGGAAACCTTTGGTCTGATCCTGCAGATCCCGCAGGCGCAGCAGGTGATCAATTCGATGAGTGGCTTTCTCGACGTGTCCGTAGAGCATTGTTGCGTTGGAACGCAGGCCCAGTTCGTGGGCCGTTCGGTGTACGTCAAACCAGACGTCGCTGTCGGCTTTATGTTCGCAGATCTGGCGACGAACTTCTTCGTCGAAAATCTCGGCTCCACCGCCTGGCATACTGCCCAGCCCGGCCTCAACCATCTGCTCCAGCACCCAGCGAATCGGTTTCTTCGTAATGAAGGCAAACCAGTTGATTTCAACGGGTGTCCAGGCCTTGATGTGGATTTCCGGGCAGGTCTGGTGAATGACTCGAATGACGTTCAGGTACCAGTCGAAACTTTTCTTATGATGCAGTCCGCCGACCACGTGAATTTCCGTGGCCCCCGACGCTCGTCCTTCCAGGACTCGCGTCCGCAGCATGTCGTCTGTGAACGTGTAGGCCTTCTCATCCTTCAGATCAGCGCGGAAGGCACAGAAACGGCAGCGGTAAACACACACGTTGGTCGGGTTCAGGTGGATGTTGGTGTTGTACCACGCATAGTTGCCGTTCCGTCGTTCACGCACCTGATTGGCCAGCTGCCCCAGTGTGTGCAGATCCGCCTGCTCGTCAAGCAGCAGGCCGTCTTCGAATGTCAGTCGCTCAGAAGCCGCTACCTTGTCAGCAATACGCTGCATCCGCGGATCGTTCAGTGTCAATGGCATGATGGCATTCCCGCAACAGTCAGAAGATCCACAGGTCAAGACATCCCAGCAGCAGTATCCCGAAGCTGATGATGGCATTCACGTTGAAAAAGGCAATGTTGACGCGAGTCAGATCGTCTGGTCGCACCAACCAGTGCTCGTACAGCAACAGCAGTCCGATCAGGACGATCCCGCCCAGAAACAAGGGTCCAAGTGCTGCGGTTTTCCAGAGCAGCAGCAGCATCACAATTGTCAGCAGATGGCTGATGAAGGCCATTCGCAATGCGACCGGAATGCCGAGAGCAGCCGGTATGCTGTTCAATCGTGCCTGCCGGTCTGATTCCGCATCCTGACAGGCATACAGAATGTCAAACCCGCCCACCCAGAAGAAAATCACTGCACCCAGCATGGACGGCACCAAAGCAAACTCATCCCGCACCGCGATCCACGCAGCTATCGGTGACAGCATCAAAGCAGCCGACAGCCAGTAATGACAGAAGCGAGTAAATCGCTTGGACAGCGAATACCCCAGCAGAAACAACAACACCGGGACAGCCAGCAGCAAGGGCAGGCGACGCGGCAGAAAAATGGTCGTGGAAGCAACAAACAGTATGCTCATCAGCAATGTGAAAATCACCACGCTGCGAACCGACAGGAGACCGGCGGGCAGGTGTCGGCGAGCAGTGCGAGGATTGTCAGCGTCTATCCGCCTGTCTACGAGGCGGTTGAAGGCCATGGCGGCAGATCGGGCAGCCACCATACAGATCAGGATACCCAGCAGATCACGCAGACGAAACTGGGAGCCCGGTTGAGACCACGCCAGCACTGCAGACAACAGCGCAAACGGCAACGCAAATACCGTGTGGCTGAAGCGGATCAGTTCCAGAAAATGTCGAATGGTCTGCAACATGATGATCCAAACCGCAATTCAGCCCCCGATGTAACGCGAATACAGAGTGCGCGCGACAGCGGGGTCACTGGTGCCGCGAATAATCGCCCGACCATCGGGAAAAATCGTCAGTTCCACTGTTGTTTCTCGTAAATCAGAGTCATTTTCAGGGAGCTGCAGTCGCAGCAGGAACTTATTCAGAGTGATGTGTCCTGAATTCTGCAGACGCTCGGCCAGCTCGCCCAGCGTGCCGCGCAGTGGTTCCGGGGGCGTGATCTGCACGGCGTTTCGCCCGCACAGCACAGTGGAGGCGGCGCGCTGGCTGCCACTTAGCCACAATCGCTCGCCATGATGGCAGGCCGGACACGTGCCAGCAGCCTGTAACTGCGATGTATCGACCTGTCGGAAGGTCCCATTCCAGACATCCAGTACCGTCAATTGACAGCCGATCTCAGCACCATGTCCTGTCAGAATCCTGATTGCCAGAGCGGCCTGAAGGGCGGCAGCCACACTGACCGCCGGTCCAAGGACTCCGGCAGTGTCACAGGTTTCGACCGAACCGGGCGGCGGTGGGGAAGGCAGCAGGCAGCGCAGACAGGCTGTCTGCCCGGGCAGGATCGGCATCACCTGCCCGTGACTGCCGGTGCACCCGGTGAAGATCCACGGTTGTCCTGATTCCAGAGCCATGTCATTCAGCAGATACCGCACTTCAAAGTTGTCTGTGCCATCCAGCATCAGTGACATATCGGCGGCCAGGCGTGGCAGATTCATGCAGTCCACATCCGCCACGATTGGTTCAATCAGCACTTCGGAATTGATTCTCTTCAGGCGTCGTTCAGCGGCGATGGCTTTGGGCAGGTGTTCGGCCACATCCTGTTCATCGAACAGGATCTGTCGCTGCAGGTTGGACAGTTCGACAAAGTCACGATCCACGATACGAATGCGACCGACACCTGCGCGAGTCAGCGCATCAGCGACGACGCACCCCAGTGCGCCGCAGCCAACCAGCAGCACGCTGCTTTCGCGCAGTCGCTGCTGTCCGGCAGGGCCGATGCCCGAGAACAGCATCTGTTTCTGGTAGCGGGAATTCTGCGGAGTAATCATTCAGGTAATCGATGCCTGGAAATCAGGAAACGGAATCCAGCAGAAATCGTCGCAGCACATTCGCTGTGATCGCAGAAATCTGAGAATCCACGGGCAATGAAGCCACATAATTGATGGAACCGACGGAGAATACAGCGCCACCCGAGTCGGTTTCCAGCAGCACCATCTCGGCACCACCATCATCCGGATTTGTCCCGCGTGCCAGCAGGTGCGTCCGGGGGGGCGAACTGGCAGACCGCTTGTCTGTCTCATGGCCCGAAGCACCACCAGGACAGCGTTGATGCAGGCATTCCCGGCCGAACAGATCGCCGTTACGAAGTCCCGTGCCGGCAAAGACCCAGTGCGATTCATCCTCGACTCGATAAGGAGCCCCGGTCATGGCCCCGGCCGGAGTAAACACCACTCCCAGCAGACTGGCTTCAGATTCATGCCGCATGCCGAAGCGACTGTCACAGTTGTTCATGCCGGCAGGCCACAGCGACTGGATATTGCCATTGTGAACCGTCATGGCATCTGCCTGCAGGTCTACCTCGCAGTTCAGGCCGTTACCTCCCAGATACATCAGCCGGCCACCGGTCTGCTGAACCCATTGCCTGACCTGCTGATACATTTTCAGACTCCAGTATTCCGGATGGACGGCAATGATCAGTACGCGGTAGTCCTGCAGGTTCAGCGTTCCATCGTGCAACTGAGTTTCGGCATAATAGTCATAGGCAAACTGCTCACGCTCCAGCCAGCCCAGCAGCCGCCATTCGGCTGGCGCAAGGTGACAGGCCTGCCGTCCCTCAATCGGATCCGTGATGCGTTCGTCAAAGTCAATGTCACAGAATGGTTCCGGACGCTCAAATGACAGTGGAGCATACCGGGGATAGCCCCACGTACCGTGCTCAGGATCACTGTATCGCTTCAATTCCACTCGCGAATTGACTGTGGGCGTCTCCGGAAGTTGATCCGCATGGATGTAATTGCTGCGGCCTCCAAACGAGTTATAGGCATTCCATGTCAGATTGGATGCGAGCACCGCAACCTTTGCCTGAGGCTGTGCCGGAGCGACGATCCAGGGGAACGAAAATCGACGCCCCGAACGCACTTCTGCCCGGAAGTAATACAGGCCGCTGCGAGCAGGTGCGGTCACAAACTGACGATGTGTGACTGACGTGTAACCCACGCTGTTCCAGCGACAGCCGGTCTGAGTGTAGTCGCCATCCGGTGTGACCTGCATGACCGCACGCGGACCGTGTTCATCATGCCAACCCAGCTGACGTACCAGCTCGGGTTGCCAGCCATAACGCCAGAGCTGCAGACGATACGCCTCTACCGCGTGCACTCGAAACTCGGCCTCGCAACCACTCTGCACCCACTTGGGCCACGCATAACCCAGCAGACCGTCCGACAGCAACCGAAAGTGTACAGGCTCGGTGACGGGAATCGTCAGAGCAGAAATCTTCGCTCCGAATCCGTCCTTTCGCAGAATCACTGAATACTGCCCGGCAGGCAGATCCAGCCAGACACTGCCACTGGCTCGTGAACGAGTTTCCCAGGAATGCCCGGCTGAGTCTGTGAATTCCAGCAGCACGTCCGCAAGGGCCACGTAGCGTTCATCACTGACATATCCGATTTTCATGGCCAGTTCCCTGTGCTCAACCGCAGACACTGATCACCTCAGGCACGGTCAGCATAGCAGACTGGTGGCGAAAAAGGGGATTGAGTCCTGACATTCAGGGACGAGCTGCCAACTGACGGAACAACGGCGTTTCTTCGACCGCTCGCTCTGGTTGGTTCTGCTGCTCCTGGCAGCGGCTGCAGCGACGGGGTTCACCCGTCATTTCGCCGTCAATCTCAACCCCACAGCACTGGCAGATAAAGCCACGCTGAACGAACACGGAAATCCTCATTACCAGATCACCCATGATTCTGCTCCCGGTGCACAAGTCTGCTTAAGGGGTCGGGCCAGATCGCTGTATCCACGCGACGTGGGACACACCGATGTTGTAAGTGACGCCGAGGCTGAACAACCGTAGTCAGGGCTTTAGCCTTGGCACGCACAGCTCTTCACACTTGAAATTCCCAGTGTTTTTGAAGAGTTGGGGCCGAGCAGGAATGCTGGGGCTAAGACTTCCGTCCTCGGCGCCGGCAATGCTCGGGCTGCAAGTACTGTTCTTCGCAGCTCTGCCGGCTTTGGTCATAGACCGCCTGCGGGCAGCGTCCACCGGGAAAACGGCCTGGAGGAAATTGGAAAGCCACTGTTTTTAATCGCAGCCACGGTCGGAACGATCAGGCGTGCCGGCGATCAGGCGTCGCGGAGCAGTGCGAAGCCGCGAGTCACATAAATGGCACCGCTGTACAGGGTGGTGGCAACAGCGACGTACAATGTCAGGTCGCGAAACAACGGGGCCCAGCTGAACTGCAGTGCCGGGGCCATCGAAAGCAGGCTGACACTGACCGCTACGCACTGCAGCACCATTTTCAGCTTACCGATCATACTGGCTGAAAAATCCTTGCCCTCTTTTTCGAGGATGCCACGCAGGCTGGAAACAAACATTTCGCGACCAATGATGATAATCACCATCCACGCTCGTACACCAGAATCCGGCTGAGTCTGGTGTTCCAGCAGAAACACAAAGGTGCCGCAGACGATCACTTTGTCGACGAAGGGGTCAAGGATTCGACCAAGCACCGTAATCTGCTTGTTACGGCGAGCGATGTAGCCATCCAGTGCGTCGGTCGAAGCTGCAAAGATGAACAACGCTGCAGCGGCAATCCACTGATTACTGAGCGCTATCAGTGCGAACAGGGCAACAGCCAGCAGCAGTCGAGTGCCAGTGATCAGGTTCGGCAGATTCAGCGCGTGACGACCCAGGACAGCGGGGCGTTCAGCACTGGAGGCAGCCGGGGATTGAGTCATGAAAACAGTACTTCGCAGGGGGCAGGGCACATGCGCAATTGCATCAGGCCAGCGGACACAGCAGTGCACAGCAAATCGCCATGCATGCCAGTTTGCCACAGAACGTTGGTTCCGGGCAAAGCTCAATATCCTGCCATGCCGTGCCGGGATTCACAAACTGAACAGGGTGAAAAAACGGTCCCTCGCGGGAAATCCCATGGAAGCGGAATTCCGGTCCAGCGCTTTTCAGGGCCGACCACCTCGTTCTTTGGTTTCTGCGGGCAGGAAGGTTGAACGACAGCAGCAGATCTGACAAAGTGTTCTGCAGAAACCGAGGGCTTTGCTTTCGGTCTGTCCATGTTTACACCTGTTCGCTGCAGTGGGAGTAATACTCTTGCACGCTGATTTTTCATCATCAGGTCCTGATTCGTCGACTGCGGCTCATACCGGCCCGTGGTATCGTTCATTGAACAGGTATCACTGGTTCGTCCTGATTGTTTCTGCGCTGGGCTGGCTGTTTGACTGTCTGGATCAGCAGCTTTTCATTCTGGCGCGGCCGGCGGCGATGAGCGATCTGTTGAGTCACATCAAAGATGCGAAGCTGCTGGCCAGTGAAACGCAGAAGTACGGCGACATAGCGACCTCGGTGTTTATCGCCGGCTGGGCCACGGGGGGATTGATTTTCGGCATGCTGGGGGATCGGATTGGTCGAGCGAAGACGATGCTGATCACGATTCTGATGTATTCGCTGTTTACGGGTCTGAGTGCATTTTCGGTGAGTGTGTACGACTTTGCCTTTTACCGTTTTCTGACGGGACTGGGTGTGGGTGGTGAATTTGCAGTCGGGGTGGCTCTGGTGGCCGAAGTCATGCCTGCAGCGGCGCGTCCCTATGCGCTGTCTCTGCTGCAGGCTCTGTCGGCCTTTGGTAATATCAGTGCGGCCCTGATCAACCTCGGGCTGGGTGTGGCCGAGGGCGAGGGATTTGTCACCAGTCCATGGCGCATCATGTTCTGTATTGGTGCTTTGCCGGCGTTGCTGACGATTGTCATTCGACGAAACCTGAAGGAACCGGAGGCATGGCAGAAAAGTCGTGCCGAGGGCAGGGTAGTGTCGCCAGTGGCGACGTACCGCGAGCTGTTCGGGCATCCTGTCTGGCGTAAGCACGCGCTGCTGGGACTGGCGTTGGCATGTTCCGGAGTGATTGGTCTGTGGGCGGTCGGGTTCTACGTCCCCGACCTGACTCGGCAGGTGCAGACAAAACCAGTGACGGCTGCGGTGTATGCGGCAGAAATTGAGGCTGCGAAGGCAGCCGGCGACACGGTTCGAGTTGCGGCTCTGCAGGAGGTGCAGCAGGCCGTGAACACCAACGCAGTTGAAGGGCTCAGTGCTGAGCTGCAGGCAGTGAAAAAGACGGTCGATCCGAAGATCAAGGGGCGTCTGACGTACTATCAGAGTTTCAGTTCGATAGCGATCAACATTGGTGCCTTCTGCGGGATGTTTGGTTTTGGTGCGTTATCGCAGCGCATCGGGCGGAAGCCGACGTTCGCAATGGCCCTCGTGGCTGCCTTTGTTTCCACGGTCACGGTGTTCTGGACGCTGCAGGATCTGTGGCAGATCTTTGTGCTGGTGCCGATCATGGGATTCTGTCAGCTCAGTCTGTTTGGTGGCTATGCTGTGTACTTCCCCGAACTGTTTCCGACTCGCCTGCGCTCGACCGGAGTCAGTTTCTGTTACAACGTGGGACGCTTTGTGGCGGCAGTCGGGCCACTGGTGAAGTTATGGCTGAACGAAGTCTTCAAGGAAACACCTGAGCCTCTGCGATATGCGGGAGTAACGATGTGTCTGGTATTCCTTGTGGGGCTGGTGGTATTGCCATTTCTGCCAGAGACTCAGGGTAAACCTCTGCCGGAATAGGTGGTGGCGAAGGGAGCGTGGGCATGCCGTCGTATCTTCGCCACCTGCTGTTGTGGGTTGGCTGCGTCTGCCTGCTGCCTGACACTGAGGTGCTCGGTCAGGGGCGACAGGCGGCCACAGCCGTGGTGCCCGGTCAGCGACTTACGGACGATCGTCCGCCACTGGATCTGCAGCGATTGCAGGCCAGTGGTCTCACGGTCTATCGGTCTCGTCATCTGATTCTGGTCTCAGATGCACCGGCTGAACAATGCAGGGGTCTGCCGGAGCTGGCGGATCAGTTCTGCCGGGCGCTGCAGCAGCAGCTGGGGCCGCTGGCGACCGACGCGGCGGGGACTGAGTTTCAGGTGACCGGCTATCTGATGGATGCGCGGGAGCGATTTCAGGACGCTGGCGTGCTGCCGGACGGTGACTTTGTGATCAGGCATGGTCGACATCGCGGTTACCAGTTCTGGATGGCCAATCAGCCTTCAGACTACTACCGACGACACCTGTTGCTGCACGAATTTGTGCACTGCTATCTGATGTGTGAGTACGGCCTTCGCGACATTCCTCCGCTGTGGTACACAGAAGGCATTGCGGAGGTTCTGGCGACACATCGACTGGAGCCACTGGAGTTCGGGATTCTGCCGGATCAGCTGAATGGATTTGAGGGCTGGGGGCGGATTACGGAACTGCGGAAGCGGCCGGCAGACAACCCGCCCGACGATGCTGAAGGGCTTTTGTTGAGTGATGTTCTGAACCCGCAGAGTCGGATTTTTCTCTCAGATCTGCGTTATGCGCAGGCGTGGGGTCTTGTCTGGCTGTTGCGGAATCATCCGGAACTGCAGCGTCCTTTTGCTGGTCTGGCACGTGTTCGGACGCGGGCGCAGTTCGATGCTGTGACAGCCGGAATAACGCCCGCTCAGCTGCAGCGTCTGGCAATTGTCTGGCAACTTATGGTGGATTCCTGGGACGAAGGTTTCGATGTGGAACGCTCATTTCCGCCCTTATCACCGCAGTGGCAGGCGTGGTCTGAGTTGTCATCAGCGAAGCAGGAAGTGGAAGTGCTGGCGGACCGTGGCTGGCAGCCCGGTGGTGTCTGGTTCAGTGACGCGGTTCGACTTCGTCTGACTGCCACTGGTCGTTGCGTTGTGCAGCCAGCACAGGGCAGTCGTGCGCGTGTGTGGGAGTCTGAGCCTGCCGGGATTACGATTGATTATGCTCAGGGCAGGCCACTTGGTGAGCTGCAGGTGCTGCTGGTAAAGCGTGAACCGCAGAGCCTTCCGCAGCGAGTCTCAGTGAGATCGGAAGAGCGTCGTGTAGGGAAAGAGTGTAGA
>CAXBSH010000042.1:0-24514 GCA_963977705.1 uncultured Planctomycetaceae bacterium
GAATACGGCACAAACCTGGGACCTCCGAGCACCAGCTCGGTGACGACCAACAGCGACACCCGTCAGCTTAGGCTAACGGCTCGCCTGTGGGGAGCTTGAACGCAGTGGACGACACGGGCTGAAGCCCATGCTACGACCACCGAGCAGCAGTTCGGTGACGATGCCGAGGCGCCCTTTTGCTGAGTAGTTATCAGTCCACGGAAGGGCTGAGCGACGGGCAAACGTGCGGCGCTTCGTGGCTTTGGGTGGGCAAAGGACGGCCGGGCAGGAATGATGCGAGTGACAAAAGTCGTAGCGTGGGCTTCAGCCCGGGCACAAACTTCTCGGCACCCTTGAAATCCCCAGTGTTTTTTAATGGATGGGGCCGAGCAGGAATGCTCGGGCGACGGTTTGGCCGAGGCCTTGAGTTGAGGCTCACAATCGCTCAGGGAATCGCGAAGCTCAGGTGCATTTCGCAGTGCCGCAGGTGCAGCTGGCACCAGTCCTGATGAGTCATCGAGCCGAAGGCCGGGTGCGGAGCCTGCATGGTTTCACAACTGACCCGCTCAATTGCACGCCGAAAATCCTGCAACGACTTGGCCAGTGAAACCGCCTGCGGAAATGCCATCACCTCAGCAGACTTCGGCAATCGAATCCCCGGACGGATTTGCTTCAATGCCGACCGCTTCATCAGCGGCGCAAGCAGGCGGATCAACCACGGCGCACGGACCTGAAAACCGTCAATCGAGTTATTCATGGTCATCGTCAGATGATTCAACAGTTCAGGCAGTGGCCAGTTACCCAGCATCTGCAGGGACGCCGAAGCAGCAAGCTGCTCGACGTCCCGTAACACATCCTGAAATGACTGAAACTGCAACGTACGCCGACCACGAACCGTGCGAGGATTGACTGCCATCAGCGAATGCCCCTGAAACCGCGAGTACATCTTTCGCCAGAACTCAGGCCCCGCAGGCCAGTCACAGACCCGTGCGGATAAACAACTGGCCCAGTTGGGCCGTGGGCGCACCATAGGCCTGCTGCAATGCCGCAGCCGCATTCGGATTCTTCTTCAACTCGTCAATCGCGATCAGAAAACGTTCCTTGCCACCCTGGCCCAGCAGAAAACGCACCAGCAGATAACCCACGTCGCCGGATTCATCCGGAGCAAACGTGCCGTCCACAAACAGCGTTGCCGGGTCGGTGATCGTGGCCATCGCCTTCGCAGCTCGCCCCGGCAATGCTTTCAGCCACGGCGAATCATTCGGCAGGCCGGCTTCCAGAGTACCAAAGCCCTGCCTGAGCCATTCCGGGAGCGCCGTGCCTTCACGGGCCAGATACGCCTGAGCCAGCAGCGAATTCAGCAGCTGCGGAGCCGTTAACGATGTGTCCGATTCGGTGTCACCCAGATCATGCATCGCCAGATAGGCAGTTTCAAAGCTGGTGTTGATCATCACATGTCCGGAAATGGCGCGAGGCGTCCGGCGGTTGTTCATCAGAACCGTATTGAACTCCTCGTAGTCAAACCGATCTTTCGTCACAAACAGAATCAGACGACCACGAAAGGCCTTCTGGCCAGCCGCCAGTGGATATTTGCCGGCTAAGGTTGCCAGCTGCGCCTGCGCCGCATCACCCAGCTGCTTCAGACGGTCTTCGTCCACTGTTCCGTAGAGATAGAAATCCGGAGTCGTTACCGAGGCCGCAGTGGTTCGCGGAGCGACACGTTTCCACAACGCTTCAGCCTGCTCAATTCGACGCTTTTCAAAGTCCGCATCCGACATGGCCGCCAGTCGCGCAGCTTCCAACTCCGCATCCGACGGAACCAGAGTACGAATCGGTGCCTTCGGGTCAGTCCCGTCAAATTTTGCGCCCTCACGAACCCACGTCTCAAAGGCCTTCGCCTGCGACAACTTCAGCTGGGCCTGACCAGCCGGCATCTTCAGCGGATCCTGCCGCAGAACAAGGTCAATCAGATAGCTTTCATCCGGCTTGCCAGGGACCACTGTATTGCCCGTCGGACCGCCCTGCAGCAATTGCTCAAAAGTTTCAAAGCGGTAGTCCCCGCGAGCATTGTTGCCGGAATGACAGCCTATGCAGATATTCACCAGCATCGGAGCAATATCACGGCGGAATGACACAGTTTCACTGCCGTCCGCCATGACCACCTGCACCGGGGGCTTCTTCTCGACAAGCGAATCACCAATCGGAGCATCACGGTCCGCTCCGTCAAACGGTGCCCCCTGCTCAATCCAGCGCACCACCGTCAGAATCTCTTCGTCCTTCAGCTTCGCCGCACCCTGTGGCATCCGCAGCTTCTCGTCAGGATGGATCAGCTTGACCGCCAGCAGACTGCGATTCGGAACCTTCGGGAAAACAACCGGACCACTGCGACCACCCTTACCAATCGCAGCATAAGTGTCCAGCCGCAGATTGGCCGATGCCTGAGCCTCGCTGTGGCAACGCAGGCAGTTCGTTTTGACAATCGGAGTCACTTCCTTTTCAAAGCTGACCGGCAGGGCATAACGAGCCTTCTCCAGAGCAGTCTTCAGGCCGGTCCACGCACGGTCCTTTTCATCCTCAGGGATCATCAGCTCCGTGATCCTGGCGTCCACCGCTGCGATCAGCTCTTTCACCTTGTCAACTTCATTCTTCTTCAGTAATGCCGGTGCTTCCTTCAACTGCTTCTGCAGGTCAGCCAGTTCCTTGCGAGTCTCTGGAGGAAGTGCTGCCACTGCACAGGATGCCGCAGAAATTACCACCACAGTCGACAACACATTCACCAGCAACGATCGCAGCACACCAACACTCCGATTCTGAACAGCACCATTCCCGACGCCACATTTCTGCAGAAGAATGCCGCCGAAGAGATTGAGCTTTCCGGACAATCCCGTGGAAAATACCTGCACAAGTGCACCGCTGCCGAGCATGAAACCGCTCCGATCGAAACTGCCGCAAAGGAAACCGAGGTGCAAAAGAACAGTCCGAATATACGGTTGTCAAGGGTTGCAGGCCAACTTCTGCACCGATTATGCCCGGCAACCCACAAATCCCGGTTTCTCTTTGACTGAAGATCCAGCACACCCTAAAATGGCCGGTCCTTCTAACGCGCCTTCCCAGCCAGATATTCTTCCGAAAACCCTCCCAAATGGCTGTTTCCCACCAGAAAATCTGCTGGCTTTTCGCACTGCGCATCGCGATCTGCGGTGGCTGTCTGCTGCTGTTCTGCCCAAGCCTGTCGGCTCAGGATCCCATCATCGATCGGCTGGATGGCACAGGCCTGCATCCCGGTCAACGTGCCGAAGTGCTGGTCCAGGGCAAACAACTTCAGGGAACCTCCGCTCTCTGGACCCCCGTCGGCACACTTCGGCTCAAAGCCGGTTCTGACGTTTCCAAAGACCAACCGGTCACTCTGGAAGGTGACATTGCCGCAGACGCTGTGCCGGGTATCTACCCAGTCCGGCTGGTGACCGATCATGGCTGTTCCGAAGCCGCATTTGTCGTCGTGGATGATCTTCCCACTGTGGCAATCACGGCCGATGCTGACAACCGCAAGGCTGGGCAGGCTGTTACGCTGCCCACCAGTATCGCTGGTCAGCTCAATGCCGTCGCTCCACGCTACCTCCGCTTTTCACTGACAGCCGGACAACAGATCACCGCCGAAGTCTTCGCTCGGCGGCTCAGTTCTGAACTGGATCCTGTCCTGCGACTGCTTGGTCCGGACGGTCGCGAACTGGCTTACAACGATGATCTGCCGGGCACTGAAGGTGATGCTCTGCTGCACTGGACGGCTCAGGCCGATGGCGAATACCGTCTTGAACTGCGTGACGTCCGTTATTCCGGCGGCGCTCGACACTTCTTCCATCTGCGGATTGGGCGTTTCCCGGCTGTTGCCACTGCCGTGCCTCGACTGGCCGCTGCCGGTTCCGCGCTGAACCTGACGGATCTGCAGGGCACCGTTGTGGGGCAGGTCATGGCCGGCGACAGTCCAGCCGGCCCGGCCACTCTGACGGCCATTCGCAGCCGCGTGGCTGATGCCGACGCGGCCTCCATTGTATCGGCAGTCGTCGTAGCCGGTGCCGTGTCCAGCGAAGTCGAACCGAATGATGCTCGCGAGCAGTCATCGGCCGTGGTGGCCGACGCGGCTGCTCTGGCTGGCGATTTTCAGCGTGCCGGGGACGTCGACTGGTTTCGCATCACGGCTGCTGCTGCCGGCAATCTGACGGCACTCGCAAGAACTCGCGATGCCGGCAGTCCGGCCGATCTTGTGCTGGAACTTTACAACGCTGAAGGGGGCAAACTGGCGGAATCTGATGATGCCGGCCCGAAGGACGCAGAAATCAGTTTTCAGCTGCCGGCACCCGGCGACTATTTCCTCAAAGTGGCTGAACTGGCCGGGCGTGGTGGTGCTCCATGGTCCTATGCTGTGCAGTTGCATTTCGGCAAACCCACGGTGCTCGCCACCTTACCAGCCGATCGTCTCTCGGTGCCTCGCGGGGGCACGGCGTCTCTGCTGCTGGCTCTGCGCAGGCTCAATTATGACGGTCCTCTGAAAGTCGAAGCTGTAGGTTTGCCCGCTGCTCTGCAGATGGAGCCATTTGTTGTGGGGGCAAAGCAATCCGCAGTACCACTCACACTGACAGCCACGGATCCAGCTGCCACAGCCAGTGACGCAGACTGGGGGGCCATCGGGATTCGCCTGTCAGCTCCGGACGGCAGTGTGCCGGCCACGGTGGTTCAGCTGGTACCTCCGCCTCCACGCAAGGCCGATGCCGATCTGTTCCGCAGCATGCGTGCTCGTTCCGATCTGTTTGTCGCTGTCCGTCCGGCCGGTGAATTTTCGCTGCGGCCTGAACCGGCGGCAGTCACCGTGGAACAGGGAGCCACGGCGACAGTGACAATCAAGGCTGTCCGTGGCAAGGACTGGACCGTACCCATCGAGATTGCTCTGGCCACACCAGCGGATCAGCTATCGCCGGGAGTGCAGGTGGCTGGTGGAAATCTGACAGCCGATGAACTGGCTATTACAATCACTGCTGCGGCCGATGCTGCCGTGGGACCCTGTACGATCTTCCTGCAGGGCAAATCGAAAAAAGACAACAACGAACGAATTTTCCCGTTGCCACCGCTGCGACTTGAAGTCAAAGCGAAGGCGCAGTGAACGCGGGCAATGTGTGTAACGGGTCAGGACTGAAGATTCAGCAAATGAGGTTAGCGATGACGCGAGCAATCTGGATGAGTGTGCTGCTGCTGCTGTGCGGCAACGTCGTGGCTGCAGAGCTGCCAGTGCGGGGGTTGGCTGTGTTTCCGGCTGACGTACAGCTGTCGGGGCCGCGTGGTGTCCAGCAGCTGCTGGTAACCGCCAATGCCGCGGACGCCGATGTGCATGACCTCACCGCCAGTGCCCAGTACACTTCCCAGGATCCCGCCGTTGCGACCGTGAAGGACGGTGTCATCCATGCGGCTGGCAATGGCAGCACCGTGGTGCGGATTCAGGCTGGTGGTCAGGAAGCTTCTGTGAAGGTGACGGTGGCTGCCTTCGAAACAGCTTCCCCCGTGGTATTTCACACAGAAATTCTCGCTGCACTCACAAAGTCCGGCTGCAACATGGGGGCCTGTCACGGGTCACCTTCCGGCAAAGGTGGATTTCGACTGTCGCTGCGTGGTTATGACCCGCCGCTGGACCTTGTGACGCTTCGCGGCGAGTATTTCAATCGCCGTTCCAACGTCCTGAATCCTGCTGACAGTCTGCTGCTGCGAAAGCCGCTGATGGAAGTGGCTCACGGTGGCGGTCGTCGGCTGGGTTACAATGATCCCAGTCACGTTGTGCTGCGGCAGTGGATTGCAGAAGGCATGAAGGTTGCCCCTGAAGGAACTCCAACTCTGGTCAGCATCGAGCTGTTCCCGAAGCCGCGTGTTCTGCGTGATGGGGCTGATCGCCAGCAGCTGCTGGTGAATGGACATTTCAGCGATGGTTCTGTCCGCGACATCACCGCACTGACAGCCTTTGACACATCTGATGAAAGCATCGCCGCCATTACCCCCACCGGTGTTGTCACTCGCGAAGGACGCGGGGAAGCCACCATTCTGGCACGCTACCTCGACAAAATGTCGACCACACAGATCTCGTACCTGACCGAACGCAAAGAGTTCCAGTGGCCCAATCCACCGGAAGAAACAGAAATCGACAAGCTGGTGTTTGCCAAGCTGCGTCAGCTGCAGATTGAGCCTTCTGATCTGTGCAGTGATTCAGACTTTCTGCGACGCGCCACGCTGGATCTGACCGGACGCCTGCCCACGCTGGAAGAAACTCAGCAGTTCCACGCCGATGCCGGACCTCAGAAACGAGCAGCCCTGGTGGATCGCCTGCTGGCCACCGATGACCATGCTCGCTTCTGGTCACTGAAGTGGTCCGACCTGCTGCGAGTCAACAGCAAGCGACTGACAAAATCAGGCGTCCACAAGTTCCGTCGCTGGCTGTTTGATATCGTGAAGAACGATGTGCCGCTGAACCAGTTTGCCCATGAGCTGCTCACCGCCACCGGAAGTACTCAGCAGAATGCCGCCGCTGCCTACTGGAAGGCCAGTCGGGATGAAATTGATGCTACAGAAACCACAGCACAGTTGTTTCTCGGTGTCCGAATTCAGTGCGCTAAGTGCCATAACCATCCGTTCGAAAAATGGACACAGGATGATTACTACGGCACGGCAGCAGCCTTCAATCGCGTCGGCCGCAAGGAGACCGGTCTGCCCGATGATGAAATGATCTTTGTCAAGGCGGGTGGCGAGGTGACTCAGCCCCGCACCGGCCGGCAGATGAAAGTCCGACTGCTGCTGCAGGGAGACGTGGACGTGGCCGCAGGAGTGGACCGTCGGGTCGTGTTTGCGGACTGGCTGACCAGTGGCAGCAATCCCTTCTTTGCACGATCCATTTCCAATCGAATCTGGGGCCATGTGGTCGGTCGCGGGATCGTGGACCCGGTCGATGACTTCCGCGACTCCAATCCCCCCAGCAACCCTGAACTGCTGAACTATCTGGCCGATCAGCTGGTCCAGAGCAATTTCTCGGCTCGGCACCTGATTCGGACAATCATGACCAGCCGAGTTTATCAGCTCAGCTCAAAGCGAAATCGCTTCAATGCCGATGATGAAACTTATTTCAGCCACGCCACCACGCGTATGCTGACGGCCGAACAGCTGCTGGATGCGATCTGTGCTGTCACGGGGCAGGCCGAAGAGTATCCAGGGATGCCGGCCGGCACACTGGCCATTGATCTGGTCGATCCGCCGGAAGGACACAAGTTCCTGCAGGTCTTCGGACAGCCACAGCGCGAGCTGCCCTGTGAATGTGAACGCTCTACGGACAGTAATCTGTCCCAGGCTCTGCAGCTGATCAATGGTCCGACCGTGCATAACAAGCTGCGGGCTGATGCGGGCAACGTGCACCGCTGGATCACCGAGGGCAAGTCAGATGCAGACATTATCAACCTCCTGTATCAGTCAGCACTCAGCCGTCCGGCCTTGCCGCAGGAACAGGAAACAGCAGCCGCTCACATCAAAGCCAGTGAAGATCGCACCAGAGCTCTTGAAGATGTCGCATGGGCTGTGATTAACAGCAAGGAGTTTCTGTTTCAGCATTGAGTGGTTGTCGGCGTCATTCTTCCCCGGCCCCGAGCTTTAAAAGCAGACAATCTTTTAAGGTATTGGACCGGGCCGGAATGACGCGAGGGACAAAAGTCGTAGTCTGGGCTTTAGCCCGGGCACGAACTTCTGGTCACCTTTGAAATCCCCGGTGTTTTTTAAAGGATGGGGCCGAGCAGGAATGCCCGGTCTACATTTTGTCCCTCGCGTCATTCCTGCTCGGCCGTCTTTTGCCCACATGAAGGCGCGACGCGGCGCACATTTGCCCGTCGCTCAGCCATTCCGTGGGCTGATAACTATTCAGCAAAGGGGAGACTCGGCATCGTGACCGAGCTGGTGCTCGGTGGTCCCGGGGGTGTGTGGGGAAGCGTGACCGAGCTGGTGCTCGGTGGTCCCGGGGCGGCGGGGTTGGGGTGGGCTGAGTGTCTGTTCGGACGTTTGGTCTGACGCTGAGGCTGAGGGCTGGTTGCAACCGGCGGTTTTTGCTGGAGTTCTGTGGGCGGTTGGGTGTTGATCAGAGAAGTGGGGCAGACCATTCGGGTGCGCATAGCCAGTGGCGGGTGAGTGAGCGGGGATTGGGGTGGGTGTGATGATTTGTGTTGGTGTGTGTGCACGATGAATGGGAGGTTGTGGAGAAGTTGCGCGCTGGGGTGCAGGGCGATAGCCGTGTGCGGGACAGCTGCGAAGACTCGTCGACCATGGATGGAAGGGCGGGCAGCATGGAGTGGATCCGCGGATTAGTCGTGTGTGCGACGCTTGTCGTCGTGTGTGCGGGGGGGCGTGGCCAGGATACTGTGCCGCGGACAGAGCCCGGTACTGCTGCAGCTCAGGCAGCGAAACCTGTCCCGGGTGCGACAGCGGCTGAGCGAGTTGAATCGAGTGCTCGTCAGACTGTGCCACCGGCGATGAGTGCGCGGCAGCGTCGTTTGAGCAGTCGGAGTGTGGGTACGGCCGGGCGGCGTACCGGATTGACTCCGAATATCGCGGGCGACATGCTGGGGTTTACGAATCAGCAGCAGTTTGTGGCGAGCGGTCCGATGTTTCAGCCGCAGTCCGTGTTTATCTCGGGCGGTCAGATGAGCGGCTTATTTTCGGAGCAGTTGTCGTCGGGTGTGTATCGCGTGGTTGTGCCGGGCGATCATTTGGGAACCGGTCAGACTGCGGGATCGACGGTGGATCTGCTGTTTAACGCGGATGGTCAGCTGGTGAATTACGATGCTTTGACTTTATCAGAGCGGGATGTGCTGGCAGATCTGGTCAGTCGGACGGGTTCCGCTGGTGCGGCCGGGTATACAGGAACGGTGAGTGAGTCCAGTCTGCGTGATCTGCGAGCGACATTGCCGGACGGTCAGACAACGGGGGCGCAGTCTGCAGATCTGTCACTGGATGTTGTGGATGGTTTTTACAGGGGTGGGCTGGCGGAGGGGCAGAGTCTGAGTCTGTCGCGAGCGGGCTCGCAGATTTCGCAGTACAAGATCAGTGAAGAGAACAGTCCGTTGCCGCGTGATCGAGTGTTTTTCAACTACAATTATTTCAACAGTGTGGTGGGTGCGGCGGGTTACGGCGACGTGCAGCGATTCGTACCGGGTTTTGAGCGTACGTTTAATGAGGGCTGGTCGTCTGCCGAGCTGCGTCTTCCGTTTGCGGGAACTTTCGACAGTACTCAGGTGCTGGACGAGAGTCTGCTGATGACGGGTGGATCGGGGGCGGAGCTGGGGAATCTGTCCGTGGCATTCAAGCAGTTGCTGCTGACGACTGAGTCGAGCGCTGTTTCCGGGGGTATTTCGGTGGAACTTCCGACGGCGGACGACACGGTGATTCGCAATCGGGCGTTTTACCTGCGTCGCAGTGGTGAGTCGGTGAATGTGGCACCCTATCTGGGTCTGCTGGTGACTCCGACGGACCGCACGTTCATTCAGGGATTCAGCCAGGTGTCTTTTGATACGAACGGTGAGTCGGTGCTGGTTGAGGACCGTTATTCGGGCCAGACGGCAACGGGGCGTCTGCAGGACAGTTCGGTGTTGTACGCGAGCGTTCAGGGTGGTGTGTGGTTGTATCGTGCAGACGCTGGATCAACTGGTGCACTGACGGGAGTAGCGGGAATTACGGAAGTGCATTTCAATGAGATGCTGCAGTCGGCTGATCAGTTTTCTCCGACGGTGGGCGGTGTGCCATTGTCATTTGGCAGTGCTGGCAGTCGTGCTGGGATTGTGAATCTGACGACTGGTTTGACGGCTCAGTTGTATCGCCGAACGAATCTGACGTTGTCGGTGGTGCTGCCAACGACGAACGATCGGCAGTTTGATTCGGAGGTGCATCTGGGGTTGAATCATTATTTTGGTCCGGCCGGAGGAGCGGCGCCGGTCAGACGTCGGTGAGCGGGCATCTTCTGACGACGTGTCTGATTGGCTTCGTGGTGCGGCAATCTGGATTTGCGAGTGTGGAGTGGTTAATCTGCGGGATCGGGGATGGTGTGGACGGTGTGTTTTGTGGTGCCGGCGGTTGGAGCTGACGCATGAGAGTGGAGCTGCTGCCATCCAGTATTGGTTCTGCGGGGATGTTGCAGTTCAGTCTATCGGTGCTGATCAACGACTACACGGCGATTGATGCGGGAACGATCGGCTGTGTGGGACCTCTGGAGCGTCAGCAGCTGATTCGGGACGTCTTTTTGTCTCACAGTCATCTGGATCACATAGCATCGCTGCCGTTTTTTCTTGACAACGTGTATCGGCCGGTTCCTGAGTGTCCGCGGATACTGGCGAGTGCTGCGACGTTTGAGAGTCTGCGTCGGGACATTTTCAACGATCGAATCTGGCCGGATTTTGTGCGTTTATCCCGCGAGGAGACTCCGTTTCTGCGGCTGCAGGAGCTGCGTGAGGAGGAGTCGGTAAATTCGTGTGGTCTGCAGGTGACTCCGGTGCAGCTGCGGCATCCGGTTCCGACGCTGGGGTTTCTGGTGGATGATGGTGCTGGCTGTGTGGCTTTTATTACGGATACATTGCCGACAGAGCGTGTCTGGGAACTTCTGTCGCAGCGTCGGAATCTGCGGGCCGTATTCCTGGAGTGCAGTTTTCCAGCCAGCAGTGGCTGGCTGGCGGAGAAGTCGGGGCATTTGTGTTCGCGTACGTTTGCGGAGGAGCTGCGGCACATTCCGGCGGAGATCCCGGTTTTTGCATGGCATCTGAAACCGGTATTTTTTGAGGAGATTGCGACGGAATTGCAGCGGTTGCAGAGACCTGGTCTGACGATCGCCGAGCCGGGGCGAGTCTATGTCTTCTGACGGCGAGGACGACTTGCGGACAGAGGCGTCGGTGCCGTCGTCCGGCAGTGAGCTCAGCGATGCGACTCAAGTGCTGCGATGCTCGGGTTCCGGTGGGAATTCCGGTGGCCAGTCGGCGGGTGTGGCGGACGCGGAGGACGGGCTGCAGACGATTGTGCAGAGTGCGGGCGTTGGTCAGTCAGCGTCTGAGATTCTGCCGGTGATTGGTGACGGGCGATATCGTCTGGACCGTCTGCTGGGGGAGGGGGCATTTGGGCAGGTGTATCTGGGCTGGGATACATCGCTGCAGCGTGCGGTTGCGATCAAGGTGCCGTCTCCGGGGCGTTTTGGCAGTCGTGCGGAGCAGGAGACATATCTGTCTGAGGCGCGGATGGCTGCGCAGCTGGATCATCCGAACGCAGTGACGGTGTATGATGCAGGGCGGACGTTATCCGGTGGTGTCTATGTGGTGTCTCAGTTCATCGACGGTCGGACGCTGGAGGCCGAGATTCGGGAGGGGCGTCTGACGGAGCAGGAGACGGTGCGGCTTTTGATTCCGGTTGCGCGGGCACTGCATGCGGCTCATCAGCGAAAGATCATTCACAGGGACGTGAAGCCGGCCAATATTCTGATTTCGCGGGAGGGTCGAATTCCGTTTGTGGCGGATTTTGGTCTGGCGATTCATGGCGATCAGCATCCGGCGGCCTATGCCATTGCGGGGACTCCGGCTTACATGAGTCCGGAGCAGGCGCGGGGTGAGGGGCATCGTCTGGATGGTCGGAGTGATTTGTTTTCGCTGGGTGTGGTGATGTATGAGATGCTGACGGATTCGCGTCCATTTCGCGGTGGTTCACTGCGTGAGACGCTTAGTCAGGTGATATCAGCAGCACCGCGTTCCCTGCGGGAATTTCGGTCGCGAATTCCGAGTGAGCTGGAGCGGATCTGTCTGAAGGCGCTGGCAAAGCGAGCGGTGGATCGTTTTGGTGATCTGCAGGAGTTTGGTGACGAGCTGCAGCGCTGGCTGGACAGCAGTACGGTGGGAGAGAAGTGTGAGTCCGGGTCAGTGGCGGTTGCGGCGGTGATCCCGCGTGGGCTGCACTGTTTTACTGAGGATGATGCAGCAGCGTTTGTGCAACTGCTGCCGGGCCCCAGGGATCGGGATGGCGTACCGGATTCTGTGGCGTTCTGGGTGCGTCGTCTGAGTGGTCTGGACACGGGGCCGCGTTTGTCTGTGGGAGTGATTTATGGTCCGAGTGGTTGCGGGAAATCTTCGCTGGTGAGGGCGGGGATTGTGCCGCGGTTACCGGCGGGGCTGGATGTGGTATTTGTGGAGGCGTCTGCGGGTGAGACGGAGCGTCGTCTGGAGGTGGCCCTGCGGCGTTGTGTACCGGGGTTGCCGCAGGGTGAGGATGCTGCGGGGCTGCTGGGGCTTATTCGCCAGCGTCGTCTGTGTCGTCTGGTGCTGGTGATTGATCAGCTGGAGCAGTGGCTGAGTGGATCGCAGGCGAACGCTGACAGTCTGCTGGTGCGTGCTTTGCGGCAGTGTGACGGGGACCAGCTGCGTGCATTGCTGCTGGTGCGGGACGATTTTGCTTTAGGGACAGCGCGTCTGATGAGTGCGCTGGAGATCCCGATGCGGCAGGGTGAGAATACGGCAGTTGTTGATCTGTTTGACGAGGAGCATGCTGAGCGTGTGCTGGAGCAGTTTGGTCGTGCGTGGGGTCGGTTACCGCGAGAGGGTGGGTTACAGCTTGAGCAGCTGCAGTTTCTGAGGATGGCAGTGGAGCAGGTCTCGGAGTCTGGTCGGGTGGTCTGTGTGCGGCTGGTGGTGCTGGGCGAGCTACTGCGTCAGCGTGAATGGCGTCCGGAGACGCTGGTTGAGCTGGGCGGGGCTGAGGGAGCGGGGGTGGCATATCTCGATTCGGTTTTTGAGGGTGCGGGTGCCAATCCAGCTTTGCGGTTGCAGTCTGTGGCAGCGCGGCGAGTGCTGCGAGCAATGCTTCCGGCCGATCAGTTGGTAATTCGCGGGGCGGCAAAGAGTCGCGAGGTGCTGCGTGCGGCCAGTGGTCTGGCTGAGGGTGATGCTGCGTTTGATCGGCTGCTGAGTGTGCTGGATCGTGATCTGCGGCTGGTGACGCCAACGGAAGTTTTTGTGTCCGAGGGACAGTCAGAATCTTCTGCAGGTGTGAGAGGTGAGCGATTTCAGCTGACGCACGATTTTCTGGTGCCGGCGATTCACACTTGGCTGACTCGACGACAGCGTGAAACTCAGCGTGGGCGGACGGAGTTGTTGCTTTCTGAGCGGGCTGGTACGTGGTCGTTACGCCCGACGTCGGGCAATCTGCCATCATTGCGGGAGTGGATCTGGATACGGTGTCTGGTGCCGGCGAAGCAATGGAGTCGTGATGAGCGGCGGGTAATGGCAGCTGCGGGTCGGTTTCATCTGCGTCGTTGGGGTGTGTCTGGACTGGCGGTTTTGCTGTTCTGGGGCAGCTGGAGCTGGAATCAGCGACGTTTGTCACAGCAGTCACTGCTGCAGCGGATGGTTGCAGAGGTGGATGCGCTGCGTGACGTGCGGGGCACCGAGTTGACTCGAGCTGTAGCTGAGTTGACGGATGGGCGTTATCCGGAGGCGTTGCTGCGGGAGCGACTGATAGGCGAGTCGGGGAGCGAGTCGGAGGCCGGGCGTCGTTTGCCGCTGGCACTGGCGAGTGCGGCGATGGGTGTGGATGAGACAGAGTTTCTGGCGGGGCAGGTACTGAATCCTCTGCTGCCAGATTCTTCAGTGTTGGTTGCAGCGCTGCGGGATCGTCGCGAGCAGGCGTTGGAGATAATTCAGCAGCGGATGTCGCGACCGGGTGGTGGGTTGGGGTTAAGCGAGCGGGCGAGACTTGCGCTGCTGGCGATGCAGCTGGGGGATTCCTCATGGTCAGAATCCATGTGTCGAACAGCGGTGACGGATCCGATTGAGCGAGTGAGCTGGATTCGGGAGGTATCGCAGTGGGGCGGATTCGGTCGCGGTGAGGGTGAGCTGGGTCTGGGTGGCAGCAGTGATCTGAACGCAGCGTTGATGCTGGCTCTGAAGTCCGCGATAAGCGTGCGGATGATTCGTGAGTCTGCGGAGAGGCTGCGTGGGCGGGTGCAGATGCTGGCGCGTTCGGGTGATGCGGGCGAGCATGCTGCGGCTGTGCGACTGTTGGAGGCGTGGCGACGGACTGAGGGTGAGGAATCGGTTGACTTGCGGTCGGATGTGGCGTTGGTGCGTGAAGCGAACTGGCGGGTGGTCGACGGGTTGACGCTGGTACGAGTGCCGTTGGACTTGAGTGGGGGCGAGAGGGCTGAAGGATCGGTCTGGATCTGCGATCGGGAGGTCACGCAGGGGTTGTTTCAGCGGTTTATGGACGACGCGGGAACGGCGGCGGATCAGAAACCGCAGATGTGGGAGGGGCCTGACCTGAGTGTGGGTGAGGGGGTTGATCATCCGGTGCAGCAGGTCAGTCGGACAGATGCGGTGTGGTTCTGCAACTGGTTAAGTCGGCGGAGTGGCATGTCTGAGTGTTATGAGCGGGTGACGAATGCCGCCGGTGCGACCGAGTGGCGTCTGCGTCGGGGTGTGAGCGGATTTCGTTTACCGACGGAGGCTGAGTGGGAGCGAGCCTGTCGGTGGGGAACGACAACGGCGTTTCACTGTTCGGACGACGAATCGTTTCTGACCGACTACGCGAGAATTTCGTCAGCAACGACACTGCCGGCAGGTTCATTGCTGCCGAATGGCGGAGGTCTGTATGACATGCATGGCAATGTGATGGAGTGGTGTGAGCCGACGGAGCCGTCTGCGGATGGGGAGTATCCCCTGCGAGGGGGCGCATTCCTGACCGGTCCGGCCGACTCGGAAGTTGGGTTCTCGCAACGATTTCCGGGTGACGACCGCTACGATCTGGCGGGATTCCGAGTCGTGCTGGATCAGGGGGAACCTGATCGTTGATCAGCTGACAGCGCGTTCGGGAATCAGGGCCAGCGTGGGGGCGGTGACGACGGGAGTCTGGGCCGGCTTTTTGCGGAGCGGAGCCATCAGGGTATGCAGCGTCTGCTGTACCGGTTCCATGTTTCGGGCGAGGTCAGCAAGCCATTCCGTGAACTGCCCGCGGGCGGCGTCTTCGACGCGGATGTGTCCGATAACGAAGTTGTCGACCACCAGCGGAAATTCGCATTTCCAGAGTTCGTGAGCGTCAACGCCGCGAGCGTTGCGATACGTGGCGTGATAGAACTCGCCAACGCTGGGGATGTTGACTGTCAGTTCGGCGAAGTGCAGCCCATGTGTGACGGATGCCTGCATCAGGGAGTCCCACAGGAGCGCCCATTCGTGATGTCCCTGCAGCCGAATCTGTTCGTGGTGCAGTGTGTTCCCGTCGCGTCGGCGTGAAAACATGGACATGGTGACTCGTCGCAGACGATTGGCCATCAGTGTCATTTCGGTGTGCCCGAACGACCGTGAGATGATCAGCAGTGAGAGTGCGGTAATCACGGATGCAACGGCGTATACTTCGTTGTCGAAGAAGGCGCTGGCGACAGCGCCCATACCAGTGATTGTGCAGAGCGTGCCTACCACCAGCAGCAGTCTGGCACCGGTGTGCCCTTTGCGCTGCAGGCAGTGATGCAGGTGGCCGCGATCGGTTGCGTAGATGCTGCGGCCAGTCAATCTGCGACGAACAATGGCCATGGCCACGTCAAAGATCGGCACGGCCCAGATTGCGGTGGGCATGATGAGTGCGACGGCAGTGTACTGCTTGACAGAGCATTTCAGGGCTATTGTGCCCAGAATAAGTCCGATCAGCATGCTTCCCGAGTCCCCAAGGAACATCCGGGCCGGGGGAAAGTTGTACACGAGGAAGCCGAGCAATCCACCAGCAAGAGCCAGTGCGATCAGCAGACCGTCGTTCCGACCCTGCTGCAGGAACGTGACAGCGGCCACCGAAAGACTGAGCACAACGCCGGTGGTTGAGGCGAGGCCGTCTACACCATCGATCAGGTTGAGTGCATTGATGGCACCGACGATCCAGAACACTGTGAAAACCAGTGAAAAGACGCCGAGTGTTACGGGCTGACCGAAGATCGTGATGTTTTGAATTTCAATTCCGGACGGCACCATGATGAGGGCGGCCAGTACCTGCCCCGCCAGTTTCTGGCGACCGCGGAGTCCAAAACGGTCGTCCAGCATGCCGACGGCAACGAGCACGGAGGTGGCAAGAGCAAGGCAGAACAGGAAAGTGGCGTCACCGCGAGTTGCGGCGAGAACGTCCGGTTGCCATGCGATGCCGGCAGCAACAGCGCAGACGATGGAGACAAGCAGCGTAGGACCGCCCGTGAGCGGCACGATCGACGCGTGCAGTTTGCGGTGCCCATCAGGCCGATCGACAATCTGCAGGTGTCGGCAGATCATTGCCACCAGAGGCGCGGCAAGGACGGCTACCGAAAAACCCACTACCAGAGTGAGTATCATGAAATTCATAGCGAAGACTCGCAGGCACCCTGGCCGAGTGTTTGTCAGATCCGGAGAACCGGACGTTTATCGGGGACATTGCTGCCGCGAGTTGCAGGAGAGCAAATACCCTGCCAGGGAATGTTCAGATGTTCGTCTCAGGATATCACGGATGTCAAATACGCAAACTCAGGAGGTCAGGTAATCTGTATTTTGGAGGAATTCAGGACTGAATTCTCTTAATTAAAACGGTCAAATTCTTGTGGATTACTGAGTCGTCATGTCATGGAGGGTCATGTTTTCGCAGCAGAGGCCTGATTTCCGGGGTGGTCTGCCAGCAATCCGCTGCTTCAGCTGAAATTTCTACCAGAGTGCGTGAGTTCTCCAATTTTACGGGCAGCGATGCCGAAAATGTTCGCAGCAAGTTTTTGAAAAAGGCCAATTGATCGTTTTTTTGGGCAACATCGCTGCAACCGGACCCCGAGTTGGTGTTGGTCTGGGCTGTCTTGCCTTGTACCAAGGTCCGCCTGAAGTCTGGATCACGAAGATGAACATCGCGTTCAGGTCTGCTTGACTTTTTGTATTTCAATCGGCAGAAGTTGCTGGTGTGTGCGGATTGAACTTTGAAGTCCGAGGTTGCAAGCGGGGTGATGATCGCTGTACGTGTTGCAACTGGTACAGGCGGCAGGATCGGGGGTCAGTGGTCAGTGGTCAGTGGTCGAAGGGAAGTGGTCGAAGGGAAGTCTGGGGTGGTCCGTTGGGGGTTGGTGTCGGGAATTCTGTGGAACTGGTGAGTGTCTGGCTTTGGAAGTGAGCAGGTTTTATGGGTGACGGTGAGTCCGAGCAGAGTTTTATCAATGCAGATTCTGCGGGGCAGACGGCGACGAAGTACGTGCAGTTGTTTGAGGCCCCGGGTCTGCTGCGGATGGCCAGTGGGGAGCATCTGGGGCCGGTGACGGTTGCCTATGAGACGTACGGCGAGTTGAACTCTGACAAGAGCAATGCGATTTTTGTGTGCCATGCTTTGACTGGTGACGCTCACGCGGCGGGCTGGCATACGGCAGACGATCGGAAGCCCGGCTGGTGGGATGGATTTATTGGTCGTGGTCGCGGACTGGATACGTCGAAGTATTTTGTGATCTGTGCGAATGTTCTGGGCGGGTGTCAGGGGACGACTGGTCCTGGTTCGGTGAATCCTGAGACGGGTCGTCGTTACTGTCTGAGTTTTCCATTTCTGACGATTCGCGATGTGGTGAGTGTGCATGCGGAGCTGGTGCGGCATCTGGGGATTACTCAGTTGCTGGGAGTAGTGGGAGGCAGTCTGGGTGGGATGCAGGTGCTGGAGTGGGCGGTGCGATTTCCTGAGCAGGTGCGTGCGGCGATCGTGCTGGCGTCAGCACCGCGACTGACAGCCCAGGGGATTGCTTTCAACGCGGTGGGTCGTAGGGCGATCTATGCGGACCCGGGCTTCTGCAACGGCGATTACTATGACTCGGAGGGGCCACGTTACGGTCTGGCACTGGCTCGGATGGTGGCGCACATCACCTATCTGTCAGAGAACTCGATTGAGCTGAAATTTGGTCGTCGCCTGCAGAACAGTGAAAAGTTCGCCTACAGCATGCAGAAGGAGACGGAGTTTCAGATTGAGAGCTATCTGCATTATCAGGGCAAGCGGTTTGTGCAGCGATTTGATGCCAACAGCTATCTGTATCTGACTCGGATGATGGACTATTTCGACCTTGAGGAAGGTTTTTCCTCGTTGTCCGAGGCATTGGAGCAGTCGCGTTGTCGCTTTTTTGTGGCGTCGTATGACACGGACTGGCTGTTTCCGACCAGTCAGAGTCGAGAGCTGGTGTCAGCGCTGCTGAAGATTCGGCGGCACGTCAGTTTTCTGGAGCTGCGGTGTCCGTTCGGTCATGACTCGTTCCTGATCGATCTGCCACCGTTGGCGGCGCTGGTGGGACCGTTTCTGGATCGGACATTTGCAGCGGGCTGAGTGGCCGTATCAGGCAATCAGTTCGTCGACGACTTTGCCGTGGACGTCTGTCAGTCGGAAATCTCTGCCGGCGTAGCGGAAAGTAAATTTTTCGTGGTCGAAGCCGATGAGTTTGAGGAGTGTGGCGTGCAGGTCGTGGACGTGAACAGGTTTTTCAACGGCTTTGAAGCCGAATTCATCGGTTGCTCCGTGAGCATAGCCGCCGCGGACTCCGCCACCTGCAAGCCACATGGTGAAGCCCCAGTGATTGTGATCTCGTCCGTTGATTTTTCCGGCGTTGGCACCTTTGGTGGGTAGTTCGACGGTGGGTGTGCGTCCGAATTCACCGCCCCAGATGACCAGTGTTTCTTCCAGCAGTCCGCGTTGTTTGAGGTCAGTGAGCAGTGCCGCGATGGCCTGATCGCACTGGCGTGCGAGTCTGGCGTGGTTGACTTCGATGTCATCGTGGTTGTCCCATGGCTGGCCTTCACCATGCCAGACCTGTACGAAGCGAACTCCGCGTTCCACCAGTCGACGGGCGATCAGGATCTGGCGAGCCTGGACTCCTTCACCGTACATCTCAAGGATGTGCCGGGGTTCGCGTGAGACATCGAAGGCGTCCGCTGCATCTGTCTGCATGCGAAAAGCCAGCTCGAACGACTGGATGCGGGATTCCAGCTGAGCGTCACCGGGCCGTTGTTCGAGGTGTTGTCGGTTCAGCAGTCGCAGCAGGCTGAGCTGCTGTGTCTGTTCGCCGCCGGAGATGCGATCATTGCGAACATTTTCGATCAGTTTTTCCAGTTCGGTATGGCGAGTATCGACGTAGGTACCCTGGAAGATACCTGGCAGGAATCCGGCCTGCCAGTTCTGTGATTCCTGAATGGGGTATCCCCCCGGGCACATGGCAACGAATCCGGGCAGATTCTGGTTATCGGTGCCGAGTCCCCATGTGAGCCAGGAGCCCATGCTGGGGCGTACCAGTCGGGCATCGCCACAGTTCATCAGCATCAGTGAGGGTTCGTGGTTGGGGACATCAGCATGCATGGAGCGGATGATGCAGAGGTCATCGACGTGGGCTGAGGTTTTGCGGAACAGGTCACTGACCATCAGTCCGCTTTGTCCGCACGGTCTGAATCGCCATGGGGATGGGTAGAGGGCTCCGGTGGGACGTTCTGTGGCGAGGTTTCCGGCGGCAATTTTTTCACCGCCGCGGCGCTGCAGTTCCGGTTTGTAGTCAAAGGTATCGACGTGTGAGGGGCCACCATTCATAAACAGGTGGATGACGTGTTTGACTTTTGAGGGGAACTGTGGCTGTCGCGGGGCCATGGGATTGAGCGGTTCGCCGGCTTCGGCCTGCTGCAGCAGATCGGCGAGGGCTAGTCCGCCGAACCCCATACCGCAGCGGGCCAGCATCCCCCGGCGTCCCACGACGATGGGGGACTGCTCAGCGTTGACGAATGGGACCGGTATGGAAGTGGACATGGTGGCCTTCGAGTCAGTCTATGAACAGGAATTCGTTGGTGAGCAGCAGTGTCTGGGCCAGTTGAGCCCACGGATCCTGTCGCGCGGCAGGGGCTTCGCGGAAGTCCTGTTCGGAATTCCAGATGCGTGCAGGTTGGCCGGGCACGGCCTGAGTGATGACGAATTTGGAACGGTAGGAGTCGTGTGCGGAGGCTGAGCGACAATCAACCACGAAGTCGATGGATTGTCCCTGCTGGAGGGGAATGCCACCGGCGGCGACCGTCTGGGTGCCATTGGTGGCGACTGTCTGAGCGAGGTTGCGACCGTCTGGTCCAAGAACTCGCAGACGCACCCCGTCGCCCTGATCGGAGGTGTGTGTCAGAACGCCGTGAAAGAGGATGCGGCAGTCGGCACTGGCGGTCCAGCGACGTACGGCGCAGTGCTGCAGATCATTTCCCGGGTGACCTCCGGAGCGATTCAGAAAGACCCAGCCAAGTTGGGGATCGGGGAGTTGATCGCCGCCCTGCAGTCGTCCTTCGCGGATCACTGTGAGGGGTTGGAAGTTGGTGAGTGTGTGGCTGTCTTCGGGCAGGCTGCCGTAGCCGAGGTGCCAGCCGCCCTGCCCTGCGGTCTGCTGCAGGCTGTCGACCGAGTGCAGGAAGCTGCGACAGGCTTCGAGTTCTGCGGGAGCGGGGTTGCGGCGCAGGACACTGCGGAAGATGGCCGGAATACGGTCTTCACCGGCTGCTGCCGACAGGCGGGCAATTTCGGACGACTGATTCAGCACAAACGCATTGTTCAGGTAGAACAGGGCCTGCTGGGGAATGGTGGTCTGGTATCTGCGTGGTGCATGAGCATCGGGGCTGGCAAGGTCGAAGGTGCGAAAGAGACCGGGCAGGTTCTGTCGATCGATGCGGGCATAGACCGCCCGTCGCGTGATATTGGGGTCAGTGGCCAGATCGGCTGAGGGACCACCGACAGTGGCGTCCAGTTGTTGTGAGGCGGCGAGTACGGAATCGCGCTGGGCTTCGAAGTCAAGTCGCAGTCGATTCATGCGGGCAAGCAGGCGATTTTCGGGATCAGCAATTTCAGCGTCCGGTCGTCGATCTGAACTTTGACGCCATGTTTCGGATTGCAGGATTGTTCGCAGCAGGGATTTGCGGGACCAGCCACTGGCGATGAATTCGGAAGCCAGCCAGTCGAGCAGTTCAGCGTGCTGAGGTTTTTCCGTACGGACGCCGAAGTCGCCAGGTGATTCGACAAGTCCGCGACCGAACAGGTGCATCCAGATCCGATTGACTGTGACGCGGGCCGTGAGCGGATTGGAGGCATCGGTGATGGCTTTTGCCAGTTCCAGTCGGCCACTGCCGTTTTGCCATGCGGGGGTATCCGGGGCGGCGAGTGCGGAGAGGAATCGCCGGGGTACGGCGGGGCCGCGATTGCCGGGACTGCCGCGGAGGAAGATGACAGGTTCAACGGGCTGAGGGCGATCGATCAGACGCAGGGGGGATGGTTCACCGCCAGGTTCTTCAGATGAGGCAAAGACGCCGTAAAGGCTGTAGTAATCTGCCTGGCTGATGGGGTCAAATTTGTGATCATGGCAGCGGGCACAGGAGACAGTCAGGCCCATCAGGCCTCGGGTGATCAGGTCGATGCGATCATCGATGATGTCGTGGGGATTGTTCAGGAATCGTCGTCCGAGCGTGAGAAAGCCCATCGCGGCCAGCTGTGCGGGATCGTCAGCTCCGGGAAGCCGGTCAGCGGCCAGCTGCTGGTGGATGAACTGATCGAAGGGCTGATCGCTGTTCAGCGAGCGAATGACCCACTCCCGGTAGCGCCACGCCTCGGAGTATTCCCGATTCTCTGTAAAGACGTAGCCTTTGGTGTCGGCGTAGCGAGCGACATCCAGCCAGTAGCGTCCCCAGCGTTCGCCGTACTGGGGCTGAGCCAGCAATCGTTCGGTGTAATCCGTCAGCCATGGATCGAGAGTACCGGCGGCGTGTGCCGCGGTGGCAGCCTCAATGTCGGTCAGGGCGGGCGGTAACCCGGTGATGCCATAGGCGAGGCGACGGGCGAGCACAGCCGGGGTGGCCCGGGAGGAACGCTGCAGGTTGACGGTGTGCAGTTGTTGGTCGATCAGAAAATCGATGGGTTGAATGTGCGCGGGTTGGGCCGAGAGGTCGGGGCGTTGAATGGGCTGGAACGCCCAGTGTTGTTTCCAGCGCTGGAGTCGGGCGGTGGCATCCGCTTCGAGGTTGGCGGAGTCCGGCCATGGAGCCCCCTGCAGGATCCAGCTTTGGACGGCGTCGAGGCTGGCTTGATCGAGTTTCCCGGAGGACGGCATGCGGATGTCATCGGGGGTGTGCTGGAGAACCTGCCAGAGGCGACTTTCCTGAGGTTTTCCGGGGACGATCAGCGGGACATCGGATGCGGACCCTTTGAGAACATCTGCGCGGCGATCCAGCCGGACCTGATGTTCCTGCTTTGCTGGCCCGTGACATTCGATACAGCGATCCAGCAGCAGCGGACGGATACTGCGTTCAAACAGGTCTGCGGGTGCTTCTGCAGCTTGCGGGGCAGCAGCGGCTGCGGGAATCCAGAGCAGGCAGGCAAGACTGGCAGCCGACAGAGATCGGTACATGGGAACGATCCGCGCGGGAGTTCTGAGGAGTAGGGGGGCAAGCTGGTAGTGGGCAGGCGCGACTGGAATGCAGCAGGCGACTCTGCGACTTTAGCGAGAAATGTGTGTGGAACAACAGTAAGTCGGTCAAACGGATGAAATCGCCGATGGCGAGAGAGCAGTGAGCGGGGCTGTCGCCGGCCGGAAATGGCGGGTGTTTTCATCCGGTCTTGTGGTGATCAGCGAATTTCTGTTACTAGTTCGGGGAATCTGCGAAAGCTGCCGGAGTTGATTGGTGGTTGAGGTGGCGGGGTGTTGCCATTGGCAGGCAACACAATCGATGAAAAACTGCAACGGTTTTCTTCTTGAATCCGGGTGTTTTGGCAGAGTTGTGGTGTTTCGTCAGCAGTGTTTGCAACTGCGTGTTGCCGGAGTGCAACAAGCGGTCGTTTTTGGCAACAAATTCCCCTCAAAGTCAGGATCCTCAGAACAGACGGAGCTCTCAGTAAAACTGATCGGATCGAGAAACGCGGAATTGTCGTGCCTGCGGTGGCTCACTAGTTTCTGGTGGGGCGGCGAAGACAGATGCGACGGAACGTGGTGTTTGTGTTCTGCTGCCCGAAACGGGTGATCTTCCAGTGATCACCAGCTTTGAATGGGTGTGCAGTTGCCTGGAAGGCACAGACGTCAGGTTCTTTCGGATTTGCAGGCCACAATTCCGGAAACAACAGGGCGTGCACCCGCAGACGACCGCTGCAATCGGCAGATTCTGCCTGTCTGGTTGCGGGTTGGTTAGCCCCTGCCGATTTTTCGACCGTCCTCTTTTGCTGTGCCAGTGTGCTGCCGACACAGAAGTAAGACCTGTCTGTGGTTCAGGCGCTGCACTGCAGCCGTTTCTGGAGAGTGTTGATGTTCAAATTCTGCCAAAACTATGCATCTTTCCGCTGGGCATTGTTGTGCGTGATGTCCGCGAGCGCAGCGATTCTTCTGTCGCAACCCTGTGATGCCGATGTGACCTACGGAGTCTGGCGGTTCACAAATAATGATTCGCCAGTGAACCCGGCGTACACCAGTATCTATGGTCGCCTTGTTACATCTGAGACGGGTGACTTTTGCGATATGCCGTTCAACCCGTTTGATACTTCTCTGTATGCGCCCGGTGAGGGGCCGGCGGTAGCCGATTTGAGTTCAGCACCTGCAAATCTGCTGGCCAGTACCTTTAACTTCAGCATTTCCAATGCTGGTGGTGATGTCCTGTTCCAAAACGGTGGTCTGTACGACCCCGATCCCGCTAACATTCCAGTGCGGTATACCTATGCAACAACGGGTGTGTCGTTGGGCGGCACTTTTGGGTTGAACAATGGAACTTTGGACACCGGAACGGATGCGGTTGGGGGCGGCCGATTTCTGACGAAGAATTTCGCGCTGGGTGATTCCATCACGGCAGCCGATTTTACCAACGAGTCGACTCAGTCTGTGTTGCTTTACACAGAGGGGACTCCCAGCACGACCTTCGGAGACTTTGGTTCGGGTGGCTACGTTGGTTTTCGCCTGACTGGTGATGATGGGATCGACTACTATGGCTGGATGTATCTGACGAATGTGGCGACCAACGGGGCGGCTCCGGACAATTACTACGGGCTTCGCGTGCAGTCATTTGCGATGCGTGGTTCGGCCACTGATCCGGGGATCCTGGCGGGCTCGCTGTCAAGGTATGCCTCGGTTCCGGAACCTGGCACATTCTGTCTGCTGGGGGTTGCGGCAGTTGCTGTGGCGCTGCGGCGTATTCGGTCCGGTCGAGCTGCTCGTAGGGTCGCCTCGGAATGCGTCCGCTCGTCCGACTGTGCATAAGTCGCTGACAGGCGTACGAAGACAAGTTTTCCTCTGTCGCCCCGCGCAGGAATGCTCGGGGCACTTTTTTTGGATCAACGCAAAATCAGGTGCGCACCTGCAGTGCAGTTTGATGGGTTTGGCGGAAACGTGCGGGATACCGCTTCCGTACCAGGAAGACCACAACTGCTCAGACGCAAACGACACATCCCAACTCGCAACGCTGTTAGCGGAAAGGTGCTGGCCGCTGGTGAGTCACCCTTAACGCACCTGCAA
>CAXBSH010000043.1:0-24381 GCA_963977705.1 uncultured Planctomycetaceae bacterium
GCTCCCAAGGGTTCGGCTGTTCGCCGATTAAAGTGGTACGTGAGCTGGGTTTAAACCGTCGTGAGACAGGTTGGTCCGTATCTGGTGTGGGCGTACGAAACTTGAGGGATATTCTCTTTAGTACGAGAGGATTTGGAGGGACGCACCTCTGGTGTTCCTGTTGTCACGCCAGTGGCATCGCAGGGTAGCTATGTGCGGTTGTGATAAACGCTGAAAGCATATAAGCGTGAAGCCATTCCCAAGATAAGGTTTCGTTTGACTCCCCTTGAAGACCACGAGGTTGATAGGCTGGCGGTGTAAGGCGTGAGAGCGTCTGAGCTGACCGGTACTAATGGAGGAATATCTGGTCATTTTGATCAATTGTCAGAGCCACTAGACTTCATTTTGATATACGCACGACACCGAGCTCGTCTACGGATCGTGCGGTTTCCCGGTGATTCACTTGCAAGGAAACACGCGTACCCATTCCGAACACGAACGTTAAGCTTGCAGGGCCAATGATAGTGTCAAAAGCGCGAAAGTAGGTACTGCCGGGATCATTCATTAGCCGGACTCGAAAGAGTCCGGCTTTTTTTACGCGCCGATCTTCCCACCGTCGGCTGGAGGCGTTCATGTCCAGTTCATGGCTGCCAGATTCATGGAAATCCCGAGTTGCCAAACAGCAGCCCGTATACCCCGATGATGCGGCGCTTTCTGAGTCGCTGCGGAAGTTGGCCTCGCTGCCAACTCTGACTACGGCGTGGGAAGTTGAGCGGCTGCGGGCCGAGTTGGCGGAGGCCGTTGAGGGACGTACCTTTGTACTGCAGGGTGGCGATTGCTCTGAGAGCTTCGATGACTGCAACTCAACGGCCGTGCTGCGAAAGCTGAAGGTGTTGATTCAGATGAGCCTTGTGCTTATCGCGGGCGCGAGGAGGCGAGTTGTCAGGATCGGGCGGATCGCCGGGCAGTACGCGAAGCCGCGGTCGTCCGATATGGAGCGGCGTGGTGATGTTGAGCTGCCCAGTTATCGCGGGGACATTATTAATAAGCCGGGGTTTACACTCGCTGAGCGGACACCGGATCCATCGCTGATGTTGGCGGCCTTTGAGCGTTCTGCAATGACGCTCAATTTTATTCGGGCTTTGAGCGAAGGGGGCTTCGCTGACCTGCACCATCCTGAGAACTGGGACCTGGAGTTTGTCAGGAACACGCCCGGCAGTCGCCGCTATCAGCAACTGTTGGACTCGTTGAGTGAGTCGATCCGGTTCATGCAGGTGGTTTCCCCGGGTGAGTTGCATCAGTTGCGTCGAGTGGATTTCTTTATTTCGCACGAAGCGTTGCTGTTGCATTACGAGCAAGCGTTGACGCGGGCGGAACGTCAGCGTGGTTGGTACAACCTTGGTACCCATATGGTCTGGATTGGCGATCGGACTCGGGATCTGAACGGTGCTCACGTTGAGTATTGCCGCGGAATTCGCAATCCCGTGGGTTTGAAGGTCGGGAATTCAATGACTCCGGAGGAGTTGCTGGAGTTGATTCAGATTCTGAACCCGGAGAACGAGCCGGGTCGTCTGACGCTGATTCACCGATTTGGTGCTGAGAAGATTCGGGATCGTTTGCCATATCTGGTAGAGGCAGTGCGGAGTGCTGGCTGTCGAGTGTTGTGGAGCTGCGATCCGATGCATGGGAATACTCATGGGACGCGATCGGGCCTGAAGACGCGTTCGTTTGACGACATCATTTCGGAGATCATCAGCGCGTTTCGCATTCACAAGGAGTGTGGGGGGCGACTGGGTGGGATTCATCTTGAGTTGACTGGTGAGGATGTGACGGAGTGCACGGGCGGTCCCGGCAACCTCACGGAGTCCGATTTATCTCGTGACTATCGCAGTACTGTGGACCCGCGGTTGAACTACGAGCAATCGATGGAGATCGCTTTTCTGCTGGCTGAGCAGATGCGGTAGTGGTTGCGAGTTGATCCCAACTATGTGCCTGTGTTCTGCAACAGGGCTGAGTTTACTGCCGGAGGCTGATTTTCGGTCGTTGCATCAGGATTGGCCGAGTGGCAGGTTTCGATAACTGAGGTCCAGCAGTTCGATGGGGTGCAGAACGCGAATCTGCTGATCGCGTTGTTGCAGGTGGGCTTGCAGTTGCAGTGAGCAGCCAGCATTCCCGGAAACAATAACGTCGGGTTTGACTTCCAGCAGACAATTCAGTTTGCGAGTTCCGAGGCGATCGGCCATTTCCGGTTGGGTCAGGTTATATGTTCCAGCAGCTCCGCAGCAGAGTTCGGGTTCATTGATATTCCTGAGTGTGATGCCGGGGATCAGTTTCAGCAGGTCGCGTGGCTGCTGGCGGATTTTCTGGGCGTGTTGCAGGTGGCAGGCGTCCTGCATGGCGACAACCGCGTCAATGCGTCCGGTTGGTCGGACGGGCCCCAGTTTCATCAGGAATTCGTGGACGTCCATGACTTTCGTGGCGAAGTTGGTGGCGGTGTTCAGTTGAGAGTCGGTGTGGGAATCGCTGGTGTGGTGCAGTTCTTCAGCGATGTGTCCATAGTCTTTCAGCATAGAGCCGCAGCCGGCGACGTTGACGATGACGGCATCCAGTTGCTGAGTGTTGAATGCTGTAGCGTTCTGTTGCATCAGCGAGATTGCTGGTTCGGCGGCACCCGTGTGGTAGTGGATGGCGCCGCAGCAGGTTTGGGCCGAGGGGATCACGACGTCGCAGCCATTTTGCTGCAGCACTCGAGCGGTGGCCCAGTGGACATGCCTGAACATGGCATCAGCGACACAACCGATAAACAGTCCTACCGTTGCCCGTCGTTTTCCAATAGCGGGAAGAAAGGCGGGCAGGGCGGGCTCGGTGGGTTGCAGTCTGGGCAGCTGGCTGTGAAGTCTGTGCAGTTTTGCAGGAAGCAGGCGGGTGAGTCCGCTGCGGCGCAGGAGCAGATCAAGTCCGGTGGCCTGCAGCAGTCTTGCGGGGAGCAGTGCCCAGCGAAGTCGGTTGCGCCACGGGAACAAGCCGTACAGTATCCAGCGATGAAACCAGTTATCAGCTGCGATCTTTGCTGCGGGGGTCTGCTGCATTTCGACGCGGAAGGGTTCCAGCAATCGTCCGTACTGGACACCACTTGGGCAGGCTGTTTCGCAACTTCGGCAATCGAGGCACGAATCGAGGTGGTTCTGGACGGCGGGTGTGAGTTGCAGTCTGCCGTCGACAACGGCGCGCATCAGGTAGATGCGTCCCCGGGGGCCATCATTTTCGTTTCCAGTTTCGACGTATGTGGGACAGGAGGCGGTGCACAGTCCACAGTGAACACAGTCGAGAAACCGATCATAGGGGATCGACTGTCCCAGTACCGGGAGCGAGCTGGCGGGAGTGGGCTGCTGTGCGGGCACGTGGGGTTCCTGTCGTGTGTGCTCACGGAAGATTGTGCGTTTTCCGGATTATTGCAATTGGGATGTTATCAGCAAATGGAGCGTTTGAGATGGCGGGCGGGAATTTGGTGGAATTCCTGATCTGTGTTTTCAGCTGGTGCCAAAGGCCTGCTGCAGTCGTGAGGAATACGTGCGGACTGCGGCTGAGCGAGGTGTGGAGGTGGCGGATCCGGCATGCAGCACATGGACACTACCGGGTCCATCAGCGGTCAGTTGGTGCAGTGCAGTGATGCCGGTTTGTTCGTCTGTTGCTGATTGACCTTCATCTGCAGCCGCGGGCCAGCACCAGAGTCGTCCATTTCCAGCTCGGCCGAATACGCAGCAATGCTGTTGGTTCATGGCATCGATGATGGCACAAACCTGTGACGGTGGGATGGTCACGGAGGCCAGCCACGCGGGTGGCTGTGTGGGAAAGCTGTGTTTTTGAGCGGTGAGCAGCCACTGTTGCAGGGCATCCGGGGGCAGTTGGCTGTTGGTCCAGACGGGCAGATCTGACAGTTCGTCAACAACGGTGGCGATCTGCCATTGGCAGGCATTCTCGGGACCATCAAAACCGAGCACGAGGACAGCGTTGGAATCAAGAATCGGTGTAGCTGGGTCAGGCAGCAGTGAATTTGAGCAGAGGAGATCAGGGATTGAGTGACGTCCGACGACATCCAGAATGATCGGCGTTGCGGCGGTTGTGTTGAGTCGTGTCAGCGCCTGTTCAAGATTGTGCAGGTTGCGAAAGCCGGCGATCAGCAGTTTTTGTGTTGTGGGCAGTGGTCGGACTTTGAATGTCACATGCTGCAGTTGCCCCAGCAGACCGCGGGAGCCGGTGAGAAGTCGGCAGAGGTCATAGCCGGCAACGTTTTTGACGACTCGTCCACCAGCGTGAAATAATCGTTCGAAACCATCCACGGCAGCGACGCCGATGACGTAATCGCGAAGAGTTCCGTAACCGAACTGGCGGGGGCCGCAGTGATCCTGCAGGACAAGTTCGCCGACGGTTGTCTGCTCGGAGGCGGCATCGATGGGCAGTGTCTGACCTTCCTGCCGCAGGATCTGCTGCAGCAGGCTGCAGGGCATTTCAGCTTTGACGGTGATGGTCATATCACGCGCCGGGTAGTCGATGACAAGGCTGGTGTCGTATGTTGGTGCAGCTGAAGTGCTCATAGGCTTCCTTCATCAGAAGTGCGCGCAAAAAAACCTCTGCCAGGTGTGCTGAGCAAACGCTGTTGACGCCCATTGATCAGAATAAAAGGTGGGCACCCGATGCCCGGGTCATGTGATCCGAGACATGGTCGGCGTGACAGTCGGCCGGGAGCAGACCGGGTTCCCTATTGGGTTTATCTGTAGGGTCAACTTGTTTTGCTGCAGACAGAGCTGCCAGAGGTCAGATCAGACAATACGCAGGCGGATCGGCTGATGCAAGTGAAACCGAACCCGGATTTTATCTTTGAAATTTCACTGGGATTCCGTGTGATTTTTCTGGTATTCTCAGGAGTTGTCTGCGTGTGGTTCTGAGGATCGTGGCTGCGGCGTGCGTTCAGAAGGGCTGTCCATGCTGTCTGTGCTGTTTCGCACGAATGCTGCTTACGGGCGACGCGAGTTGATCCGTCTGGGTGCACTTGGCGGCATGTCATTCGCGAAGCCGTCGCTGGCGACGATGAACTCGTCGGCTGGTCAGCAGCGTTCGGTTGTGTTTATTTTTCTGTTTGGTGGTCCCAGTCAGCTTGATCTGTGGGACATGAAACCGGCTGCTCCGCTGGAAATTCGCGGTCAGTTCCAGCCAATTTCGACATCTGCTGCGGGGGTACAGATCTGTCAGCATTTACCGCTGCTGGCCGGGCAGATGCATCGCGTCTGTCTGGTGCGGTCGATGAATCATCGCATGCCGGTGCATGGTCCGGCCTGCAGTGAGCTGTACAGTGGGCGGCCGTATCCACTGCCTCCTGTGACCGATCAGGCTCGTCGGGAAGACTGGCCATCCCTGGCGTCCCTGATGACCCGGTCGGGCGCAGGTGCCACCGGGCTGCCTCCGGCGATCGTGCTGCCGTGGCATTCGCAGTTTATGGGTCAGTCTGAGCGAATTGCTGGTCAGACGGGCGGACGGATGGGCGAGCAGTACAATCCGTTTTTGCTGCAGGCGGGTCTTGAGCGTGGTCTGTTTGATTCTGCCGAGCTGCAGTTGTCGGATTCAGGTGCCAGCCAGCGGCTGCGAAGTCGCAGTCGGCTGCTCAGTCAGCTGGAAGATTCGTCCGGTGCTGTCTCTGGGGCTGAGCGACCGGTGGCAGTGCCGCTGAATCGCTGGCAGCAGCAGCATGAAACGGCAATTTCACTGCTGGCAGGCGGGCAGCTGGGTGCTGCGGTGGATCTGGATCGTGAGCGTCCGGAGGTGTTGGCGCGATATGGCCTGACGGTCTTTGGCCGCAGTTTGCTGGCAGCGCGGCGACTGGTGGAAGCGGGCGTGCCGTTGATTACGGTGAACTGGTATGACGATTCCTTTCACGACAAGGTGTCGCCTCACTGGGATCAGCACAATCATCTGTTTGCCTCGCTGCAGGATCGGATGCTGCCGATTTTTGATCGGGCGATGGCTGCGTTTCTGAGTGATCTGGGTGAACGTGGTCTGCTGGCGACAACGCTGGTGGCCGCAGCGGGAGAATTCGGCAGGACTCCCAGAATCGGTCAGTTCACTCAGAATGCCATGACGGAGAAATCAGGTCGTGATCATTGGCCGCACGCATTTACGGCTGTGCTGGCGGGGGGTGGGATTCGTGGTGGTCAGGTGTTCGGATCGACTGATCACCAGGGTGGTCAGGTGCGTGACAACCCGGTGTCGCCGGCAGATCTGACGGCCACGCTGCTGGGGCATCTGGGAGTGTCGGCTGATGACGCGTGGTGGGACCCAATTCAGGGCCAACTGCAGAAGAACTCGGAAGGTCGCAGAATCCCGCTGGAGTATGACTGAATGATCGCATTGTTCCGAACCAGTCGCCTGCTGTTCCTGCTGTGATGCGTGCTCAGCGGAAGTTCTTACCTTGCGGCAGGGGTGCCTGTGCCCTGCAGCAGTGAAAGTCGCTGGTCAGCTGGGCAGCCCGGAAAGACTTCTTCCATGCCATCGGGCCAGCGAATGGTGATCTGATCGACCTGCTGCAGGTTTCCCAGTCCGAAGTGCAGGTTCTGGGCGCAGGTGGACTGGTAGCTGCCACCACCGATCAGAAAGGCGGTGTGTGACTGGCCGTTGGTGGTAATAGTAACGGTGGCTCCTGTCGCAACGCGTTGTCCGCCGGTGGCCAGACGCGGCTGGATGCTGAGCCAGTGGCCGCTGGACATCTCGTTTTTCAGCAGTACTGAGGGCTGGTCGAGGCAGGTGATGAGCAGGTCAATGTCACCATCGTTGTCAACATCCCCGCTGGCCAGTCCTCGTGCAACAGCGACAAGGCTGCTGAATTCGTCGACACCGGCTGGTTTTTCGAAGTGGTCATTATGCCCCAGCAGCAACAGCTGCTGTTCTCGGTAGCCATCCCAGAAGGTGTCGGCGGTTGGTGCTTCCGGAGAGGCCGTTTGTCTGCGTACTCGGCCGTGAACGGCGACAAAGTCTGTGTAGCCGTCATGGTTCAGATCTGCGAGTGCGGTACCGAATCCGGTGAAAGGCCACGAGCTGCTGTCCATCTGCCATGCGGATGACAGTTCCTGGAAGCTACCGGCCTGATTCAGGCAGACGGAATTGGATTCGCCGTCGAGATTGGTGACGACGAGATCGGGCAGCAGATTTCCATCGAGGTCTGCCACGGCAACTCCCATGCTGCCCTGGCTTTGTCCGGCAGCGTCAGCGGCGACGCCGCGCAGCACCGCCTCCTCCTCAAATGTGCCATTCTGCTGATTGATCCAGAGAAAGTTGGGATGTCCATCATTGGCAACGAAGATGTCAATCCAGCCGTCATTGTTCCAGTCTGCTGCTGCGACTCCAAGTCCCGCGCCGCGAAGTCGGGTGATACCGGAGGTGGCTGAGACATCCTCGAACCACGGTGCGGTTCCGGTATTGCGGAACAGTCTGTCGGTGGTTCGAGGGAAGACGGACGGACTGCAGAAGTCGAGGCGTCCGGCGGCGTCCTGGCAATGGTGAGTCGGGTCATAATCGACGTAGTTGGTGATGAACAGGTCCAGGTGTCCATCGCGATCGAAGTCGAGGAAAGCGGCCGATGTGCTCCATCGTCCGGTTCTGAGGGGAGTCGCTGCAGTGACATCTGCGAAATGAAAGTTTCCGAGATTGCGGTACAGGCGACAGTCGCTGAATCCGGTCAGGCAGAGATCGCTGAGGCCATCATTGTCGAAATCACCGACGGCAATACCACCTGGTATTCCTGTGAAGGCCAGTTGAGCGGTCTGACTGACATCCTGAAAACTACCATCAGGTTGTTGCTGCAGGATCTGCAGCAGGGCGGTGGCATGTTCCGGCGATTCGGTTGAGATGAGTCCGATCAGGATCAGGTCGGGCAGGTGATCCTGATTCAGGTCGGCAATTCCGCAGCCGCCCGCCATGATTCGTGGGAACAACCAGCGTGCCGAGTCGTTATTTGGTGGCTGAGTGGAGTTATTGCCGGCCGGGGTGATGGTGGCTGATTGTTGTTCGGGGGGCAGCACGATGCGCTGAAAACGGTGCTGCAGGGTGACTGGCGGTGGGGTTTTGGTGGTGGTGGCAGGGGCCGTAGCGGAGGAATCCGGGCTGCTGTTGTCGATGGCGGGCCGGCATCCATAAAGCAGGAAGCTGGCGAGGAGCAGGCCGGTGATCTGCTGAAGTTTCATATGTTGCGTGGCTGCTTGTGAAGTGTTCAGTGATGCTGAGTTTTTCAGCCGAAGGGATTCGAGTCGAGGATATTCTGCGGCGTGAGTTCAGGGAAAATGGAATCGAAAATGGTGCCACTCTTCGTTGTTTTCTCGAAGTTTTCGATTGGTTTCCAGTTCGCAGGAGTTGACCACGCAATAAATGAGGCATATTTTTTGCGGAAGCCTGCTGACGAATGTGCGTATTCTTTGAGACAGCCTGTCTATTGGTCTCGAGTAAAATTTCGTCTGCCGCCTGCAGCGGACAGATCTGGTATTTTCGTAATCCGTTCTGTTGTCCTGTCTGGAGGCCTCCATGGTACGTCGTCGCGCGTTTACGTTGATTGAGTTGCTGGTGGTGATTGCGATCATCGCCATTCTGGTGGCATTGCTTTTGCCGGCCGTGCAGCAGGCTCGCGAGGCTGCTCGTAGAACGCAGTGCAAGAACAATCTGAAACAGTGGGGTCTGGCGCTGCACAATTACCACGACACCTACAACACAATGCCTCCGGCGCTGAACAATTCGGGTCGCTACAACAGTACAGCTTTCTACAACACGGCCAATCGGGTCCAGAATACATCTGGTTTTGTGTTTCTGCTGCCGTATATCGAACAGGCAAATGCCTATGCGTTGTATGACTTCAATCAGACAGGCAGTCTGAGTAATCCGTACGGGATGCCAATTGCTGGTATTACGAATGCCAATCCGAATGTGCAGGTGACATCGATGGCGTTGCCGGGTCTGTTGTGTCCATCTCATCCGAACGGTGGCGAAGTTTCGTCATCGGGGATTACGACGCAGACAGATTTTTACAGCCGCGAGAATGCTCGACGGGCCAGCTATGCCTTCGCAACCGGCAGCATGACGGATTACAGTGCTGCCTATACGGCCTATAGTGGGGATATTCGCCAGGGTGTCTTCGGCAACAGTGGTGGTGCTAAGTTGCGTGACTTCACGGACGGTACCAGCACGACGATCGCGATTGGTGAGGCGTGGGGTGGTGCTCGCTACAAGACCAGCGGCAGCTTCGGTCCCTGGGGGCTCAGCGGGACTCACACCTGCTGCCATCTGTATACTCCATCAGCCAGTTCCACAGTGCTGGACGCAACAACGGTCGCGGCCTACGTCAACGATTTTCGCATTAATGCCGCATACCAGAACGACGCTCAGAAGCGTCAGTATGCGTGGGGTTATGGCAGCGGTCACACTGGTGGCTGTCAGGTTGTGCTGGGCGACGGTTCAGTGCGATTTCTGAGCGAAAACATCGATGCGTTGACATTCTGGAGACTGACATATCTGCATGATGGTGCCGTGATTGGGGACTTCTGACAGTTGCGGGCAATTGTATTGCGAGAGTGCAGGTATTGACTGGATGCGAATGGAGACAGAGATGTATCGGATGGTGTTTCTGGTGTCTTTGCTGCTGTTATCCGGATGTGGTGAGAGTGCGAAGCCGGGACGTGGCGTGCCTGTGTCCGGCAAGATCACTCTGGGTGGTAAGCCACTGGCGGATGCGGACGTTTTGTTTACGAACGACACGTTTGTGGGGTTTGGCAAGACGGATGCAGAGGGGAAGTACCGGCTGGTGCAGGGTGCTTTGCCGGGTCAGAACCGAGTCAGTCTTTCGAAGTACGAGGGCGGCAAGGCTCCAACGCCTACAGGCGCTGCGACCGGCGAGGGGATGGATGCGGGTCAGATGGCTGCAGCTCAGATGGGCTGGGGTAATGAAAAGAAGCAGACGGGGCCGAAACAGCTGGTTCCGGCGGACTATGCTGACCCGGCAACCACGAAGCTGACGTTTGATGTTCCGGGTGATGGGGGGACAGACGTCAATTTTGATCTGTAGTCTGCAGTTGTGACAGGCGTGTCAGCAGATCTGTCAGCTGGGGGTCATTGGCCGGCAGCTGAGTTTTCAGGATCTGCAGATGATGACTGGCTTCTGACAGGTGTTTCTGATCCAGCAGCAGCCCGGCGATTAACAGCCGGGCTGCTGTCATTTCCGGTGCTGAGTGCAGTGTTTCGGCGAGTGTGGTGGTTGCTGCGGCGATGTCATTGGACTGCAGCAGGCAGATAGCGAGGTTGAAGCGTGCGCGGGAGAGGTCGGGTTTGTGCAGCAGGGCTTGTCTGAAGCTGTCTGCTGCGGCTGGTCTCTGTCCCAGAGTGAACAGTGCGTTTCCCTGTGCAAGGTGCAGTGACGGAGCGGTTGGATTGTGCCGCAGGGCGGTGGAGGCCACTTCAAGTGCTTTGGTGGCGTGGCCATCTTCCAGCAGCAGGCGTGACAGGGTGGGGTAGTAATCCGGATGCGTGCTGGCTTTGTTTGCTCCGGACTGCAGTAGTCGGGTGGCTTCGGTCAGTCGGCCGATGGCAGCGAGTGAGCGAGCCTGCAGGAGCAGGTCTGCCGGATCGGTACTCCAGACCAGCACGGCGGCGGCGAATGGATCGTTCCAGCCTGCGGCAGTGAGTTCTTCATCCTCGAGTTGTCGGGCGAGGTTTCTGGCGGCTTCGGGTTGTTTCAGCTGAAAGAGGGCCTGTGCGTGCAGTTCGTAGAGTTCTCGGACACGGATACCGCGAGCGGCGAGGGCTGCAGCGGCGTTGCGGGCATTTTCGGGCTGTTTCAGCAGCAGGAGCAGGCGGATTTCGGCGAGTGCCGGGCGTATTTCATCGGGGGCGATTGAGCGGGCCACGGTGATTTGTGTGCTGGCTTCACCGAGGCGATTTTCGGCCAGCAGTAATTCCGCAATGCGGGCGGGTGGCAACCAGCTGGAGGGGTTAAGTTCGGCAGCTTCGGTGAAGTGCTGCAGTGCAGAGCTTCGGCTGAAGGGCGACTCGGCCAGCGCAAGCAGGTATTTCCAGCGAAAGTCGCGTGGTGCGAGTGTGCTGGCGATCTGGAATTCGGCGGCAGCGGCGGCATCAAACTGGTGAGCGAGCAGTACTTTGCCAAGTTCGCCGCGGCATTCGGGGCTGGCTGGGTCGGCAATCGCTTTTGCGAGTGACTGCTCAATAGCGGCCCTGGCTGCAGGAGAGGCATCGGATGTCTGGAGTTTTGCGGGGGCGGGGGGTGCAGGTGTCCGATTAAGCAGCGAGCTGACACCGATGATGCTGACCAGCAGTATGGCGACCGTCAGTAGAGCTCGGCGGGCAGTGGCTTTCATGGGGACTTCTGCGCGGTGATTGGGTTGAAGGATGCGTGAACCTATAATGCGGTAGCTGATACAGACAGGCGATTGCAGATTGAGGATGTAGTCAATGGTTGTGTGAGGGAGGTGTGTGTTGATGAATTTTGAAGCGTTGGCGGCAAGTCGTCGTGAGTGGATCCAGACAGTGTTGCGAGTATGGTGTCGGCAAGCGAGTGTGATGGAGCTGCGGAAAGCTGAGCAGGAGTGGTTTGATCTGGCTGGTCGAGCGGATGCCGGGGCCACGTTATGGAAGTGGGCGTGGGAGCGTTTTCCCGAGGCGGTGCATGCGGACATGCCTGGACTTGATGAGACGTATGAATTACGGGTGGAGTTGCGGGATGGTCGGCAGTTGACGGGCTATCCGGATGCGCGTCAGAGTCAGCGTGGGCAACTGGTACTGTTGGGACGTGCATCGGGCGGCGGTTTGCAGCAACAGCCGACCGTGCAGCTGGATGACGTGGCAAGTGTGCGACGCTGCTGAACTGAAACAAAAAGAGGAACCCACAACAGTGGGTTCCTCGAATGTTGCCGTCGGTTCACAGCGAACCGCTGCAGGTTGACTACTGCGGAGCCGGCAGTGGCGGCGGCGCAGGCGCTGTGTTATCCGGGCTTTCCTTGGGAGCTTCGGTCTGAGTTGTTGGAGGAGTGGGTTCACCACCACCACCACCGCAGCCGACAACAAATGCTGTCAGCATGAGAAAGCAAAGGGCATAACGCATTGGTCGATCCTTTCAGGATCCGATTAAAAGGTTGATTGCGTGTGAGAGCCGTAAGCTGATGCCCACGGCTCAGCACGCCACACAACTTGTAGTATATAATCAAATCCGACGAAAAGTCGAACCAATCAGAATTCCCCGATGACGTTTCCGTCAGCCATCGAAGCCAGGTTCATGAAAGTTTGTCCGAGAGCCCCGTTGCCCCCGTTGATGTTCTTGCTGATCGCCCGAACAGCACCGTCAGCCATAGCGAACTGGACGATCCCGGTATGGAAGCTTTCGAACTGGTACCATGCCTGGGTGGCGGTGGTGTTAAGACCCCATGCGGCGGGGAAGCCCCCGGCCATCATCCAGCGCCAGTTGTAGTCGTCCCCGCCGGTGATTTCGCCGAAGAGGAACGTATTGCTGGTGCCATCGGTGATATCGCGGAAATTGACTTTAAAGTCGCGAGTACCGAAGACGCCTTTGTACTGAGCCCAGCTGGCCCAGCGCTGAATGTTTCCGAGGAATCCAGCGACACCCATGTAATTGGTTGCACCGGTTCCCTGTTCGCCAGCGAACAATCCGAGGGTGAAGCTACCGCCGGTTGCATTTTCATTGAGGTGCATGCGTGACGGCGTGTTACCGCTGGTGCTTTTCTGAGGATCTGACGGGCAGAGGAATGCCGGGATCGTGTAGCGAGCCAGGTTCCATGTTGTGGCATCGACAGAGTAGCGAACTTCGGGCTGGTAGGTGTTCGGCGATGTACCCGGTCGGAAATCGACACCTTTCCAGATAGCAATCTGCTGGTACAGGTTGTCCTGCTCGATGAATGGCAGCAGCTGTGGCATAATCCCCATGAACTGGTGATCGTTGAACGTGAGGTTCAGCGGTCCTGCACCACCCCAAGCGACAGTGATATCCGGGCCGTAGCAACCGCGTGGCATCGCGTTGTAGACGTCATGGTGATTGTGGCAGGCCAGAGCAAGCTGCTTGAGATTGTTCTTGCACTGAGTTCGGCGAGCTGCTTCACGAGCCTGCTGAACAGCGGGCAGGAGCAGAGCCACCAGGATCGCGATGATGGCGATCACAACAAGCAATTCGATCAACGTGAATCCACGCCGACCATTAGTAGTGGGCGCAACCATAGCGCCGCGCGCGAAACGCTTCATACCATTCCTCCGAGTAACAAGGAAAACAAGGAAACTCGGTTCGGCTGACTTAGCAGCAGGCATGAAAGTTTGCCGAAGCCTGAAAATGTGAATTCAGAATGCCGTCCCTGTCGTGCCAGCACAACAGAAATCAGCGTGTTTCATAGTTCTAGATCCGATTTTGAAAAAACAAGACACCTTCGAATCGGCGGGACAACCGTTGGTTGCCCCGCCAAAACTCGAAAGCGTTACAGAGTACTGAGGTGATGGTCAAGCCGATAACAGCCGAACCAATCAGAACTCCCCAATCACATTACTGTCAGCCATGGCGGCAAGGTTCATGAACGTCTGCCCAAGTGCACCGTTGCCACCATTAATATTCTTGCTGATTGCGCGAACCGCCCCGTCAGCCATGGCGAACTGAACAATACCGGTGTGAAAGCTTTCGAACTGGTACCAGTTCTGCGTGGCCGCAGTGTTCAGACCCCATGCTGCCGGGAATCCACCTGCCATCATCCAACGCCAGTTGTACGCGTCACCCCCGGTGATTTCGCCAAACAGGAACGTATTGCTGGTGCCGTCCGTGATGTCACGGAAATTGACTTTGAAGTCACGAGTACCGAAGACGCCTTTGTACTGAGCCCAACTGGCCCAACGCTGAATATTGCCGAGGAAACCGGCAACACCCATGTAGTTGGTGACACCAGTTCCCTGCTCGCCAGCGAACAGGCCCAGAGTAAAGGATCCACCAGTTGTGCTTTCATTCATGTGCATACGTGATGGCGTGTTTCCACTGGTGCTTTTCTGAGGATCAGATGGGCACATAAAGGCTGGAATTGTGAAACGGGCCAGGTTCCACGTGGTGGTATCGTTGAAGTAAACAGTTTCCGGATTGTAGGTGTTCGGTGACGTGCCTGGTCGGAAGTCTACACCCTTCCAGATGGCGATCTGCTGGTACAGGTTGTCCTGTTCAATGTAGGGCAACAGCTGCGGCATAATGCCCATGTGCTGATGGTTGTTCCACGTCAGATTCAGTGGACCATTGCCACCGTAGGCAACGGTGATGTCCGGTCCATAGGAACCGCGAGGCATCGCGTTGTAAGTGTCGTGGTGATTGTGACAGGCCAGAGCAATCTGCTTCAGATTGTTCTTGCACTGCGTACGGCGAGCGGCCTCACGAGCCTGCTGGACTGCAGGCAGAAGCAATGCCACAAGGATCGCAATAATTGCGATCACAACAAGGAGTTCGATCAGCGTGAAACCACGCCGATCCGCAGCTTGCAGGCTGCGAGCAGACTTTTTCATCAGAAGAACCTCCAGCGACAAAAGGAAAAACAACGCCAATAACGAACAACGTTACCGAGAGACCAACAGAGGTCCCGACGGCCGTGAATATCCGCAGATTGAACGAAGAGCAGGCTTGGATGTCGCCAGGGAGAAGGCCTGTGACAGGACCTTGTTCCACTGGTCTTCCAAAGGTTGAACCAGAACATTCTATGCCAGAAGCAAAAATTGCACCCGATGATGCAATTTTGATCAGACGGAACCGATTCAGTCGGCAGTTTGAATGAGAACAGGCAGGAATGCAAAACAATTGCCGGTTCCGTGACTGGAAAAACCGAGAAAAATCGTGGTTGGTGAATGATTTCGAAAAATGGAGAAACCATGCCGATTGCCAGAGTGCCCGATTTCCAGGCATAAGTGCTCGAAAGGAAGGTTCGCATCGCATGGTTTATGCTGTTCGCAAGTTCAGGTGGGACACTGCTTTTCGTTGCTTTTTTGTGGTCGGGTGGTGCCCAGTCTTCCCGATGTGGCCCGTGGAATCGTAGACTTCGCTCGTGCTGTCATTCTTCTGAGAACGGATTCTCACCATGCTGCGCGCAACTTTGTGGCCCCTGACGTGGTTTTTTGCTGTGTTTTGGCTTGCAGGACTGGCGTTGTCCTGTCCGTTTTGTCTGGCGCCACCCCAGACATTTGCCGAGCAGTTTCAGCTGTCGGATTTCGCTGTTGTGGCCGAGCTGGTGCGTGTGGACGCATCAGGTGGCAGCCAGCCTGGTCGCAGCCTGCTGAAGGTGCGTTCGATCCTGAACGGGAAGCCGGAAGATCTGCAGGCTTGTGGGCTGCAGTTGGCGGGTGGAATCGTGTATCCGGGGGAATTGACGGGGCGGTCCGGGGATCTGTTTCTGCTGTATGGGGACCGGGGTTTACCGCAGTCGCCGCCTTTGCTGCAGACCTTCAGTTTGTCTGAAGGCTCGGTGAAAGGGGGTTCGGTGGCTCCGTTGGCGGAGCCTGCTGGAACGGCGACCACGGTGTCAGCGGAGCCGGTGGACTGGACGGAGAATCTGGCGATCAGTGGCTTATGTTTTGGGTATTTGCAGGGTTTGCCAGTTCGGTCTCGTCCGGCGTCCGAGCGATTGCGGTATTACGCGGGTCATCTGGAGTCTGAGGATGCTGAGGTGGCCGGGGATGCGTGGGCTGAATTTGCCGGAGCGGCCTACGAAGACGTGAAGGCGAATCGGGATCTGTATCAACCTGCTCAGCTGCGGGCGTGGATTGCAGATCCATTGGTCAGTCCTGAGCGTTTGGGTTTGTATGGTTTGTTGCTGGGATTGAGTGGTGATCGGAGTGATGCGGATTTCCTGCGTGAGCGGTTTGTGGATGGCGGCACGGGTGAGTTTCGGTTTGGTGCCGAGGGTTTACTGGGGGGTTATCTGTTGCTGACCGGGGAATCGGGTCTGTCGCAGGTTGAGCAGGATTTTCTGGGTTCGAGTGGTCGGGACACGATGCGTCTGGCGCTTGCTCAGTCACTGGATTTCTTTCGTATTTACGAGCCTCGTGTGATTTCGGCGGAGCAGTGCAGTCGGTGTATGCGTCGTCTGGCAGCGGGTCGAGTGTTGCGATTTACGGCCGTCACCAGTCTGGCGCGCTGGGGCGACTGGGGTGCGTTGCCTGAGCTGATGCGTCTGGCGGATGCTGAACTGGGTCCGATCCGGCAGGTCTCTGTGGTGGAAGCGGGGGTGCGTGGGCAGCAGGGTGCATCGCGTTTTGCGGGTGTGCGTCCGATTCTGGAGTTTGCTGAGCAGTGTTTGCGAGCGGGGAGTGTTGAGCAGTCTGATTCGGGTGTTGTGATGCGTCCGAGTGCAGAGCAGATGCAGCAGGCCGAGCGGTTTCTGCGGCGGGTGCGAGCAGAGCATCCGGAGCTACTGCCGGCGGCTGAGCCGGAATTCGTAGCTCCGCAGTGATTTCCGCTCCGGAATGCCGAATTCCCATGGAATCCGGTGGCATGACAGCAGATTTCCGGTTCTACTTCGGGGAGTTGATTCGGGGACTGTCCTTGTGTTTTTGAGGAGCGAACGTCGATGCGGCAGCCGGCAGGGTTGACAGAGTGTATTGACTGGCGCTGTCTGTCTGTTCTGGCGGTGTTAAGTCTCTGTAGTGTGCAGTTTCAGGCATCGGTCAGTGCTCAGGATCCGCAGCTGCGTTTTGGTTCGGATGTGCCTCGTGAGGTCGAGCAGGTTTACGAGCGTGGCCTGAAGTGGCTGTCGGCGAATCAGACTGCGGATGGTACGTGGTCCGGTGGTGACAGTGGTCCTGGGGTGACCGGGATGTGTGTGATGGCATTTCTGGCCAGCGGTGAGGATCCGAATTTCGGTCCTTATCGTGAGCACATTCGGCGGGCGGTGCGCAGCATCATTCAGAGTCAGTCGGCAGAGACGGGTTTCTACGCGACCAGTATGGGCCATGGCAGCATGTATCACCATGGTTTTGCCTGTCTGGCGATGAGCGAAGTGTATGGGGTACTGGATGAGTCGACATTGTGGTCGGGTGCGGAATCCGCTGGTGCTCAGGGGGGCGGTGGTGATCGGCGCAGTGTGGGTCAGTCACTGGATCTGGCGGTGCGTGCTTCCGTGACGTCTCAGAAGAGTAATCCGTTTCATGCGTGGCGATATTCTCCGGAGGCAACGGATGCGGACACTTCGGTATCGGGTGCTGTTCTGATGGGATTGCTGGCCGCGCGGAATGCGGGAATTCGGGTGCCTGATGAGGCGGTGGATCAGGCGATCGACTATTTCCGATCGATGACGACGAACCGTGGTGAAGTGGGTTATTCGGGAATCGGTGGTGGTGGTTCAGCGAATCTGAAAGCGATTTCGGCGCTGGTGTATTCGATCAGTCGGCGGAAGGATCTGCAGGAGTACCAGTCGGTGCTGGGGCGGATTACGGCTGATCTGGAGCATCAGGAGTACAGTTACCCTGAGTACTTCCGTTATTACATGGCACAGGCATTGTTCCAGGGTGATTTTGAGTCGTGGCAGAAGTGGAATCGTCGGACGGCGAAGGAGTTGAAGGAGCAGCAGGGCGAGGACGGAAGTTTTGAGAGCAATCATGGTCCGGCGTATGGAACGGCGATGTCGCTGCTGGCGATGGCCCTGAACTACAGGTTTCTGCCGATCTACGAACGCTGAGGTTGTGTTATGGGCAGGCCTTGGACAGCGAGTTGGATTCTGTTGCTGCTGGCAGTTTTGCTGGCGTCTGAGCGGGCCGTGCTGGCTGCGGGTGCTGCGGAATCGGTGGTGAGTGCGGCACCATCATTTCGGCATGAGGTGATGGCTGTTTTGTCGCGAGCGGGCTGCAGTCTGGGGACCTGTCACGGGAATCAGAACGGCAAGGGTGGTTTGCGTCTGTCGCTGCGGGGTCAGGATCCAGAAGCGGACTACACAACCCTGACTCGATCTCTTGGTGCGCGGCGAGTGAATGTGCAGCAGCCGGATGACAGTCTGCTGCTGCAGAAGCCGCTGATGCAGGTACCGCACGAGGGTGGTCGGCGTTTTGTGCGGGATTCGCTGGAGTATCGAGTGCTGCGGGACTGGATTGCTGCGGGGTTGCCGCGGGAATCGGGGACTGTGGAATCCGGTGTGCGTCTGGTTCGGCTGCTGGTTGATCCCTCCATTTCGACTTTGAGTGGTGCGCAGCGGACGGTGCAGTTGACGGCGACTGCGGAATTTTCCGATGGATCGCGGCGGGTGGTGAATGATCTGGCGGTGTTTGAATCGTCTCATCCGGGTGTGGCGGTCAGTGCGACGGGTGAAGTGAATTTCGGAGACGTGAGTGGTGTGCGTCAGACGACGGTGACGGTGCGGTATCTGGATCAGCAGCAACCGGCCCGAGTGCAGTATTTTCCGGGCCGTGCGGATTTTCAGTTTGAGGCTCCTGCGGCGGTCAATGCGATCGACGTGGCGGTGTTTGGTCAGTTGCAGCGACTGCAGGTGAATCCGGTTGGGCTGTGCAGTGATGATGTCTTTGTGCGGCGTCTGTATCTGGATCTGACAGGTCAATTGCCGACTCGCCAGCAGGCGGAATCATTTCTGGCATCGCGTGCGGTCGACCGCCGGTCGCAGCTGATTGATCAGTTGCTGTCGGCGGATGAGTTTGTGGACTTTCAGACTCTGCGGTGGGCTGATCTGCTGCGAGTTGAGGACAAGACACTGGACACGAAGGGTGTCGCGGTTTTTCATCACTGGATTCGAGAGAGTGTGCGATCGGATCAGCCGTTGAATGCGTTTGCGGCGGCGCTGATTGCTGCTCGGGGCAGCACCTATACCGAGCCGCCGACGAATTTTTATCGTGCGTTGAGAACACCCGAGGAGCGTTCGGAGTCAGCGGCGCAGGTTTTTCTGGGTGTGCGTCTGCAGTGTGCGCGGTGTCATAATCACCCTTTCGATCGCTGGACGCAGGACGATTATTACGGCTGGACGAATTTCTTTGCGCGGGTGGATTACAAGATTCTGGAGAACCGACGGCGGGACATCAACGACAAGCATGAGTTTGATGGAGAGCAGGTGGTTTTCATGAAGTCTGTTGGTGATGTCAGGAATCCTCGTACTGGTCAGCGTGCGGGTCTGCGGTTTCCGGGGTCCGGGGACCAGCAGCAGCTGGGTGCTGCTGGTGAGGAGGGAGTCGATCGTCTGCAGCTGCTGGCGGACTGGCTGGCATCTGAGCAGAACGAGCGATTTGTGGCGACGCAGGCCAATCGGATCTGGCAGCAGTTGATGGGGCAGGGCGTGGTGGATCCGATTGACGATTTTCGGGGAACGAATCCGCCATCGAATCCTGAGCTGCTGGAGGTGCTGGTGCGGGAATTTCGGGCTGGTGGAATGCGGGTCCGTCCGCTGATGCGAATGATCCTGAATTCGGCAGTCTGGCAGTTGTCATCGGAGGCCGGCGGGGCTGTGGAAATTGCTGACGTCGAGATTGCTCCGCTGTTTGCTCGAACAGTACCGCGGCGGTTGACGGCAGAGCAGCTGCTGGATGCGATAGCGATGGTGGTGGAGGCGGAGCCGAGGTTTGGTGGTCATCCGGCCGGAGTGCGAGCGGTGCAGCTGGCTGGTGTGCGAAGCGGGGGTCATCGTTACAGTCGTCCGGAAACGGGTGATCGTTTTCTGGCCTTGTTTGGTAAGCCGGGACGAATTCAGACGTGTGAGTGTGAGCGTTTGAGTGAGACGACTCTGGCGCAGACGATGGAGCTGGTGAGTGGGCCGCTGGTAGCGGAGTTACTGTCGCGGTCGGAGAATCGTATCAGTCGGTCGCTGCAGTCGGGTGAGACGACTGAGCGATTTGTGGAGGATCTGTGGTGGCGGGCATTGAGTCGTGCGCCGAGTGTGTCTGAGACGGAGGCGATGGTTCAGCATGTGGAGGCTCAGGCGGACCGTCGGCGGGGCCTGGAGGACGTGGTCTGGGCGATCCTGAATTCGAACGAGTTTCTGCTGCGGCGCTGAGGGAACCGAGATGAGTGGTGTTTTGTCGAGAATGCGTCAGTTTCAGCGGCGGGACCTGCTGCGAGCAGGTGGTCCTGGTCTGCTGGGTCTGACATTGCCGCGCTGGTTGCGAGCTGAGGACCAGCCGGCAGCCGGTCTGCGGGCTCGGGCGAAGTCTGTGATTTTTCTGTTTCAGTGGGGTGGCCCCAGTCATGTTGATACGTTTGACATGAAGCTGCAGGCGCCGGTTGGTTATCGGTCGTTATTCAGTCCGATCGCCAGTTCAGTGCCTGGACTGCCGGTGTGTGAGCATCTGCCGGAAACGGCGAAAGTGCTGCATCATTTTGCGCAGATTCGAACAGTCCACCACACGATGAATAATCACAATTCGGCGGGCTATACAGCGTTGACGGGATATGAGCCTCCGATTGATGATCAGCGTCTGCGGGAGTCTCTTGATCTGTTTCCGGGGTATGGTTCGGTGGTGGCCGCGACGGCACCGGGGTCCAGTGATCTGCCTGCTGCGGTGGCGTTTCCGTATCAGATTTCTGATGGCAGTACGACTCCGGGGCAGCGTGCCAGTTTTCTGGGTAAGCAGCATGATCCGCTGTTCTTTCAGGACGATCCGAACGATCCGGGGTTTCGTCTGAGTCAATTGAGTCTGCCGGCGGGCGTTTCGCTGGATCGTCTGGGCAGTCGTCGCGGTCTGCAGCAGCTGATCAATTCGCAGTCAAGGCAGCTGGATCAGTCTGCGGCGGCGACCGGGCTGGATGCGTATTATCGGCGTTCGCTGGAGCTGTTGAATTCGGACCGTGTGCGGCAGGCGTTTGATGTGTCTGGTGAGCCTGAGGTGCTGCGTGAGGCGTATGGTCGGACGACATACGGTCAAAGCTGTCTGTTGGCGCGTCGATTGGTTGAGCATGGTGTGAAATTTGTGACGGTCTACTTTGCTCCCAGTATCGGCGGGCGCAGCAAGACCGATGGTGGCTGGGATACTCATGGTTTTGACAATACTCGAATGTATGAAATTCTGCCGGCGCGGCATCTGCCGCTGACGGATCAGACATTGCCGACACTGATTCGAGATCTGAGTGAGCGGGGTCTGCTGGACGAGACTCTGGTGGTGTGGATGGGTGAGTTTGGTCGAACTCCGAAGATCAACGACAGTATCAGTCGGGATCACTGGCCGAAGTGTTATACGGTGCTGATGGCTGGTGGCGGGATTCGGGGTGGGGCGGTCTATGGTTCTTCGGATCGCTATGGCGGGGTTCCGGATCGTGATCCGGTATCAATTGGTGATCTGGCGGCGACGATGTATTACGCATTGGGAATCGATCATACCCGGGAAGTTCATGACAACCTGAATCGTCCGTTGCCGCTGGCCCGAGGTCGCGCGGTGACGGAGATTTTTGGCTGATCGTGGCGGACTGTAATGAGGATGACTGAGATGAGCAGGCAGATCTGTCAACTGGTGTTGAGCTGGTATGTGGCGGGTGCTGTGGTGAGTGCAGCAGGCGGGTTACAGTCGGAGTCGGCGTCAGTGGGCGCTGCCGCGGTGGACGAGGTGGCTGCGGGGTGGCAGTTTGATGCCATGGCTGATGGTTTTTCGAGTTCGCAGGGCGGGTTGCAGCTGGTGGATGTGAAGGGGACTCCGGGATTGCAGTCCGCCGGTCCGCGACCACCGGAGTTTCCCGGGTTTTCTGCTGAGAATCGCGGTTTGCAGCTGGATGGACGGTCATGGCTGCAGTTTGCGGATGATGTGGACGGGCGTTTGAGTTTCGAGTCGGGGTCTGTGATCAGTCTGGAGGCGTGGGTGCAGACATCCTCGCTGAAGGATGGTCAGCAGGTGTATCTGATTGGCAAGGGGCGAACTGGTCGAGCGGGTATGAAGAAGGAGAATCAGAGCTGGGCTCTGCGTCTGCGTGGGATGGGTGGAACAGCGCGGGTGAGTTTCCTGTTTCGATCGGCCGATATTCCGGCGGGTACGGATGCTGGTGGGCAGGTAGCGGCGGTTGCCGGTGAACTGCATCGCTGGAATTCGAATGCGGGATTTGCCGTGGATGGTGAATGGCATCACGTGGCGCTGTCGTTCCGCTTTGGCAGCACCGAGGCTCCGGTGGCGTGGATTGATGGCGAGCCGACGGATGGTGTGTGGGACATGGGTGGCAAGACCAGTTCGCGCGGTCCTTATGTGGATGATGATCAGATCTGGATCGGCTCTTCGATGGGTGGCAACCCGGACAGCAGTTTTCAGGGAGTGCTGGATGGCGTGTTGGTTCATCGGCGAATGCTGACGGATGCAGATATTGCTGCTCGGTGGCAGACGACGCGGAAGGCGGAGTCATTGCCTGAGTTGCTGGCCACCGAGCTGACTCGCGGGGTGGTGACGGTGGATGTGCGTGAGCATGTGAAGCAGTCGGATCCGTGGAATCGTGAGCGGACGCGGATCACGATGCGATGGGAGCAGCCGGTCATGGCACTAACGCGGTTGCCGCGGAAGTATGTGGCGGGTGGGCTGATAGGCGATCGCAGCAATCCCAGTGTGGTGCGGCTGCGCACGATTGTCAGTACTGCGGAGCAGACGACGCAGGTGCTGCTGCGGGCTCGCAGTGCGACGCGACTGCTGATTGATGGTCAGGAAGTGGCGAAGCTGAATCTGCTGCCCTATGCATCTGACGGGCATCAGGAAGTGCCGGTTCCGCCGGAGCCCCTGTATTCGCAGATGCATCCTGTGCAGGCGGGTGATCAGGAGGTAACAGCGGGGGTTATGCTGACAGCGGGCGAACATCTGATTGAGCTGGAGACGCTTGCTGGCGGAAAGAACATGCGAGTGGAACTGGGGGAGACTCTGGTTGCCCTCGGGTCAGCCCAAACGGGATTCAGAGTGCTGTCGGGTGCGGGCGAGGGTGATTCGCTGGATGAGGCGGGATGGCGTCAGCTGCAGCGGGAGCAGCAGGAGTTTCTGGTACAACTGGAGTCCGCGGAACGCGGGCGACAGGGGGCAGCGGAGTCGGAGTACTGGAGTCAGCGACATGCGGTGGTACGTGGTCTGATTGGAGCCGATGCGGCAGAGGTTGCACCGGCGGACGTGGATCGACTGCTGTTGAAGACGTTGTCCGAAGAGGGATTGCAGCCGCGACCGGTGGTGGATGATCTGACATTTCTGCGGCGTCTGGCGCTGACGACGGTGGGAGTGATTCCGACGCCCGAGGAGCGGGCGTGGTTTATGGCGCAGCCTTCGAATCGTCGGCGAGCCGAGGCTGTGGATCGTTATCTGGCGGATTCTCGATGGGCCGATCGCTGGGTGTCTTACTGGCAGGATGTCCTGGCTGAGAATCCGGGGATTCTGAAGCCGGAACTGAATAATACGGGTCCGTTTCGCTGGTGGATTTATGAGTCGTTTCTGGACAACAGACCGACGGATCGCTTTGCGACCGAGTTGGTGATGATGCGTGGCAGTCGCCTCGGCGGTGGTCCGGCGGGTTTTGCGATGGCCTCGCAGAATGATGTGCCACTGGCCGAGCGTTCGATCGTGCTGGGGGCGGCGTTTGGAGCACGGAATCTGAAGTGTGCTCGCTGTCATGATTCGCCGGTGAATGAGGTTTCGCAGAAGCAGTTGTTTGAGATGGCGGCGCTGTTGAACCGGGGGTCGATCAGCATTCCGGCGACCAGCAGTGTACCGAAGGGTCCGGATGGTGAGCGGAACAGTCGAGTGACAGTCAGTATTGAGCCTGGCACGGTTGTGCCGCCGGCATGGACGCTTGGTCGGGCGACGGAATCGGGCGATTCTTTGTGGCAGCAGTTGCTTCGAAGTCCGGGGGATTCGCGTGAGCAGCTGGCGCTGCATCTGACGCATCCGGTGACGTCAGACTTTGCGGAGGTGATGGTGAATCGCCTGTGGTCGCAGTTGTTTGGTCAGGGACTGTTGAGGGATCAGGATGACTGGGCGGGCAGCCGCGCAGTGCATGCGGAGTTACTGGAACTGCTGGGGCGTCAGCACATGTCTGTGGGATATGATCTGAAGGCGACGGCCAGACTGCTGCTGCTGACGGAAGCGTGGCAGCGAGAAGCGGCACCAGAGGATGCTCCGGTGGCACGCTTCTTCGGTGCGGTGACACTGCGACGTATGACGGCTGAGCAACTGGTGGATTCGTTGTACGCGGCAGTGGGGAAGGGGTTTGATGCGGAGTTGCTGACGCTGGATCCGGAGGGGCGTCGTCCGGATGATTCGTTCCTGAATCTTGGTGAGCCGAAGCGCGCGTGGCAGTTATGTTCGCTGTCGAATGAGCGTGACCGTCCGGCACTGGCGTTGCCGGTGGCACAAAGTCTGGTGGATCTGCTGTCGGTTTTTGGCTGGCGGGATTCTCGTCCGCAT
>CAXBSH010000044.1:0-24285 GCA_963977705.1 uncultured Planctomycetaceae bacterium
GCTCTTCCGATCTAAATCGGTCGTGAACCGACGGTAGAGGAGATGGCTGAAGCGGCCGGAGTGCCCCTGGAGGAAGCTCGTCGGGTCCTGCGAATTTCGCGTCAGCCGGTCAGTCTGGACAAGCCGATTGGCGAGGGCGATGACAGTGCCTTCGGGGATTTCATTGAAGACCGTGGCAACGACAGTCCCGTCAGCAATGCGGCTTCAGAGATGCTGAAGGACAAGATTGATCTGGTCCTGAAGACACTGACGTATCGTGAGCGTGAGATTATCAAGCTGCGGTATGGTCTGGGTGACGGTTACACGTACACTCTGGAGGAAGTGGGGCGCATCTTCAAGGTGACTCGAGAACGCGTGCGTCAGATCGAAGCCAAGGCGGTTCGCAAGCTGCAGCATCCGGTGCGCAGTCGCCAGCTGCAGGGGTTCCTTGAGGGGATTGCTGCGGTCGCTGCCGGTCACTGAGTTCAGACTGCGGGCGGGAAAACTGTGGACAGCCGACATCGTCTGATGTCGGCTGTCTGTGTTTTCGGCTGTCTGTGTTTCGCCGGGTTATTTTGCGGTTTTGGGTGCCGGCAGTGCAAAGACCCAGATCAGGGACGCATTTTTTGATTCGAAGTCATTGTCTGAGCTGAGCAGGAGAGTCTGGCGTCCGTCGGGAAGTTGTGGGCCAAGGCAGAGGCCTTCGATTTTTTCCGGCATCTGCTCGCCGGCCAGTTTCCAGCGCGGGTCGAGCAGGTCGATCAGCAGCGAGCGTTTGACGGGGCGTATTCCGGCGGCGTCGAGGTCGGTGGGCAGAGTACTGCGTCCGGCGATGTTGGTGGCTCCGGTCAGGTCCACGACGATCAGGCGGCGGTGGGCTGCTTTTCGACCAGCGTTGCCATCACGTTCAAGGACGAGCAGTCGTCCATCGGGCAGTGCGAGGATTTCGCTGTTGCCGTTGTCCGGGCTGTCCATGACGTAGACGTATTCGGCGGCCAGGCTTCCATCAAGGGTCAGGTGCAGCAGTCGGCAGTGTGTGCCGACGACTTTGCCATCCTTGCGCTGGCCGTCCTGAATCAGGGGGCCCTGCATCAGACCAAACAGGGATTTCTGGTCGGGTGCGATGGCGAGGCATTCCATGCCCCGATTGGAAGCTCGTCCGCTGGAATTGCCTTCGGTTTCAATTTTTCGGTCACCGTCCGGTTTGCTGACCTGCAGATAATTGGGCAGTTGGAGTGAGCGGATTTCCTGGCCATCGGCATTGAATTCGACGATTTCCGGGCCGTATTCGTCGGAGATGTAGCAGCGATCCTGGGGGCCGAAGCGGAATCCTTCAGGGTCAAATCGCCGACCTCGTTGTGTTTCAGCGGCGAGGATTGTGGAGCGTCCGGTCAGGGGGCGTCCGTCTGCATCGCGCAGCAGGGTGGTTTTCTTGAGTGTGAGTCTGATGGCCGGCTGTTGTTCAGGTGTGAGTTCCAGAGAGAACAGCTGGAAGCGGCAGGGGTAGCTGACGGCACCATCATCCGGACCACGATCCGAGAGTGCGGCGAGGAGCCCGGACTGGGGGGCATAGTCGAGCGCTGAGAATCCTCCGAGGCGATTGACGGCCTCACCATTCTCGAGGGTGGTGTTTTCTCCGGACAGGTCACGACTGTCCCCGGGAATGGTGGCGGTTCCGAGCAGTTGAATGCCGTCGTCGGCTGGTGCGGGTTGAGTGCAGAGGATGGATATCAGCAGCAGCAATTGTGCGGGGAGAGCGGGCACTGCAGAGAGCTCCTGTGAGCTGTTTTGGGTGAAAAAGGATGGCGGGATGATGTCTGTGTGGCTGTGGTTCGTCAGGTGTGGGCGGGGGTGGTTTCACACAAAATTCACAATCTGGCGGTTTGGGTGTTCGGTTGACATTCACCGCAGGATCAGGCAGAAGGGAGTTTCAGTGTGTTTTTGGCGCGACTTAGCAGCCGTCAGCAGGCGGTTTTTGAACGGAAATCATGACAGCAACAACGACAATTGGCGGTATTACGCTGCATCTGGGGACACCGGATACCAGTGAGGGGGAGTGGATTGGGCAGCAGGAGGTTCTGCGGCAGCTGCTGGCCTGCTGGATAGTGGTGGACGAGCGGGACCAGCCCCTGGCACCTCGTCTGGTGGGTACTCCGGGGATTGGCAAGACGACGCTGGCGATTGCCGGGGCTCGTGTTCGGAAGCAGGAGCTGTACATCTATCAATGCACCGCTGATACTCGTCCTGAAGACCTGCTGGTGACTCCGGTTCTGGCAGAGAGTGGGAAAATCGCCTATCACGCATCTCCGCTGGTGACAGCGATGATTCGTGGGGGGATTTGTATTCTGGACGAGGGGAACCGAATGAACGAGAAGTCGTGGGCCAGTCTGGCTCCGCTGCTTGACCATCGTCGGTATGTGGAGTCGATCGTAGCGGGGATCTCGATTCGTGCGCACCGGGATTTTCGTTGTGCGGTCACGATGAACGAGGACGAGTCTACGTTTGAGATACCGGATTATATTCTGAGTCGTCTGCAGCCGACGCTGACCCTGGGTCATCCGGCGCGGGAGGATGAGCTGGCGATTCTGAAATATCATCTGCCGTTTGCGGATGATCAGTTACTGAATCTCACCGTGGAGTTTCTGCAGCAGGCGCATTCGCTGAATCTTGATTTTTCGACTCGTGACGGGATCAATGTGCTGCGATTTGCATTGAAGCGTCTGGCTCAGGATTCGAAGCATCCGTTATCGCGTGATACTGCGTGGCGTGAGGCGCTGGAGAAGTGTCTTGGTGAGGAGGCTGGTGACCTGCAGTCGCTGGCGGAGCGTCGCAGTCAGAGTCTGGGTGGCAACATGGTCCCGATGGGTCTGGGGGATTTCTTTTTTGATCCTGATGATCCTCTGCATCCGGACGCGGATGTGGATGACGAGGATTTTGATGACGAGGAGAGTGAAGACGACGAGGAGTGAGACGCTGAGTGTGTGGCGTCCGCGGGTGATTGTGTGAGATGCTTTTGAGTGGAGGGAATTCAGATGGTGAATCGTCGAGACTTTCTGGGTGCGGCTGCTGGAGGTGGCTCACTGCTGCTGATGGGGACAAAGTCAACAGCTCGGATTCGTGGTGCGAACGATCGTCTGCGGATAGCGATTGCCGGTCTGAATGGTCGTGGTCAGAGTCATCTGTCGGGGTATCTGGATCAGCAGAATGTGGAGATTGCGTATCTGATTGATCCGGATCGGAACGTGCTGAACCGGGCGATGAGTGGTTTGCAGAACAAGCTTGGTGACAAGTTTGCGGCGAAGGGCACGGCCGATCTGCGGGAGGCTCTGGAAGACAGGACTGTGGACGCATTGTCTGTGGCTGCTCCGAATCACTGGCATTCTCTGATGACGATCTGGGGGGCTCAGGCGGGCAAGCATGTGTATGTTGAGAAGCCGATGAGTCATGATGTGGCTGAGGGGCGTATCTGTGTTGAGGCGCAGAAGAAATACGGAGTGGTCATTCAGCATGGAACTCAGAACCGCAGCAGTGCGGAGATAGCGGGTCTGCATGAAGCCATTCAGGCGGGGAAATTCGGGCGTTTGAAGATTTCGTACGGTTATTGCTGCAAAGCGCGTGGCAGTATCGGGACGAAGCCCATTTCTGCTCCGCCGGAAAACCTTGACTGGAATTTGTGGCGCGGCCCGGCGGCGATTGAAGAGTTTCATGGGAACTATGTGCATTACAACTGGCATTGGTTCTGGAAGACGGGCAACGGTGATCTGAACAATCAGGGCACGCATCAGCTGGATATCGCGCGGTGGGCTCTGGATCGTGATGTGACTCATCCGGTGCGAGTGATGGCGCTGGGGGGACGGTTCCAGTGGAACGATCAGGGTGAGACACCGAACACGATGATGGGTATTGCTGAGTATGCGAATGGTCAGCAGGTGTTCTTCAACGTCCGCAACGTGCCATACAAGGGCTATCAGACTCAGGTGATGAACGAGTATTACTTTGAGGACGGTGGCCGCATCTCTGGTGGTTTGTATTATCCGGCAGGCAGCAGTACGGGTGAGAAGCTGGATTTACCGCCCGGCAAGGTGACTCCGGGAGGCAACTGGGGGGCGTTTGTGACGGCCTGTCGCGAGCGTCGTCCGGAGCTGGCAAATGGGAATGTTATGGATGCGCACTATGGATGTGTGCTGGGCCACCTGATGAATAACTCGTGGCGGCTTGGCAAAAAGGTTCCGTTCAACGAGCAGGCTGGCAGCTTTGGGGACAACAAGGAGGCTGCTGAGCATTTTCTGAAGTTGCATTCAGTGATGCGTGATGGCGTTGGCATCCCTGAAAACGGGGCTGAGTACGTGGTGGGACCGTGGCTGAGTTTTGATGCGAAGACGGAGCAGCATGTGGGTGAGTTTGCTGCTGAGGCCAATGCTTTGCTGAAAGATCCGAACCGGGATGGGTTCCGGATTCCAGAGCCCGGGCAGGTTTAAGGCATGAAGTAGTCGATGATGCGAGCGAGGATCGAGGGGGTGTGGTGGACGGAAAAGCGAACACCACACTTCCGGCATCTGAGTGGCATACGGAAGAAGCAGGCGTACAGGGTCCTGCGCAGTCGTCCGGGATCGGGACGGACTGTGTTGCTGGCATCACAGTGGGGGCAATCGCCTTCGATCATCGTCAGCATGGTGTTTGCCTGGCTGCCGCAGAACTGATCTGGACCCTTAGGGTGTATTTCAAACGGTGCATTTCAAGGAGAGCAGGCCGTACGTCTGGAAGTAACGACTGCGACGAGGCAGGACCTGTCGTCTGGCAGATCCTGCGAAGGTGAACAGGAAACCTGATGATGAAGATGAATCGCGTCGGTTTTTAAGTCGTTCCAGCTTTTCTATCACGAGTTTTTCCCAACTTCAACTGTGTCTCAGAATCCTGCGCTCAGTTTGTGGTGATTAATCATCACCAGAGAGCATGAAAAGTTGCCTGATCGCTTAGTCGTGAGTTTCTGTTAAGATTTGGGGGCGTGTGACGTGGCAGAATTTCGAGTGGCGATTCTGGGGTGTACTGGTCGCGGGGACTATGGTCACGGGCTGGACGCGATCTGGCGTACTTTTGAGAACTGTGAAGTGGTGGCGGTTGCGGATCCGGACGAGCCTGGTCGGGTGCGTGCTCAGGAGCGAACGGGTGCAGCGCGGATTTATGCTGACTACCGCGAATTATTGCAGCGAGAGCGTCCGCAGATTACGGCGATTTGTCCGCGGTGGGTCGATCAGCATCGGGACATGGTGCTGGCCTGTGCCGAGGTGGGCAGTCACATGTACATGGAGAAGCCCTTCTGCAGGACTTTGGGTGAAGCGGATGAGATGCTGCGGGCCTGTGAAATGCGGCATTTGAAGCTGGCGGTGGCGCACATCAGCCGCTGGTCACCGCAGCTGGATCAGATTCGGCGATTGATCAGTGGTGGTGAGATTGGGGATGTGCTGGAGATCAGAGCTCGCGGGAAGGAAGACGGGCGGGGTGGTGGTGAGGATCTGTGGGTTCTGGGGACTCATGTGCTGGATCTGATGCGTGCTCTGGGTGGCGAGCCTGAGGGCTGTTATGCGGAGTTGTATCAGCAGGGTCAGCGTGTGAGTGGGGTGCATGTGCGGGATGGGAACGAGGGGCTCGGGCCTCTGGCGGGTGATCGTGTTGATGCGATGTATACATTTCGTGGCGGGGTGCGGGGATATTTTTCGTCGCGTAAGGGGGCGGGTGGAAGTCCGAGTCGATTTGGGTTGCGGGTGCTGGGGACGAAGGGAGTGATCGAGCATACCTCGGGTTTTGGTAATCCGGCGTGGTTGTTGCGGGACGTGCGTTGGGGTGGTCCGGGGGGTGAATCGGGCTGGCAGCCTATTAGTTCGCAGGGTTTGGGGCAGCCGGAGGTGTTGACGGCAACGGGCTACGAGGGTGGGAATCCGGCTGCTGCGCTGGATCTGATGGAATCAATTCGGCGGGATCGCCAGCCAAAATGCTCGATGTATGAGGCGCGGGGGGCTGTGGAACTGGTGCTGGCGGCGTTTGAGTCTCATGTGCAGGGGGGCCCTGTGGCTTTGCCGTTGCAGGTTCGAGACAATCCATTGTCGCGGCTGTCGCGTTGAGGTTTGCCAAATCCTCCTGATCCTCAGAAATTCCCACTTTTCCTGCTCAATTCGAAGAACACGGGCTGGGGTTTTGCCTGCTGGGTGGCGGGGTTGATATTCTTTTGGCCGGTTCTGTTCTGTGCTGCGATACCGTTTGGGGGCGTGCCAATGTCACTGTCTGTCGTCGGTGTAAGACTGTTGGCTGTATTGCTTGCAGGGTTGTGTGCTGTGAGTTCGGCAGTGCCTGCTGTCGCTCAGACTGTGGACCCGGACATCACTGAGACGAATCCCACTGAGGCTCGTGGTCTTGAGGAGCGGCTGGTCCGGCGTGTGCGTCAGTTAACGTTTGAGGGCCGGCGCGCGGGGGAAAGTTATTTCAGTGCCGACGGGCGGCAGATGATTTTCCAGAGCGAGCGTGAGCCGGGGAATCCGTTCTTTCAGATTTACCTGATGAATCTGGAGTCCGGCGATACTCAGCGAATTTCTCCTGGAACCGGCAAGACCACGTGTGCGTGGATTCATCCTCAGGGTGATCGAGTTCTGTTTGCTTCGACTCAGGAGGACCCGGATGCGAAGCTTGAGCAGCAGCAGGAGCTGGAGCAGCGGGCTTCCGGCAAGGAGCGGCGTTATGCGTGGGACTATGACCTGTTTTATGACATTTACGAGTATGATCTGGCGGGCCGTACTTACCGCCCCCTGACTCGTGAAAAGGGCTATGATGCCGAGGGTTCGTGGTCACCGGATGGCAGTCTGATCGCCTTTGCCTCGAATCGATCGGCCTATGAGCAGCAGTTGACAGCAGAGCAGCAGAAGGCCTTTGAGCTGGATCCGGCGTGGGCCAACGAGATTTATCTGATGAACGCAGATGGCTCGAATGTTCGTCGCCTGACAACAACTCCGGGATATGATGGCGGACCGTTCTTCAGTCCGGACGGCAAGCGGATCTGCTGGCGTCGTTTTGCTGAGAACGGAGCTACGGCAGAAGTGATGACGATGAATATTGACGGCAGCGATCAGCGTCAGCTGACGAAGCTGGGTGCCATGTCGTGGGCTCCGTATTTTCATCCCAGTGGTCGGTATCTGATCTTCACAACAAATCGGCATGGATTTGCCAACTTTGAATTGTATCTGGTGGATGCTGAAGCGCAGCACGAGCCGGTGCGCGTCACTCATACTCCGGGCTTCGATGGTCTGCCTGTTTTCAGTCCGGACGGCAGTCAGCTGGCGTGGACGGCTGGTCGTACAGTCAGTGGTCAGTCGCAGATCTTCATGGCCGACTGGAACCATGCTCAGGCCCTTGAGTTGCTGGGATTAAGTGCTGGTTCGGCAGTTGCAGCGAAGACGGGGCCGGATCGGGTGATGGCCGCGGGTGCCGAGGGGCGGGGTGATTTTGCTCCGGCTGATGCGGTGCGGCATGTCGAGTATCTGTGTCGTCCGCAGCTGGGTGGTCGATTGACTGGAACCAGGGGCGAACAACTGGCGACCAACTATGTGGCTCTGCATTTTGAAACTCTGGGTCTGGAGCCGGCGGGGGATGACGGTTCGTGGTTTCAGGAGTTTGAGTTCACGAGTGGTGTTTCGGCCGGGCAGAAAAATTCGGCGACAGCAGCCGGGCATGCTCTGGAGTTAAAGAAGGATTGGCAGCCGGCAGCGTTTTCTGCCAATACGGAACTGCAGCGGGGCGACGTGGTGTTTGCGGGCTATGGCCTGCGTGTTCCGGCAGCGGACGGGCAGGAAGAGTACGACTCATACGTGCACCTTGATGTCAAGGACAAATGGGTGCTGGCGTTCCGATTCATGCCGGAAAAGCTGACTCCGGAACAGCGACAGCATTTCGGCCGGTTTTCCAGTCTGCGATTCAAGGCGATGCAGGCTCGGGATCTGGGTGCCAAAGGTCTGATTATTGTCAGTGGTCCGACAGCGGGAGTGAGGGATCAGCTGGTGCCGCTGCAGTTTGATGGTTCTCTGGCGGGTGCCGGGTTGCCGGTTGTCAGTCTGTCGGACGAGGCTGCTCAGTACCTGTTCAGTGCGGCGGGCAAGGATCTGCGGACAGTTCAGGAGAAGCTGGACAGTGGTGTTCCGGCGATTGGATATCCGCTGAAGGACGCGGTGTTCGAGGCTGCGGTGGATATTGTGCATGAGAAGAAGAAGGGGCGGAATGTTCTTGGGCGTCTGCAGGTGAACACTGAGCAGGCTGGTCAGGTTGTGGTTGTGGGTGCACATATTGACCATCTGGGAACGGGTGCCAACGGGAATTCGCTGGCTCGTGATGACGAGCGTGCGGGCATCCATTTTGGTGCTGACGACAATGCTTCCGGTGTGGCGGCATTGATGCAGATGGCAGAGGCGCTGGCGAATGCGAAGCAGGCTGGTCAGCTGACTGGCAGCCGGGACATTGTTTTTGCGGCGTGGTCGGGTGAAGAGCTGGGGTTATTGGGTTCCGGTCATTATGTGAAGACTCTGGAGACGCTGTTTTCGAAGCATGCAGCAGCGGCTGAAGGCGAGGGGGCACCTGGAGAGAAGCAGCCTCGTGCGGACAGTGCTGACGGACCTGGTGGTGCGTCTGCAGAGAAGCCTGCTGAGGATCCGTTGAGTGGTCCGAACACGGGTGGTCTGAATCTGTACATAGCAGCCTGTCTGAATATGGACATGGTAGGGCGACTTCAGGAGAAGCTGGTGTTGCAGGGGATTGGTTCATCGCCGGCGTGGCAGAGTCTGGTGGAGCGTGCCAATGTGCCACTGGGTTTGTCAGTGTCGCTGCAGAATGACAGTTATCTGCCGACGGATGCCAGTGTGTTCTTTCTGCATGGCGTGCCGATTCTGTCAGCCTTCACAGGTAATCATGGCGAGTACCATACGCCTCGTGATACTCCGGAGAAGCTGAACTACGAGGGCATCTCGAAGATCGCTCGACTGATGAGTCTGGTTTGCCGGCAGTTGATTTCAGCGGAGCGTCCGCCGCAGTATGCGGCCCAGGAGCGTCCGGCAGAGGGGCAGCGCCGAGCGGCTCTGCGAGCATGGCTGGGGACGGTCCCCGATTATGCTCAATCGGATCTGGCAGGGGTGCTGTTGTCGGGAGTGGCCAAGGGTGGACCGGCAGAGAAATCGGGAGTGAAGGGTGGCGACGTGATCGTCAAGCTGGCCGGTAAGAAGATTGAGAACATTTATGATTACACGTATGCGATTGAGTCGCTGAAATCCGGTCAGGAGACTGAGATTGTGGTGACTCGGGACGGCAAGGAACTTTCGTTCCGGGTGACTCCGGGTTCACGTGACTGAGTGACTGAGTGACAGACAGTATTTGCCGTCAGGGCCTGCGGGGTGTGATTCGCGGGTGCAGGTCAGGATTTTCAGGCAGGACAGAGATGCCGGTTCCGGAACAGACAATTGCTCGAATTATCAACCCGCCGCGGATGCGGGATCCTGTGCTGCCTGTGGCGATCATGCGATCAGTGGACGATGATTTTCAGGTGGAGGAGGTGCCTTCGTACACATTGACGGGTGAGGGTGAGCATGCGTGGCTCTGGCTGGAGAAGCGTGGCCTGTCGTCACCGCAGATGATCAGCCTGTTGTCGCGTGAGCTGCGAATTCGGGGTGGTGAGATTGGGCTGGCTGGTCAGAAGGATCGCTGGGCTGTCACTCGCCAGTTCGTTTCGGTTCCGGGACGTTGTGCGGAAGCGGCGGCTGCGATCAATCTGCCGCAGTTGAAGGTCCTGTCAGTGACGTTGCATCGCAACAAGCTGAAGACCGGGCATTTGAAGGGCAATCGCTTCATTATTACTCTGCGGGGGCCGCAGGGCTTTGCGGAGGCAGATTGTGTTGTGGTTCGTGAGCGGCTGCAGTTGCTGCAGGCAGAGGGTTTCCCGAATTACTATGGTCCGCAGCGATTTGGTCGTGATGGCCGAACACTGAATGATGGACTGCGTCTGCTGCAGGGGCGGTTGCCTCGGGATTACTGGCCTGAGGATCAGTCTCGGACTCTGAAGAGGTTATCGTTGAGTGCTGTTCAGAGTGCGGTCTTCAATCTGACGACAGCAGCGCGAGTTGAGTCTGGTACGGCCGGCATTCCGCAGGTGGGCGATGTGGTGATTCGGCGAGGCGGCATCAAACCGTTTGTGTTGCCTCCAGGTCAGCCAGGGACCGACTTTCTGCCGGCTGGCCCGATGCCCGGTCCTGAGATGACTGTCGCATCAGGTGATGTACTGTTGCAGGAGCAGTCAGCGATGCAGTTACTGGGGCTGCATGCTGGAGTGTTTGCGCGATTTGCGAAACTGACATCGGGTGCGCGCAGGCGGATGCTGGAGTTCCCTGAGCAGGTGGTGGTGGAGGCGGTCGATGGGGCAATGAAGCTGTCATTCTCATTGCCGTCCGGCACTTTTGCGACCAGCCTGCTGGCTGAGCTGACGGGGGATCTGCAGGACGCCGGGGGTGTCGAAACTGATGAGCGACCGGCAGACGGGGAATCTGATCGTGCCGATACTGCGGACAGGGACTGAGTGGCTGCTCTGGCGACTGCGTTGATTCAGGAGCCTGCAAACGCAGCCAGTTTTTCCCAGAGCAGTTCAAACTGTTCCTGGTAGCGACTGACCAGTGGTTGGTGATTCAGGACGAGAAAGTTTTCTTCGTTGTTTTCCGCCGCTCCGCGGGTCCAGTTGTAGCTGCCGTTCAGCAGCATCACGCGGTCAAAAATGGCGTATTTGTGATGCATATGCCATTGTGTGTGATCGATCCGCAGGGGAATCCCGGCGTCCTGAAATCGCTGGGCATCGGAGCCCGGATCGGCTGTTTTCTCGTTGTCGGTGATGATGCGAATTCGGATACCTCGCTGGTGGGCGGCGATGACGGCTGACGTCAGTCGATCGTCTGTGATGGTGAAGACGCACAGGTCGATGGAGTGACGGGCTGTGGAGATGATCGAGCAGATTTCGCGTGGGCAGTCATCCTGTGGGCTGAACCAGGCGCGAGCGTAGAGATCTGTGGATGCCGTCTGCTGGGGATGCAGCAGTCTGACGACATCTTCAAGCCATGCCAGAATGGAGGGACCTTCTGCGGGCTGGGAGCTGATGGCTGTGCGGGCCAGATCGAAGGCTGCATTTCGCAGTTGCGAGATGACCGGCGGTTCCGGTCCTGCAGACTCCAGCCAGCTTTTCAGGTCTGTCTTTTCCGAGCGGGTGAGCTGGTAGTCGTTAAGCGACTGCCTGAGCAGTTGCAGAAACTGTTCGGCTTGCATTGGTGAGCTGGCTGACCTGGTTGGAGGAGTGACCTGTGGAGTGCGGGGAATTGTCCGAACTGCAGCGGGAAATTCAAGGATTCGTGGGTGAGGTGGGTGTACGAGTTGCGGCGGAATTCGTCAGTTGAAGGCCGGACGGTTGCGTTTGCAGACGCAGCATTTCATGATTCGTGCTGCGCTGCCTGCCGTTTCGGTTGCTGTTGCGGGCGTGTCTGATTTCCCGAGCTTTCAGGTGAAGTTGCGTTTATGGAACGGTTAAAGACGCTGTGTCGTGCCGGCGTGCTGTGGTTGGTGGCAGGTGGTGCCTTATTGACTGTCCAGTGCCTGTCAGTGAAGGCTGAAGAGGCTGTCAGTGTTGTGCCTGCATGGCAGAGATTTCGTGCAGAGCATCTGACATCTGAGCAGGCAGGACGGCTGTTGATCAGTGAACTGAATTGTCAGTCGTGTCACGGATCCTATGCGGGTCTGACGGTACAGCCTCGTCAGGCACCGATTCTGACCGCTGCTGCTCAGCGTTTGAATCCGGCACATGTTCGTCAGTTTCTGCAGAATCCACAGCAGGTGAAGCCAGGCACCGTGATGCCTCGGCTGCACACCGCGGCATCTGATCCTGCGGTCCTGGATGCTTTGACGGCATTTCTGACGGCGGGTGGTGGCTGGCGAGCGATGGCGATCTCAGCTGATGCCGTCCGCCGCGGCGAGGATCTGTTTCATCGGGTGGGCTGTGCTGCCTGCCACGGTGATCAGCGCAGTGCTGAGGTGATTGATGCGTTGCGGCGCGGTCTGGCACCGCCGGCAGATGAGGAGGACGAGGATGATCCGGATGCAGTGGCAAAGTCAGCAAAGACCGCTGCGACTCAGTCAGATTTTCTGATGCCGCTGGGGCGTCTGGAAGAAAAGTATTCACTGGCCGGGTTGATGCAGTTTCTGCGTGAGCCGCATCTGGTGCGTCCTGGTGGCCGGATGCCTTCGTTGAATCTTTCCCCTGAGGAGTCTCGGGATGTCGCCAGTTATCTGCTGCGGAAGGTGCAGGTGGAGGCGAACATTGAGTATGAGTATTTTGAGGGCAGTTGGGACAAGCTGCCGGATTTCAGTGCCTTGAAGGCTGTGTCGAAGGGGACGACGACCGATTTTTCTGCCGGTATTGGTGCTCGACAAAACGATTTTGCTCTGCGGTTTCTGGGTTATGTGCAGATTCCGCGAGCGGGTGAGTATCGTGTGCATGTGACGTCGGATGATGGTTCGCGTGTTCTGATTGGCGAGCGGGAAGTCGTGAACAATGATGGGATTCACCCGCCAGTGGGTCGCAGTGGGACTGTGCAGTTGACTGCTGGCAGTCATGCGCTGGTGGTGGAGTACTTTGAGCAGGGAGGTGGTGAAGAGCTGAGTGTTGAGATCGAGGGGCCTGGTCTTTCGCGGCAACCCCTGTCTGCCCTGACCACTCTCACTCGAGAAGCACCGCAGCCGAAGGCCACAGATGCGGTGGCTCCATCGGCAGAATTGATCGCTGCCGGGCGATCACATTTTGCGAAACTGGGTTGTGCCGCATGTCATCAGCATGGTGAAGGTGACAATCTGATTGTGGCAGCGACTCGAGCTCGTGAGTTTTCGAAGTTGAATGCAACTGGGGGATGTCTGTCGGGTGATGTGCCGGCCGGTCTGCCGGTCTTTGCCTTGAGCGATCAGCAGCGTGCGGATCTGCAGGCTGCAGTATCAGCGGCTGCAGGGGCTCTGCCACAGACCGCACCTGCCTCTGAAGTGCAGCAGGCGATGTTGTCCCTGAATTGTTTTGCCTGTCATTCCCGATCAGATCTGGGGGGTGTTACCGAGTCTTTGAATCATGTGTTTTCCGGTTCCATCCCGGAGATGGGTGACGAAGGCCGCATTCCTCCGGCATTAACGGGAGCGGGTGACAAGCTGAATGAGGAGTGGATCAAGACAGTATTGGCCGAGGGGGCAAAGGATCGGCCGTACATGGCGACGAGAATGCCGCGATTTGGCAGTGCGCATGCCGATTATCTGGCACCGCGATTATCGGCTGTGGATCGGGGCCCGGTGGTGCCTGAGGTGGTCTTTGAGGCTCCGGAGCATCGGGTCAAGGCAGATGCGAGGCAGCTGGTGGGAGATCAGGCTCTGTCGTGTATCAAGTGCCATCGTTTTGATTCCTATGCAGCGACAGGTTTGCAGTCTCTGGATATGACCACGATGACGCGTCGACTGCGGCGTGACTGGTTCCATCGTTATCTTGCCGACCCGCAGCAATATCGTCCGGGGACTCGTATGCCGGCTGCGTGGCCGGGTGGTCGATCTGTTGTTCCGGCAGTTCTTGAGGGTAAGCCTGATCAGCAGATTGAAGCGATCTGGCGTTACCTGCTGGATGGACGGCGAGCGAAGATTCCATCGGGACTGGAGCGGCAGGCGATCGAGCTGAAGCCTGCCGGGCGTCCGTTGATTTATCGGAACTTTCTGGAAGGTCTGTCGCCGCGAGGAATCGCGGTGGGATTTCCTGAGCGGGTGCATTTTGCGTGGGATGCGGAGCACATGACAGTCCGTCTGATCTGGCATGGAGCATTTATTGATGCGGCGAAGCACTGGGTGGATCGTGGTCCGGGCAATCAGTCGCCGCTGGGTGACCACGTGATGACGCTGCCTGCTGGTCCTCCGCTGGCGAAACTGTCGTCTCTGGATGCGGTGTGGCCGGGTGGAAACCCGCGGGAAGCGGGATTTCAGTTCCGCGGTTATCAGTTGAATGCAGCCGGGGTACCGGCGTTCCGTTATGAGTGGAGTGGGGTCCAGGTGGAGGACCGTCTGGAGCCGATTCTGCACGAGCCTGATAACGGACTGCGTCGGACTCTGCAGCTGAAGTCAGAGGCTGGCCTGAACGATCTCTGGGTGCGTGTGGCGACCGGGCGAATTGAGCAGGTGGATGGTGGGTTTTTGTGGAATGGGGTGCGGGTGCAGGTTGAGAAGGGTTTGGCAATTGTTCGCCGCATTGGTGATCAGGACGAGCTTCTGATTCAGTTGCCGGCGGGAGCCCGGGAAGCGGTCGTTCGTCTGACTCTGGTCTGGTGATTGATTTGCGAACGGGCGAGCAGTGACTATGTTTCTTGTAATCGCATTGTGCAGTGTGGCGGCCTTCGTGATTGGCGGGATACCGTTTGGTTATCTGGCCGGGCGGCTGTTGCTGGGTGATGACATCCGTCGTCATGGCAGTGGGAACATCGGCACGACGAATGTCTGGCGAGTTCTGGGCTGGCGAGCTGGTGTTGTTGTGCTGGTGCTGGACGCGTTGAAGGGGATGCTTCCGGTACTTGGAACAGCGTGGGTGATGCGGCGGTCCGGGCTGGATGATCCGACGCAACTGGCTCCGGTGCTGGCCGGTTTATCGGCTATTCTGGGGCATATGTATCCGGTGTGGCTGCGTTTGAGTGGTGGTAAGGGCGTGGCGACAGCGATGGGTGTTGTGCTGGTGGTGGCGCCGCTGCACAGTGCCGTGGCGCTGCTGACTTTTGCTGTATCGCTGCTGTTTTCGCGAATGGTATCGCTGTCCTCGATTCTGGCTGCCCTTGCATTCCTGATATTCCATCTGCAGAAGTCGGGTCTGGCGGCATGGTCGATGAATCGACTGCCGCTGACGATTTTTTCGGTGATTGTGCCAGCCACTATTTTATGGCGACATCGCTCGAATGTGGTGCGGATCCTGAACGGTACAGAGCGTCGAATTGGCAGTGCGAAAGGTCCTCCGGAGGAGAATTCAAAGCCATGACAGGAGTCTTGCGGGGTATCTCTGGCTGCTGCGGTTTGCGGCTGCTGTGTCTGCTGTTGTGGGGGCTGCTGGCCCAGTCTGTACCTGCTGCGTTTGGGGCAAGTGAACCGGAGTTACCGCGCGCAGGGGCTGTATTTCAGGCTCGAGATACGCTTGATACGACTGCGGATGCGAAGGATGATACGGAACAATGTCTGCAGGGGCTGCGCTGGAAACCGGGGGATTTCGAAGTGCGGCTTGAGACGCCTCGGGAAAACGAGGGTGATCTGCTGGTACGATTTCCATCGCCGGTTGCTTCGGGCAATGCGGTGAATGATCTGGTATCGATGGAGTGGTATGCAGCGCGTGACAAGGATCGTCGACCGTGTGCAGCGGACTGTGTGATTGTGGTGCATGAATCCGGCCGTGGCATGACGGTGGGCCGAATCTTTGCTCGCGGCTTGAATGCTCAGGGACTACATACCTTTCTGATTCATCTGCCGGGTTATGGTGCTCGCAGAACGCCGGATTCGGATCGTGCCGAGAAGATGCTGGATGGTCTGAAGCAGGCGGTTGCTGATGTACGCCGAGCGCGGGATGCCGCTGCCAGCCTGCCGTTGATTACGGGGGAGGTGTTCGGGGTTCAGGGGACCAGTCTTGGTGGCTTTGTGACTTCCACGGCGGCTGGACTGGACGCTGGTTTTGATCGGGTGTTTATTCTGCTGGCGGGTGGGAATCTGCATGATGTGGTGTTAAAGGGGCAGAAGGATGCGGCGCAGGTGCGCAAGCGTCTGGAGGCACTTGGTGTGAAGCCGGATCAGATTCGGGAGCTGGCTCGACCTGTGGAACCTCTGCGAGTGGCACATCGGCTGCGTCCGACCGGTACGTGGCTGTACAGTGGTCGTTATGATGACGTTGTTCCGCCGGCCTGCTCGCTGGCGCTCGCTCAGGCAGCCAGTCTGCCTGCCGGGCATCATATTGAAATGGCTGCGGATCATTATTCGGGCATTCTTTACCTGCCTGCAGTGATCGCTGAGATTCGAGCGAAGATGAATGCGGCGCCGCCTGCAGAATCGGAAGGCAGTGAGGGTGAAAGCAGTAGTGATCGCAACTGAAACACTCTGAGAGCCTGTAGCGGTTAGTGGGGTGCTGGCGGCTGCGCGTAGTGGCTGCGGATCTGGCAAGGTTTATGAAAACCCGAACCGATACATCCTGTGCCTTCAGGAAGAATCGGAAAAATCTGCCGGTGTTTCCTGATCTGCGGCTTACTGGGAATGGATGCCAGGTCAGACACTGACTGCAAGGGAACATCCTGCATGCCTCTCTCCGCCGATGCGGTTCAGCACACTGAGAATCTGTTTGACATACGGACTCTGGAGCAGCTCAGGCACTTTGTGCATGTGCTGCTTTGTCGTCGAGAGAATCTTCTGGAGTACCAGTTTCCGATGACGGAACTGGAGATTCAGCAGGGGGGGCGACGTTGCGGAGTGCAGTTTCTGCTGCATGGTCCACGCTCAGTCCGATTGGCTGCCGTGTGGGCCGAATCAGTCAACGAACTGCTGTTTTACGACGCGACGGGGCATCGCTTCAATCGTATTCGACTGCCCAATCGAATTGCCAGCTGCTGAGCGGGCAGTCATGTTCAGAGCAACAGTCGCTGCAGCATGGCTGCAACGCTGCCTCGAATCAGCAGTCCTCCGATGAGTGCCAGCCCGGAGGCGATCAGCAGCAGAAGCAGGACTTCTGCTGACTGCAGGCAGAGAATGGTCAGACGACTGCAGCCCAGTCGGAACATCGTCTGCATTTCAGCAGCTCGCAGCTTCAGTGACAGATTGATGACGAGTGTCAGCAGCAGCAGCGCGGCAGTGGCGGCAATCAGGGTGAACAGCAGGACGAGCTGTTCGATACGGAACACGATACTGAGAAGTTCGGCAATCACCTGTGATGGTGTGATGCACTGCAGTTGACGGCTGCCGCTGAAGCGGCCGAGCAGTCGCAGGCGATCACGTTCACTGCCGGGAACCGCCAGAATCGCGGTCAGCGGAAATGTGGCTGGCTCTCCGTGAAAGTGGAACGAGTCGCGGTTTTCGTCCGTGATTTCAAGATACGGCAGGACACCGATACCCGCGGTAACTGCTGCCGCACCGTCGCGTGAGTTCTGCAGCAGCAGACTGGAATCGGTTGTCCGATCCACTGTCTGGTGTCCATGTCCGATTCCCTCGATCACCCACGCCGTTCGCAGATCTGTGAAGACGGCGTCATCGTCAGGTGAAAACGTTCTGGCCAGCACTCCTGTGATCAGCATCTGCAGCGGATAATCGCCGGCGAGATCCAGTGCATTTCGGGGGGCCGAGAGTATGGTGTCCCCGGCACGCAGCCCACTGCGTTCCGCATAGTCGGCGCCCAGAACGCATTCACCAAGCAGTGCCGGCAGCTCTCCGGCCTGCGGTGTGAGCTGTCGAAACGTGTAGTATTCCGGAGTCGTACCGATGATGGGGGCGCCGTCGACTCCGGGCTGCGAACGTGTGGTGAATCTCACATGCAGGGGAATTGCGGTAATCCCGGTTACTTCAGCGGCCAACCCCTGTTCGGCCATCGTGACCGAGGCTGCCGGTTGTGAGCGGAAGTAAAGTCCGTGCATCACCAGATCGATGCGGCTTCCGGGAGCGCCGATGATCAGTGGCGTGGCATCTGCACGGGCCGAGATTTCACTGCGAAACTGATTGAGACTGATTCGCAGGGTGGCCGGCAGCCAGAGAATGACTGCGAGGCTGAAGATGACGGCCAGTGATCTGCCACGATGCCACCACAGCGAGCGAATCGCCAGATAAAACGCGTTGTTCACGCCACACCCCCGTCAGTGACGGTGGGTGTTCGTGCGAGAAACTGCTGGAAGGGGAGGGTGCGGTCAAACAGTGGCAGCAGTGAGTGGTCGTGGGTGACCATCACAAGGGTTGCCTGACTGCGACGGGCTTCCTGCAGCAGCAGATCGACCATGCGTCGTGAGTTTTCGGGGTCCAGATTGCCTGTGGGCTCATCAGCCAGCAGCAGCTGAGGCTGAAGCAGCAGTGCGCGGCAGAGAGCCACACGCTGACGTTCGCCCTGAGACAATCTGGTCACGGGACGTTGCGCAAGTTTTTCCAGTCCGACCTGCTGCAGCAGAGTCAACCCACGCTCACGCAGTTCTGCCGTCAGACGCACGGCAGGCTGAATGCGACACGGCAGCAGCACATTTCCGAGCACGTCGAGATAATCGAGCAGCTGAAAGTCCTGGAATACGAGTCCGATGTGCCGCAGCCGAAACAGACGCCGCGCGGCGTCGGGCAGGCTGCTGATTGAGGTACCGGCCACGTCGACATTGCCTGCAGCCGGTGACAGGATGCCACTGATCAGATTCAGCAGTGTGGTCTTGCCGCAGCCACTGGGACCTGCCACAACAACGGCCTCGCCCGCACCGATGGAAAGCTGCGGTATCTGCAGCCGAAATGGGCCATCAGTCCAGGCAAACTGCAGGTTGCTGATTGCAATCATGGCTGTGCCGACAGGATCAGGGGGCGTAAATACGGATATCGTCGAAGTTTCCGATGTCATCAAAGGAACCGAAGCCGAGTCGCCCTTTGTCGAAGGTTTTGTCAATCGCCGTCATAACAGGATTCTGCATGTCGTCGAAATAGACTTTGATTTCTCCCGTCTCTGCGTTGCGTGCAATCCGAGCACGATGCCAGTTATCGGTCCACGGAGTACCACTGGTGGTGCGAGCTGAAATCTTCTTTCGTGGTTCATTATTGACGATAAAGATCTGATTGGCGTGATCATCCGTTTGTTTACCGAAATGCACGTAGTAAAGGTGCTCGTCGTTCTGCCAGCCGAAGAACAGGCACAGATCGCGATGACCATAGTCCGGAATGGTGGACTGCAGTCGGATGTCCATGACAAAGGTGGACAGCTGCAGATCGCGGATCAGAGTTCGATTGAATGGCGAACGATATTTGGGTTTGAAGTCGCTGTTGCGTTTGATCAGTGCTGCAGCGTGATTGCCATTCTGTTCCGTAAGCTGCCATGCGCTGGTATCAGTGGGCTCGTAGCGAGTCAGGCTGCGATCTTCAAAATCGTGGCTGTAGACAAGCTTCATGCCTGCCGGCGGCGACGGATCGTCCGCCTGCAGGGATAATCCACAGGGCATCATGGCAAGACAGGTCAGCAGCAGTACTGGCAGGGATTTCATGCTTGCGACTTTCCGAGCAGGTGATTATTCGGGTGATTCGACTTCCACGAGTCCTTCCATGGGGGTTTCACGGCCGGGAACACGAGTATAGACGGACTCGTCCCATGTGTGCAGCCCCAGAACGGCTCGTGCCTGCCCAGGATTCTGCAGACTGCGGTACAACAGCACCTGAAAGTCCCCAACGCGTACCCGAAAACCGGCTGCTTCATGAGATCCGCAGTGTCGGCGGTTTTCCGTGACCATCAGTCGAGCCCAGTCGGCTGGGCGATCACTGCGTCGAGGATTCCAGTCCAGAGCCAACGGCAGGCAGGTGCCTCCGTTGCCAGGTGCTGTCATTTCCAGCTGTCCGTCATGAACCGCACAGCTGCCGAATGGATGCTGCAGACGGTCATCGTCCAGCCAGAGTGGCAGAGCGCGGATGGTGGCAGGACCGCGTGAGAACTGCAGCTCGCGAGTTACTGTATCTGGTACCGCCATCACGCCCTCAGCAAACGGCAGGGCCGTCGTCAGTTGGACTCGCGGCTGTTCGCTGCCCGTTGAAACGGTGTCGGTGAAGATGGCGAATCGTTCGCGGCGGGCCAGCATGATCTGGCGAACGCATTTCACCGCACCACTCTGTTCGCCCTCCAGTTCAATAAACACACATTCCGGATCGTCGAACCAGCAGCTGCATTTCCAGGCGACCGGGCCATTTTCCGGGGCGTCATTCAGGCGGGCTGACCAGTGCCACGGCCCCGACAGCAGTAGTGTTCCGGCGGTATATGCCTGCAGCTGAATCTGTCCGGCGTGCCAGTCAACGCTGATGATGTCGGCATCCGGGTCCGCTGAAGAACGCAGTACGGCACAGCAGGCGGCGTCTGACTGCCACGCCGGCTGCAGTGTTTCTGCTGACGCAGAATGGTCAGCTTCCTGTTCAGCTGAGGTCTCGGCTGCAGGGGCCACCTTCCACGGTTTGATGTTGCGAATCTTCTTTACCGGACGCTGCAGTTTTACGAGCAGTTTCTGCAGCCGGCCGGCCTGCGGCGGAAGCAGCGATTTTGTCAACAGCAGCAGGGGACTGGCCACTGACAATCGACAAGTCGGGATGTCAGTCTCGGTGGCTGGCTGCAGCGGCGCAGCCAGCATGGCCGCCGACGTCGTCAGTCCGCTGATTCGCTGCTGCAGTTCAGAACCCCACAGGGAGTGACGAAATGCTGCGGCCCACGCTGTCGGCCGAGCCAGTACTGTCAGGAAACCGGGGAGCAGTGTCAGCAGGCTGCCATGCGGTCGCCCGTCTTCGTCAGTGGTCTGCTGAAGCGCCTGCCGCAGACCGCTTTCACCACTTTCCAGCAGCAGTTGATGATCCCCGAGCGGACTGAGCAGAAGAGCGACGATCAATGACGCTTCACTGAGACTGGCGGTACTGACCATGGCCTGTGGTGACAGCGTTCCAGCAGGACCGGCAGCTTCGAACGGGGCCGACTTCAACCGAGCCAGCACGGCAATGCAGGCGGCAAACGTCGCCGGTTCAGGAATGTCACCGTGCAACAACAGGAACTCTGATACTGCCAGTGCTTCCCACGCTCGCGGTGCCTGCCGCAGGGAGCCAGACCACTCTGCCAGCAACTGCTGGACGGCGCGTCGAGTTTTTGAGCGGTGTTTTCCGGATCGATGTGCTGCCCAGAACTGATCCAGTCCCGCGGCCAGTGTTCGTTCACGACCGGACAGACCCTCGTCGGCCGCAGACCAGGCAGCTGTTGTGTCGTCGCCCTGCAATTTGCGGAGACGTCGAGCTGGTTTTTCCAGCAGGTCGAGAAACTCGCGAGCGAATGCCTTCAGATTCCCCGCAGGAATCGCGGCACGCAGTGATTCACTGGCTTCGTGACTGACGGGAATGGAGCGAAGTATTCGGACTGCTGTTGTGGCTGCCATGATCGTACCGCAGATGTTCCGGACGATCCTCCCTGAGTTTCTGCTGGTGCTCCTGCACCAGTAAGTCAATAAGTCATTCTGAGCTGTCAGATGGTTGTGGAGGAGAATCCGCCGTCCACGACGATGTTCTGACCTGTGACGAACGAGGAGGCGGCGTGTGAGGCCAGCCAGATGACCGCTCCGGCCAGCTCGTGTGCTTCACCAAATCGGGCCATTGGTGTGTGGCCGATAATCTGAGCACCTCGTTCGGTGTAACTGCCGTCCTCGCGGAACAGCAGAGCACGATTCTGGTCAGCCGGAAAGAATCCGGGGCTGATGGCATTCACTCGGACACCCTGAGTAGCCCATTCGCGAGCAAGGAATTTGGTGAAATTGATCACAGCTGCCTTAGCCGCGGAATAGGCCACAACTCGGGACAGCGGAATCATGCCGGCCATGGAGGCGATATTGATAATGCTGCCCTTCTTCTGAGCCACCATTGTTTCACCGAAAACCTGAGCAGGCAGCAGCGCACCACCAACAAGGTTCAGATCAAAGACACCATTCCATGCATCGCGGGACAGGCGGCAGAAGTTGCTGCCCGGAGGCAGCGTGGCGTCAGGTCGGTTTCCGCCAGCAGCAGAGATCAGGATCGTGGTGGAACCGAGACGACTGGCGATTTCGTCACGAGCGGCAGTCAATGAGGCGGAATCCAGTGCGTCCGCTGAGACAAACAGAGCCCGCCCTCCGGCTGCTTCAATCTGTCGAACTCGCTCCTGACCACGCTCAGCACTGCGTCCCACGACGGCCACTGAGGCCCCGGCTGCAGCCAGTGCGGACGCCATGCCACCACCCAGTACACCTGTGCCACCCAGCACGACGGCAACATCACCAGTGAGGTCAAAAATGGATCGCGACATTGCGGGACGCCTTCTGTAAATGAATGTGTGTTTCCGAAATCCTGATCAGCATTGTGATGGGCAGACTGGCAGCAAACGACTGTCAGGTGCGGGCTCGTTCCAGTTGGTCAAGTTCCGCATTCAGTTGTTCGAGAGTCGGGATCTGTCCTTCCTTCTGCTGCGCTGTGAACTGTCGTTCAAGATCAGCAAGCTGCAGTTGAAGTTTGGTCAGTTCGGTGGCACTGATGCGGTCTGTGAACATCAGCCCTTCGAGATGATCGAATTCGTGCTGCACAACGCGAGCCGGAAAATCTTCCATTTCCAGTTCGAACGGCTGTCCCGTCAGGTCAAAGGCATCGACGACGATTTGAGCAGCGCGAGGCACCGGGGCGTACATCTCAGGAAGACTGAGGCAGCCTTCTTCACCATCGGCAGCACCCCGCCGTCGAGTGATTCGCGGATTGATGAACACCATTTCCTCGTCACTGCACGCCGGATCACCTTCCGGATTGATCACAAACAGACGGTACGGGAGACCGCATTGATTGGCCGCCAGTCCCACACCGCGAGCTTCATACATCAGCGAAAACATCTGTTTCACCATGTCCCGCAGCTCGGCGTCAATTTTTTTGAGCTCGCGGCACTTGCGACGCAGTGCAGGATGCGGGTGATGAACGATACTGAGTGTTTTCATGAGGCCAGCCGCAGGCAGCAAAGAAGATCCGGGGTTTCTGAGCCCGATAGTCTACTCGAATTCCTTCATTTTCCACTGCGACTGGCGGAGTAAAAATCGGGAATCCGGAGAGCGGTGATCGGCAGAAACATCAGGGGGTAGCCGGAGCCCCCGCTTTTGGCGGGTTTCGGTAGTCCAGCGGTGGCTTCTGGCCGGGCAGCATCAGAGATTCGTATTTTTCAGTTCCCAGCCTTTGCTGCAGTTCTGCAGCAGCCTGCTTCAGGACCGCCGGGCTGCGAAACAGATCCACGGCGGTCAATGCCAGCGTGCGGGCCGCCAGATGCATACCCTTTTCGCCGATTGTCATGCCACCAGCCGCCACGGCCTGCCATGAATGTGCCGGTGTGCCCGGGACCCAGCAAACTGTCGTAAATCCAGTCGTGGGAACGACCCACGAAATGTCACCGACATCGGTTGATCCCTTGCCGATGGTGTTGTCCACGTCGTCCACGGTCTGCAGTGCCTCAAGGCCGTCTTTGGTATCCAGTGTCTGCTGAATGCGAGCGGCAAACTGCTGTTCGGCGTCGGTCCATTGCAGATCATTCTGGGTCTGCAGACGTCGCCGCACGATGCTGGTCAGTGTGCTGTTGGGCATGATTTCCCGAATGCCACCTTCGTAGCGAATTCGCAGTTGCGTTTCTGTGGCCAGTGCTCCTGCGCGAGCACACAGTTCGAGTCTGTCATACAGCGGTTTCAGATAGCGTCCTTCCGGATGACGAATGTAATAGTAAATTTCAGCGAACGGTGGCACGACATTCGGAGCCTCACCGCCACTGGTGATGACATGGTGAATGCGAGTATTGTCGGGGGTGTGTTCACGCATCAGTTCGGAAGCATGTGCGGTCAGTTCCACAGCGTCCAGTGCGGACCTGCCGAGATGTGGTGCCGAGGCCGCGTGTGCCGTACGACCTTCGAACTGAAACTTCACGGCGATGCGAGCAAGACTGGAACGATCCCCGGCAGCATTGCGCGAACCTGGGTGCCAGTGCAGTACGGCATCACAGTCGTTGAACAGGCCAGCCTGAACCATGAAGACCTTGCCCGAGCCTCCTTCTTCCGCCGGACATCCATAGAAACGTACCGTGCCCGGCAGTTTGCCACTGCGAATCTGATCGGCAACAGCAATAGCGGCTGACAGGGATGCGGTTCCGAACAGGTGATGACCACAGGCATGTCCCCAGTTGTGTTCATCGGCACGCGGCAGACGTTCCGGCTGGGCCTGCTGCGACAGTCCCGGCAGGGCGTCATATTCGCCAAGAATTCCGATGACAGGGTGTCCGCTGCCGAACTCAGCGGTGAATGCCGTAGGAATCCCGGCGACTTCGCGAGTGACTTTAAGCCCGGCCGCTTCAGCCGCGTCAGCCAGCAGCTGTGAAGACACGGTTTCCTGATAGCCAGGTTCCGCTGCCTGCCAGATCTTCTGAGCAATCTGCCAGCTGGCGTCTCGATGATCCGTCAGCGACTGCAGCACAGACTGCTCAAC
>CAXBSH010000045.1:0-23755 GCA_963977705.1 uncultured Planctomycetaceae bacterium
GAGCATCAGCATCGTCACCGAGCTGGTGCTCCGTGGTCGCAGCATGGGCTTCAGCCCGTGTCGTCCGCCGCGTTCAAGCCCCACAGGCGAGCCGTTAGCGGAAGCTGATGAATGTTGTCGATTCCCTCTCAGCGGTTGTATTTTTCCTCGCATGGACGCAGTATTTCCCGCGTTTTTCGCCAACCTCATCAGACTGCAACCTGCACTGCGCACATGATTTCGCGTTGATCCAAATCATGTGCGCACCTGCAAATTGCATTGCCACGTGTGTTTACAAAGATTTGTCCACGCAGAACCGGGACATCAAGGAAAGATTGGTTGCATCCATCAGATGTTTCTTTCACCACAGCTTGTTGTTTGCCAACGTACAGACAAAGCAGTCAAGAGCGTGGAGGAACTCCTTTTCCCGCGTTCATACTTTTCTTGTGGGTCACTTCCAGTCTGCCCCCTCTCACCCGTCGACTTCAAACTGGGACCACCGAGCACCAGCTCGGTAACCGCATTTCGTGTTCCTGTTTGCTAACGCCGCTTCGCGGCTTTGCCTGTGTGTTGGGCACGATTTTTTGCACGATTACGCCTGCATCTCTATGCTTTTGCGGCTACCCCGCTGAACGCAAACACCTGAAGACTGTGTCGCCGTGCCGTCAATCCCCGCGGCCACATCACCTGCACAACCCCATTCGTGTGATTCGTGTCATTCGTGGTTGAAAATCCCCCCACTGCGTTTTGCCGTACCTTTCCGAATATTCCGTGGTGAATCGCCCTTCTCCCCCTCCAATCAACAGGATGCTCGAAGCACGGCAGTAAATGGCATACTTGTACAGAGACCAGCAACACTTCGCAGCAGAACTCTAATCGCCGCACCTCGCAGGATTTTCGCTCACCTGTATCACAGAAAAAGCACAACGCATTTCATTTTGCGTACAGCCTGAAAACTGCGATCAACGCGGCGAAGGATGCGAAGAAGATGGAACGTGGGATAACTCGCGAAGTCAGCATCGACGGCGACTCGTTATCCGCGGCAACCAGGACGAATACTCACTTCGTAGATTCACTTGCGAAAAAGATACCTGCGGCATACTTCATCGCCAATGCCTGCGCTATCCTGTTCAATCACCATCAACCAACTCTTCCGACTTCCAATCCACTCTGTATTGTGATCAGACCACGCGTCGCTTTTCATCACTTTAACCATCATTCGCCCAGCACGCCGACCTCAGAAATCCACCTGTGCCCGCAGACCGAACATATCCGTCTGACTCTGCGGACTTCCCGACACATTTGCCATGGAATGCACATAGTTGAACACCAGTTTGGTGTACGGATTCCAGTACCAGTTGACACCCGCGGTCCAGTCCGTCAACTGGCCTCCTTTGATGTCGTGATCGCTGAGATCCAGCCACGAAAAGCGAGTGGCAACTTCCCAAGCGCCTGAACCTCCGGCAGCGTTGTAACCAAAATTCTCCTTCGGAATCACACGGTCAATCGTCCCCTGCTTGCGGTCATAAGGGCGATGTTCGCCCGTCAGAAACCAGCCTGCCTGAGCATACACGCCCGGCAACGCACAGGACTGACCCTGAAAATCACACATCGTCACCATCGCTTCAGACTGCAGACTGATCGGACCATCAACCCACAGCAGTTCAGAACCAACCACGTTATACGAGGACACATTCAGGTTGCCAGTCGCCAGGAAGAAGGGCGTACCATTTGCTCCCCCAGGCACAGCCTGTCCACTGGTTCCCACTGCACCCGGACCATTCGCACCGATGTAGAACTCAGGAATCGTGCGAAAATTGATCGTCTCGTCACCCGGCGCATTAAAAAAGTGACCGGCCCCAATATGCAGATAACGCTGGCCGTCTTCCAGCCACATGGGAAGTATCGTCAGTCTTTCCGCGGTGCCCCAGCCACCATCGTCCGTCAGTGTGCCACCAAACTGGTCCTGCCCCGAGCGAAACACTGAGGCGGCCCACGTCGCATCCAGCTCTTCCGTATGATCGTAGAAGCCGATCCCCATGTGCCGAAATGGCGTGAACGGCTGGAACAGAGAACTGCGCTCCATAAAGGTCGTGTAGCGGAAACTACTGACGACCTCCAGACTGAATGGCTGTTTCCACTGGCCAATACGGACGTTGCCCAGCAGGGGCACCTGAGTCTGCTCGACCCACACGTCGGTGAATGTCGGTCGGCCGAAAAAGCCGAAGTCCATCTGGAAAAAGTAGTTTGTCGTCTCAGTGACGCTGCCTTTGGCCGACAGACGAGCACGCCGGAAATCTGCTCCATCCTGAATGTCACCATATTTCTGGCGACTGGCTGCATCCTGCTGGATCCAGCCCGCATCCGCCTGAAATACACCGTTGATCGTCACCGAAGGAAGCGTCTTTTTCGCAGCTTTTGCCTGCAGATCCTTGACCATTTTTTCCAGTTCAACCAGACGCTGTTCCGTATCAGTCAGTTGTGGCTCCATATCCACAATTGCGCCTGTGGCTTCTTCTGCAAATGCCACCCTGCCTCCCAAATCGTCGCCTTCCTGCTGTCCAAAGACTGTCTGACAGGAACCCAACAGCAGCAGTAGTCCGATCGGGTAACAAACAGAGCTCCATGCGATCCTGCCCATACAACAACTCCTGAGGATTTCTCTGAAAAAGGGCTCATTCACCAGAGTCACGGCGCAGGATGCCGAGCCTCGGGGCATTTACCTCCAGCAATCAACACATACTTATTGGCATCGGCCGACTTTCAATTGATCCATCAAATCAGCTACATTCGATGAATACGAACTAATCTGAATATCCATCACACCCGGCAAAAACCTCCCTAAACCCACCGTTTACCAGGTCCCCCCGGATTCACAGATTCCGGTGAACCCAGAGCGAAAGCAGCATTCCCATGACAAATTCCGTGCGCAGACTGATCCGGGGCCATCAGTTTTCATTACTCGCCGTGATTGTGCTGCACACTGTGGCACTCAATAGACTCGCAACCGCTGGCCATCCCGTGCCGGCAGATCCGATTGTGATCGCGAAAGGGCAGGGCACAGCCCCAATGCAGCCACAGTCCGCCATCGATCCTGCTGGTACCGTGCACGTGGTTTTTGGCCAGAGCAACGAGGTCTGGTACTGTCGCTCTCGGAATGACGGCACCGGCTACACAACGCCAACGAAGGCATTTGCTGTGCCCAACATGTCACTGGGAATGCGTCGTGGCCCGAGAATTGTGGCCCTGAAAAACCGGTTGATCATCACAGCCATCGGGGGGCCTCAGGGCAAGGGACGTGACGGGGATATCCTCTCATGGACTTCGCAGGACGGTGGTGAGACGTGGGCAGGTCCCGTCCGTGTGAATGATGTTGAGGCGTCCGCCCGAGAGGGACTGCATGCAATGGCCGGCGGACAACTGACTACTGGAAATCCGCAGGAGGTGGTGTGGACGATCTGGCTGGATCTGCGAAACAAGCGAACTGAGATCTGTGGTTCAAGCTCAATCGACGGCGGACTTACGTGGAGCCCGAATCGCATCCTGTATACGAATCCGCAGAAAAGTGTCTGCGAGTGCTGTCATCCCTCAATCACCATCGACGGGCGCAGTGTGCATGTGTTGTTTCGCAACTCGCTGGACGGCAATCGAGATATGTTTGTGATGAGTTCAGTGGATGGTGGCCGCAGCTTTGGAACGGCTGTCCCGGCGGGCCGTGATCACTGGAAACTGAACGCCTGTCCGATGGATGGCGGTATGCTGGCTGCAGTCGGGGGTAAAACACCGGTCGCTGTTTGGCGACGTGAGGGCAACATTTATCTGGGCACAACAGGTGATGCCGAGCAGTTATTGGGGCCCGGTGACCAGCCATGGATTGCAGCAGCGTCCAGCGGCCCAGCCATTGCCTGGACAGCGGGAAAAACTCGCGATCTCATGCTGCAGAAACCGGGCTCGACGGGACCTGAACTGGTAGCGCGGGAAACGGGATTTCCAGTGCTGACAGCGGGGAAACAGGGCGAGCGAGCGATCCTGATATGGGAGCAGCGAGACGGTGGGCAGCAGACCATTCAGGTGCTGGATGTCGTCGGGGGCCTTGCCAGCCGGGCGTCGCGTTAACAATTTGCCGGAAGGCAGATGCCCGTTTTCTATAGACGCTGATCCCAAAATCGGACGGATCTGATGGCGGAAATCACGGCCGGCCGGCGGATGTGGGATCAAAGTCAGAAGTCACCGCAGCATGCTTTCCCCACATATGACTCAGGAAAAACCACAGGTTTAAAACTGCTGGGGCAACTTCCGAGACCCTTGCCAGACTTCCTGCACTGGGAACGAGGCTTGGCGTTTGACTTGCCCCAATTCAGGGACTGTGGCCAGTCGAACCGGATTTCCCCGGGGGATTTCTGCGATTCGGAAAGTCAGATCCTGCTTGAGTTTCGGGCCGAATTTCGTCAGTATTACGGTTCTGCGTCTGCTCAAATCCCTTTTTACCGCTCAGAATACGGCTGAAAGAAGTCTACGGAATGTCGAAGGAAGAAGCGATTCAGGTCGAAGGCAGTGTCATTGAAGCTCTGGCAAACACTCAGTTCCGCGTCGAACTGGAGAACGGCCATCAGGTGATGGCACATGTGGCCGGCAAGATGCGGAAGCACTTCATCCGTATTGTGCCAGGCGACCGCGTGGTAGTGGAAGTTTCGCCTTACGACCTGAAGCGTGGTCGCATTGTCTATCGTGAAAAATAATCTATGACAGTGTCTGAGGGCACAGTACAGCTTCCTTTCGTGCAACTGTTCACGGATGGTGCCTGCAGTGGAAACCCCGGCCCGGGTGGTTGGGGCTGCATCCTGCGTCATCCTGCATCGGGGAAGGAATCCGAATTCAGCGGCGGAGAACTGCTGACAACAAACAACAGGATGGAACTGCAGGCTGTCATCGAAGGTCTGAACAGACTGCGTGCTCGATCCCGTGTCGAGGTTGTGACCGACAGCTCGTATGTGGCTAAAGGGTCGTCGGAATGGCTGCCAGGCTGGAAGCGTAACGGCTGGCGTCGGAAGGACGGTCGCCAGTGGGTCCCAATCGCCAACGAGCAACATTGGCAGCAGTTGGACCAGCTGCTGGCGAAACATGAGGTGCGATTTACTCTGGTGCGCGGTCATGCAGGGCATCCAGAGAATGAGCGGTGTGACGTCCTTGCGGTTGCTGCTGCCGCTGCTGTACGTCAGCAGTCCGAGTAATGACCAGTCCGCAAAGGAGAATGTGCAGTGGGACAGGTTTCCGCGGAAGATCTGCAGCTGGCACAGGCGATTTCGGACCTGAACTACACCAACCCATTTCTCCCGGAACGCCTCGAACGCGAACAGTTGGTGCTGGGAACGGCGTTTGAACCAGAGCCCGACAGTTACTGGAGCCTGACGCCTACACAGGTCTCTCAGAGACGCCCCAATCTAATCCGCATTCTTGCACGGGCACGTGAGACTGCCGAGCGGATGCGCAGACAACTGCAGGACAGTCGGCGTCGGGACGCTGACCTTGTGCGTCTGTATGACGAACTGACAGTCTATGTGCTGTTCTATGAGGTCTTCGACGAGCGGCTCAAATGTCGAGCCGGGGGGCTTGAAAAACAGATTGCAGATCGAAAGGTGTGGAATCACTTTTCTGCTGAATTTGACAGACGCATGCAGATCCCTGATCTGCTGCTGCCGTCTGCCTCGCAGAAGCTTGAACTGTTTGAGTTGTTCCATCAGGTCCTGCGAGCATTCTTCAACATCTTTGACTGTGTGATTGGTCGTTCGGCCCCGGCAGCTCGCCTGCGTGCTCGTGTCTGGCAATCCATCTTCACCCACGACATGCGCCGCTATCGACGCTCATTAATGAAGTCGTGGCAAAACGCAACAACGCTGATCACTGGTCCCAGTGGCAGTGGCAAGGATCTTGTCGCACAGGCTGTCGGGCTGTCCCGGCGCATTCCATTTGACCCGGAATCGCGACGATTCGCGGTACAGCCTGAAGACGTCTGGTTTGCCGTGAACGTGTCGGCTTTCTCCACCGGCCTTGTGGAATCCGAACTGTTTGGACACGCCAAGGGTGCGTACACCGATGCCGCCACAGCGCGCGAAGGCTGGCTGGAAGCCTGTGGCCCGTGGGGCGCCGTACTGCTGGATGAAATTGGGGAGCTGGATCCGGCGACGCAGGTCAAGCTGTTACGAGTCCTGCAGAATCGACAGTTTCAACGCCTGGGAGAAACAAAAATTCGGCAGTTTGAGGGACGAATCATCGCTGCCACCAATCGCGATCTCCGCAGGGAAATTGAATCCGGGCGATTTCGCGAAGATCTGTACTATCGCCTGTGTGCCGATATTATTGAGACTCCTTCGCTGGCTGCCCAGACAGCGGATAACCCCGATATGCTCAGTGACCTCGTCCAGCAGATTGCCGGACGAATCTGCCCGGATGAACAGAACGCACTGGCCACTGAAGTCCTGACGTGGATCCAGCGATCGTTGCCTTCAGACTATCACTGGCCCGGCAATATCCGTGAACTGGAGCAGTGCGTCAGGAACGTACTGATTTCCGGCAGTTATGTCCCGGCACAGCAGCAAAGTGCCGAACTCAACGGACAGTTCCCCGCAGAACTACTGCCGGTATTTCAGGGAATGACCGCACTATCCATGACCGCTGACGAAGTACTGGCTTACTACTGTCGTTACGCCTATCGACGCACTGCAAGCTTTGAACGTGCTGCAAAACTGCTGCAGTTGGATCGTCGCACGGTACGTGCGCGAGCCGATCAGGCATTGCCCACCGACAACTGAATCGACCGCATCATGCACTGATATCAAGGTCCTGGCAGACTCACTGACGAATGAGCCGTCTTTCAGATGTTCTGAGCCACCCGACGAAGAAATCGTTTTGTGGCGTCCAGATTCCACTGAATTGTCAGAGACATCGGTATCGACGACCGCAGTTTCTCAACGCGCTCTGCAACCTGTTGGGCCGTCTGCTCAGGTGTCCCGCGGCGGATCCCAGGTGTGCGACTGACTGTACACAGCCACTCCAAAGACTGATCACAGAAATTCAACAGGTCCTGTTCACTCCGAATTGCCTGTTCATCAGAGCGGTTGTGCCAGGTTTCCGGAAACTCCAGTCGCAGCCGCTGTGAGATAACAGAACGCTGCTCCTGCAATGGCTCAAGCACCGGACTGACAAGATCCGCATGTAACCGCAATGGGGGCCCCGCCAGACTGGAAAGTTGCTTCACCAGCAATGCATTCTGTCGCAGTGCAGCGTGAGATCCTCGTCGCTGCGGAATGAACTGACGATAGGCATACAGCAGTCGGAAGGCCGGCAGGCTCAGGCTTCCCGGTGACCTGCGAAGCTTCTCATCCTCAAGTTCCAGCTGACAATGGTTTCGAAAGTGCCGCACAACGCAGCCATCAGGGAACAGTCTGGGAGCATAGGGAAACAGATCCACACGAGCGGCACCGAAAACTCGCTCCAGCACGCCGATCCGCTCGGCATAATCCAGCACTCCCGCATTCTGCGGTGTGATCCGAAAACCTCGCCCTCCGCGAATAATGTGATCCTGAAAACGACTTTCCAGCCAGTCATGTCGGGGTCGCAGATAGGCGACAACCCTGATACCCAGCCGTGCGGAATTGATGAATTGCCGCATCGCCAGCAACTCCGCTTCTGGCATCGTCCAGCAGTTTTCCGCAGACAGATACAGGCTGCTGTGTGTCGAAGTCGCTACAGACAGAGCCTGCCACAGTTTCTGTTCTGCTGTCCGCTGAAACTCGGCAAATCTTTCCGGTGACCAGCCCAGCATACGCACACGCGGATCGTCCGATGGATCCGCGGCGAATAATGCATTGATGGTCGCTGTCGCCTTTGTTTCCGCAAAGCTGAAGTACGGCGTCTCCGGATTGTCGAGTCCGTAATACAGAGACTCCTGTATCGAAGAGGCGCCGGTCCGAGGCATCCCCACATGCAAAATACATTCACCAGCCATAGTGATCTGTCCCGCTGCCGAATCGACATCTGTCGAACTGCTGACCAGTCACTCAGAATCGTCTTCAACATTGTCGTCTCGCTGCTGCCACATGTTGCCACGAGGCATCAGCAGAACGGGAAATGATGCGTTCAGACAACACCGTGGCAGACATTGATGCGAAACACGGCGTTTTTTTTCTGAGTCACTTCACGGGATGCAATCGGTGTGCCGGAGTGGCGCACTCTTCAGCGAATGCTGCTGTCCAGCGGTCTTACGGGACGGGCCAAACGATCCGTCCGGGACGGCGAAGGACCGCCATCAGGCTGTTCAGAAGGACCATAGAACAATTGCAGCTGCGAACGCAGTGCAGATTCTCGTTGCCGCGGGTCGGTAATCGTCCAGTCACGCTGCGGATCCACAACAGTCCACGGACTTCCTGATTTCTGAAGGTACAGTCGCTGCTGCTCGGCGAGATTCAGAGGGCGAGCCCCCACGCGTCCGAAGACTGCCAGTTGATTGCCTGCCTCATCAATCGCACGGTCCCGATCCACACCTTCCGACACACACAGGATCTCACCGCCCTCAGGAGCAGGCCATGTTGCCACCAGCATGGGCTGAGGACGGACATTGAAGCCCGCGTTACCTGGCGTCTCCGGAGACGTCAGCTGTATCACCCGCAGACCATTATGCCCATCCGCCACATACGCAAACTGGCTGGTATACGTAATGCCAAGTCGTACATCACGAGCGTCATTGATCAGACCGCCAGCCGTGTATACCTGGTCCACTCGCGGCTTTGTCGGAGTTTCCACATCCACAATTGTCAGGCCATTTTTCCCGGCTGCAACATAGGCATAGCTGCGCGCCACATAGAGGCTGCGAGCATCCGCCAGCGGCAGAGATGCAGCAAGTACCGGCTGATCGGGTTGTGTCATGTCCAGAACCTGCAGCCCACGCTCGTCCAGTACAAACGCATATCGGAATTGCGCCTCCACCGCTCGAGGATTCTGCAGCACATCTGCCCCCAGAACCCGCACTACTCGCGGCTTCAATGGATTCTCCAGCGATACGATCACCAGCCCGGCGCGACAGCAGATCCACGCATTTGTTCCGATGATCGTGATCGACGTGGCCCCTGTCAGTAGTCCATCCGGATTGAAGACAACATCCTTCTTCAGAAAGTTGTTGAGTGGATTACCGTCCAGCAAAGTCCCGGCACCGATCATGATCAACCCATCATAAAGGTCGGTGGCATACAGGAACCCATACAGCAGATGCACGGGCGGCTCGCCATTCTCCGGTTGCCTCGCTCGTGTCGGATCAGGAGCAATGGTCGTCGGTGCGGCCACATCAGTCGCAAACCTTGAAGGCACGTAAAACTTCTGTCCGGCAGGAGACACCGGCGCAGTAACTATGCGTTCAGAGAAGCCCTTATGCTCGATAAACGCCACATCAAAGACTCGCACGCCACCCTCGCCACAGGCCGCATACGCATATTCGCCACGCACCTGAAGACTCAGGATTTCCGGCTTCCTGCCGGGTCGCAACAGCTGATCTCCGATATCCACACCCGGATGCTCGTGCGCGTGCTGCAGCAGCCCCTCGTGCTCCCGATGCTGCTTCCATCGTTGCGGATACACAGCTCGATGCATCGTACTGCCAATCACCGATTGCGGCTCATCCCGTTCCGTCACCTGGACAGCAAACAAACCGTGATCGCCCGCACCAACCCAGCAGTTTCTCCCAATGAAGTTGAAGTAGTTCGTGCCGTGCATCAGCAACTGCGCCAGAAGTGCGTTGTTGTCACCAGCGTCTGACAAGTGACAGTCTGTGCACGACTTGGTTTCCCCTTTTCCACGAACCGTATGCGGTACGTTGGTTGAAAAGGCGATGCCACTGAGTCCATCAGTCGAAATGGTCTGCTGCTGCGTATAAATGGCTTCCCGATTCATATTGTACGAAGTCACATGAATTGCGCATGACGATCGCGATGGCCCAATGCGATTGCCTGTCACATTGCCGTCCTTCGCCAGCATGAACACGTCATCCCGCAGCGTCTGAAAATTGTAGGCCACCTGATTGCGAGTAATATCACCCTCGTTGTGCAGGCTGGGTGTCCTGCGGGTGGCCTTCTGCGGCAGATGACAGCCGTAACAACTTGGGTTCCATGATGTGTGGCAGGCAATACAAGACATCGTGCCCGTGTTATGCCCGCAGCGATCATCCCCGGAAATCGCCCCCCACTGGAATTTCCCGGCATCATCCAGCCGTACGGTCTTGGCCAATGCTGCTGCCGCATTATACTCAGGTTGATCCGGATCCAGCGTGTCGGCAACCTGTGTCACTGGCCAGCTTACTCCCGGCTCCACCATTGAGTTCTGTACGACCCGTCCATTGATGAATTCAAACCGGCGACGGCCAAACGGCGTGCGCATCGCAGACAGACTTCTGCCAACGGTCTGACCGTCCCGCTCTTCTGCTGCAGGTCCGCCCGTCCGCAATTCGCGACGGCCATCAATCGAGATTCCGGCACGAGCGGTGGCTGTGCCATGGCAGTCCTCACAGCGGATCTCAATCGCCGCTCGAACCTCCCCGTACAGCTTTCCGTTTCCATGCATGTCCTGCACAAAGTGGCAGTCGACGCAATGCATGCCCTTCTCCAGATGAATATCCAGCAGATGCACCGGCACTCCGGCATGCTGTCGCAACAGCTCTTCGTCCGCCTGACGGACGCGTTCCAGAGCATCGGGGCCAGTCCAGTCGATATCTCTTCGCAGTTCCTTCGCCTCCTCAGCTCGCTTCACTGCTCGCTGACGCAGCGCTGCATCCGGCTCCACAACCGAATTACCAAACGCATCCACAGGCATACCATGACGATCCCTGCGGAACACCGCCTGAAACATCCAGCCATGGCCATGAAAATCAGCAAACTGAGTGTATTCCAGCTGCGGATTCAATCGGCTGGATTCAGCCAGAAACTCAGGGTCCGACCAGTTGCCCCGGGCCGAAGCCTCGTGAGGATCCGACATCGTGGATTGCATGAACTGTTCAGCGGTCGGCTCACGCTCCTGCTTCGGATACATGAAACCAGCATCCGTTTCCATGTCCCACCACATGAACCCCAGATAACTGTTCATGACAGTGGTTCCCGGATGCATGTGACAGACGATGCACTGACTGGTGGGAACTCCAGTCGTGAATCGATGAGCAATCGGATGCCCCGGTTCACTTTTCGGGATCGTGGGATCCGGTCGCCCCACAAACTCATCCGGCTGAGCGGCTGCAAAACCGCGATTACCATACTTCGCAAAGGGGCCCGAATGTACCGGCGACCGATCATTCGCATAGACGATGTGGCAGGCTGTGCAGCCACTCGAACGAAAGTCACCAGCATGGTCATTCGTGCCGAGAAAATTCAATGTCGGATCCAGTAGACGCGTTTTCTGTAGTCCGATGAAAACCGGGTCGGTGCGAGTGCCTGTGCCCAGTCCCCGATTGCTCAGCCGGGTCCGAGGTCGTCCGGATTCCTCGAGTCGCTCAGGAATTCCAATGTCCGTCACAAACCTCCCGCCTCGCTCAAAGATCCTCAGAATGTTTCCGGGCTGCGTGATTTCAAAACGCGGCAGGGGTTCAAGATAGGGCAGCACTCCTTTGCGAGCCATTTCGTCCGGAGTAGGTGCCGGCACAGTCTGCAGCCGCTGCGGCACCCCATGCATACTGTAGCTTTCACCATAGCGAGCCGATTTCTCAGAGACCGCCCCGTTATTGTACAGCGCAGCACCCCACAGCATGCAGCCATGAGTCATCATGCTCTTTTTGACCTGCAGCGTCTCTGTCCCATGACAACCGGATGTTCCGCAGCTCTGATGTGCCACTCGCAGATCTCCCGGATTCACAAACCTGATGAATTCCGGATCTTCATGATTCAGTACCGTATAAGAACGTACCGGATTGCCGGAGGTACGAAATACATCGGGGAACCGTGGCTGCACATGTGCTGCGTCTTTGGTACGAGCGGCAGGATTGCCTCCATGACAATCCGTACATCCCAGGTGTACTGCACTGCTGTAGTGAGGATCATGAGCATCCCGATGGCACGTGATACAACCTGCGCTTAGTGCCGCAGCCTCGGCAGGCGTCCGTGTCGCCAGACTCGCCACAGGCCGGGTAATTCTGCCTGCAGGTGGCGAATTCCCCAGGCTTTTCAGTTGTGCACGACCAGAAATATCCCCACCCCGAGATTCCTCGGCGTCCAGCGAGACACGACCTGTTGTCCCCTCCGAACTTCTGGGCTTCTCAGGCAACTCGCCCGCTGCAAGATACCATTCATCCTGACGCGTCTCGCGCAGCAGAAACAGTCCGCCGCCCAGCACAGCAGCGTTCAGCAGCACAACAGCAAGGGTTCGTAGTCTTGTGATCATCGAAAACGTCCATCCATGGACACACAGGAACGCGCGCACGTGACTACCACGTCAGAACCAGATCCATGAACATTCCGTAAAGGTTTTCCGCTCGTCCGGCCGCACCGGCAGCAGCTGACAGCGGATCTGTAACACCATAAAGATCATCGAAACCGCGACCGGGAAGCAGGGCAGACACCCCTCCGGCAATCAGAATGTTGTCACTCAGCAGGGGACGATACTCGAGCCCCACGCTGAGATCTGTTCCGATACTGCGCGAAATGCCGTTCTGATACGCGAATCGCTCCAGAATGGCTGTCTGATCAAACCACAGAAAGTTGATATTGGTGACTGCCCGAACCTTGGGTGTGATTTCAAAATCCATGCCGCCGTTCAGCAGTCGCAGACCTGGGTTCACAAAATTGCTTTGCCCCTGAAACTTGCTGCTGCGAAGGTTCGGCACAAGACTCTCACGCTGCTTCAGATTGACTCCGAATAATCGAATCTGCTGACGCTGCCAGAAACTGAACTGGCCCCCGGCGAAATTCGGATTGTCCAGAACCGAATCGAACCCCTCCGCCTGCCCATCGTTCGGATCATCATCCCCCGAAGCCCAGAAACCTGAAGTCCTGAAACGCACCCAGTCACGATCAATCGACAACTCAAGCGCCGCCATGTCAGCACTGATCTGCGAGCGTTCCCCCTGAATCGGATTGAAACTGTCGGTTCCAGTGACATGATAGTACGCGTGACTGACATTGAATCGGCCGATATGCCCATCGCCGGCAAATCCCAGATACCACGCATCAACCTCGTGCGGTCGGTAAACCCCGGCCGGATCAGGCCGCACCAGCACATTGTTACGATCATACTCCACACTGGGCTGATCATTGTTATGGTGCAGACTGATCATAGCGGTATAGCCGGGGAAAATGAAATCCTGCCGGAAATAGTTGGCAATCAGCGTATTCTGGTGGCGGTCGTCGAACGTATTGAGCGTACTGTTCGTGTCCTTCTCTGTCTGATCAAACCAGATCAGATTGAACTGATCCCGGTTTGACAGTCGCGTCCCGAAAAGACGCACAGCACGATTGGTATCGGCAAATACAAACCCTCGAAAGTCACTCACAAACGGCTGCGATCCGGCACGAACCGACAGAAAGTCATAACTGGGGCTCAGGTCCGCCAGACGCGCCTCCACAAACCACTCCTCCATCGCTGCATACCCACGAGCGCGCGTTGTACCGCTGCGAACATTGGGGGTCACAACTGCCAGTTCCTCCACGTCAAGGTAATTCAGATTGAACACCGGCGCCACTCGGATCTGCCAGTCAAATGGGCGAAACCCGGCGTCCCCGTGAAACAGATTCAACTGCAGTTTCAGATTGTTGATGAAAAAGTATTGGTCAGGATTTCCGAAAAACTCTTCCTGGCCCGCTCCTGCTGTACTCTCAAATGGTGAGGTTCCAGTCGGTGTTTTGCGGAATTCATGCAGCATGAAATTCGTGGCACTCACATTCAGAAATGTGTGCTGTCCAATGATCGGATAATCACCCTTCAGAACATTTTGATTGTACGGATCCCACCAGTGCCCCAGTTCGCCGAAACGATCGTCTACCGGCGGATTGCCGTCCGGATAACGATCTCGCTCCGGAAAACCAATCCGCCAGCGATCTTCAACAGGCACAAAATCCAGTGTCTGCTGCTGCTCACTGGGGCGAATTCCGGTTGCTCCAGTGTAACCACGAGGCATATCTGCAGGAGAAACGGCAGTCTCCTGCCGAGGTGCGGGCTCAGCAAAAACATCTGCCGGAGTCCGGGGCTCAAATGGCATTTGCAGCACGTCAGGCCCGGATTCTGCATCGCTGGCCACCGATGGCGGCTCCGGAGGTACCTGCAGCGGCGGAGTGATTGGTTCCTGCGCCCCAGCCGAAGACCTTGAACACAAAAATATGCTGAACAGGAACATCCACCGCAGCTGTCGCCGCACAGACGCGATCACCCCGCTCACCATCTTGTGGTGACCAGCAGCAGGCCCAGCCAGTTGCAGGGTGGGGGTCATGGCAACACATCATCCGCGACACAAACCATCAACGCGAAGCGTCTGGGCAGACCATCCCCCCCAGGTGGTTTGCCACAACCAGTACCATAAGAATTCGCGAATTCGCGGAGCAAGGGAGGAATAGCCCCCCCTTACCTCTAATGCCTCGGGCAACTCTCCGTCACCAGAGATTGCAGCAGATTTGCACAGGGTTGCAGACGAGTCGGCAGGACCCGCCTGCCCAGAATATTCAAAACATCACTGACAGCGGCAGATTCTGCCGGAAACTGCGGGACAAAGTGAGAGGCATGTCTCAGCAGTCGGTCATCGCCAACACTCCCGCCAAGTCCCGAAAAGGAGGGGACAGCTGTCGGTCAACACACTGGTGCCACGGCCCCCTCGGTATCACCATTGACACTGTGCGTTTCTTCTCAATAACTCCGAGGGCGACCGCGACTCAGGAAAAGCCTCGTCATACCACGATCCCCATCGCGGTACCTCCGACCGGAGTTCAACTTATAGATTCCAGAGACACCGTTGGGGGCGAAAAACAAAAGAGTCGTTGTCTGCTGCACAGACAACGACTCCTGAAAATGTGCTGCCGTCGGCAATCAGAGCTATTTATTCACGGCCTCAGCCGCAGTTTTCGCTGTCTGCTCCTGCTGAGCAGACAATTCTGGATTCGGCTTCGCGTCCAACTGAATCTCGCCACGAATCCAGCGGACAGCCTCTGTGATTGACTTCAGATATCGCTCATCCGCCCACGAGCTTTCATTATGCCCCAGATTGTTGAAGTACACCCGCCCAGCTCCGTACTCCTTAACCCAGGCGACAGGCACATGATAGGGCATCGATGGACGGCACTTGGCCATGTTCAGACTCATCAGAACTCGAACCTTCTCTGGCTGCCAGTTCTTGTACTGATAGATCTCGTCGCGAATCACAAACTCAGCCCCGAACGACTGCATCAGCGGATTCTTCGGTTCATGCACAGTGATCGTCACCTCATTGCCCGCGTTCCACGGATGGCCATTGAAAGTCCCGCCCACCATGTCCCAATACGGCTGGTAGTCACCGTACGTGTCGGCGGCCGAGTGGAAGCCGAGGAACCCATGGCCTTTGGCCTTCAGCCATTCATTGAAAAAGTACTGCCGATCAGCCTCTGCGATCGGCAAAGCACCAGTTGTGTAAAACATCACGATATCGTAGTTCTGCAGATTAGCCTTCGTGAAGTCGGCGGCTGCGTCCTGAGTACAATCGACACGAAACAAGCCCGTTTTCTCACCCAATTGGATCATCGCCACTTCTGCAACTGCCAGCTTCTCGGACTTGCGATTCACGCTGCCATGCATAAACCCAGCACTCTGAGTCAGCATCAGAACACGAGATGCCTTGACCTCCTGAGCCCGCAGGCCACCAGCGAACAGAATGCTCAACACCAGACTCAGCAAAAGAGAACACCTGCGAATCGCCATTTCCTAACCCCTTGAATCTGAATGCCGGAAGTTTGTGGGAGACTGTGCGGACCACCTTGGCCGGACCTGCGGAACACACGGACACACTCCAGTGAAAAAAATTTTCACCTGGGCTGATCATGAGCCACTGACATTTTGACGCTGTTTGAGCCGTTCCAAATGGTGTGTCCCATCCAGTCTAAAGTGCGTCTGACGTGCGGTAAAGTCAGTAGAACCCAACCATTTCCAGCGCTGGTAGTGGCTGATACTCGTGCAATCCCGAGTTTTCTCACGAATCGCGGCACTTCCACTCGAATCAATATTTGCAGTGAAAAGCTGCAGAAACTCACTGATTTGCAGCCTGCCGACTGGTCATCCATTCCGTTTCACATGCATCAGTTCCCCAATTGTGGACCGGGGCTTTTAAATGAGTGACCAGAACATCCGTCGACATGATACGGGTAAGCACGCAGTTACTCGGAAACAGACGCTCAGTCAGGCTCAGGAATTCGTGCTGCCAGTTACGCCGAATTTTCCTTCCCCACAGGCAGTGGAATCCCTCCCCCCAGGACAAACCGCAGCATTCGTGCTTGCTGAAGCGTCATCTTCGACTAGACTTGCAGCACCCACAGTGTCATACCCTGCAAACAATGGCACCCGGCGTCTATCGATCCACTCGGATCGACAGAAGCAAGTACCCGCCAATCAGCAGTGTTCGACATCTATGGCCCCACCGGCGGTGGGAAGCAAAAACGTAGGCGTTTCGGCTGGTGACAGGAATTCGGCTCAGCAGGCTCTGGCAGGCAGGCCAGGAACAGTTATGTCCGATCAACGCTCCTCGCGATCTTCCGGTGGCAGGTCGCAGAGCAAATCCACAGTTCCCTCGGCATGGTGGCGGGCGATGAATTATCGCTGTCACTTCTGCATGAAGGTGCTTGCGCCCATGAAAATGGGTACACTGGATCGATTTCTCCTGTTTCTCAGTATTCGCCAGTATTACTGCCAGCACTGTTTTATCGCTCATTACCGGCCGTTCGGTCCTCTGAAACTGCTGCTGGCCCCGCTGCGATGGGTGTATTTCAACCTTGCCGACGAAGAATAACGGCTTCCATTCCGCGGAAAAACGATAACTCCGGGCCTGCTGGCTACGGACTGCCCCGCGACCATTGTTAGCATCTGCATGGCCCTTTCCCCGTGCGGCAACCGCGGCTTTGTGCAGCATGGGTTCGGGCCGGTAGTCTGTGTCGCAACTCAGTGACGACTGGTTCGGTGTGTCCGGCAGCAGACTGAAATTTCAACCCAGGCCGCCTTCAGCTTACGCCATGCATACGTCTGCCCTCGTTAATCAGCTCAAGCCATCAGAGACTCTGGCCGCCGCCGCGCGAGCTCGTGAGTTGCGATCGAAAGGTATTGAAGTCCTTGAATTCACAGTCGGTGAACCGGATTTCATCACCCCAGCCCATATTCGCGAGGCTGCTCGCAACGCGATGGATGCCGGCTTCACTCGCTACACAGCCGCCACGGGTATTCCCGAATTGAAAAAGGCGATCTGCGACGCTTTTCTGCGAGACCACGGGGTTTCGTGGAAACCCTCAGAAGTCACTGTCTCCAACGGTGCAAAACACTGTCTTCACAATGTCCTCGTAGCCTGTTGCGAACCCGGCGACGAAGTCATCATCCCGACTCCCTACTGGGTCAGCTATTCAGCGCTCGTCGAACTGGTCGGAGCAAAGCCCGTACTTGTGGAGACTCAGGAAGCAGACGGATTCTGCCTGTCGGCCGCCCAGTTCCGCAACGCGATCACTCCCAGAACACGACTGCTGATGCTGAACAGCCCCAGCAATCCCACGGGTGGTGTCTATCCGGTTGCTGCCCTGCAGGCTTTGGCAGAAGTCGCTGTAGAGAAAGACATCATCGTTCTGTCTGATGAAATCTACGACAAACTGATCTACCCGGGTCACGAATTCCGATCCTTCGCGGCTCTTGGCGAAGAAGTCAAAAAACGAACGATCATCGTGAACGGCGTCAGTAAGGCATATGCCATGACCGGCTGGCGTATTGGCTGGACACTGGCTCCGGACAACGTCAGCGCCGCGATCAACAAGCTGCAAAGTCAGCAGACATCAAATCCCTGCAGCGTTTCGCAGTATGCTGCACTGGCCGCACTGACCGGCCCACAGGAATGTGTCGCGGAAATGTGCAGCGAATTCATTAAACGTCGAGACTACGTCTGCGGACGACTGCGAGCAATCCCCGGTCTCAGCTTTGCTGAACCCGGTGGGGCTTTCTACGTGTTCTTCAATGTTTCCAGCTACTTCGGCCGTCCGATCGGTGGCGGTGCCCCGGTGTCCAACGCCACCGATTTCTGCACAGCACTGCTTGATCGAGCACACGTCGCTCTGGTTGCCGGAGATGCATTCGGAACACCAGGCTACGTGCGACTCAGTTTCGCCGCATCCATGGAATCGCTCGTCGCAGGCCTGAACGCCATCGAGAAGTTTCTCGCCGGCTGATTTATTCACCTCGGCCGGTAGTCCGCCCCTGTCAGGCTGTTCAATACACCAGTCTGCCATTGCTGCAACTGTTCAGTCAGTCGCTGCACGGTGGCCGATTCTGTCTCTGCAAGGTTGCGCAGTTCAGCAGGATCCTCGCGCAGATTGAACAGTTCTGCTTGACGCCCGGCCAGCACCAGCTTCCACTCGCCATCCACCACTGCGCGGGGTCCGCGACGAGACTGCTCATCCCACGTGTCATAGTGAAAGTTGGTGAAATCTCGAGTGGCTTTGCCACCCATCTTCTTCACAAGGGGAGTTGTGCCGGCCTGCAACCGGGGATCAATCCATGGATCACCGCGGTTCCGACCGGCCGAGATATACTCCCAGAAGAACAAAGGCTGATCACGGATCAGTTCACTGCCCTCCAGCAGTCCACTCAGGTCCTGCCCATCCAGCGGGCGTTGCGGCAGGTCTACACCTGCCAGATGGCAGACAGTCGGCAACAGATCGCTCGTAGAAGCGGGAACAGAGGAAATTCGCGGCCGCGGAATGCGTCGTGGCCATTCAATCAGCCCCGGAACCAGTAATCCCCCCTGATACATTGTGCCCTTGGTACCCCGATGTGGTGCCCCAAGAGCAGCGTCAGCTGATGTGCCGTTGTCACCGCAGTAAAACAGCAGTGTGTTGTCACGCAATCCGATGTCAGACAACCGCCCGCGGAGTCGCCCAATCGCCCGATCCATCGCAGTGATTTCGGCATATCGAGCCTGCAGGACCTGCCCCTGTGAAACCTGCACCTGCTGCCCCGTTTCATTGGATGTGACAGTGACCGGTTTCGTGTATCGGGCAGGCAGATCTGCATACAATTCCAGATCTTCCGCCAACCCGCTGTATGGTTCATGTGGAGAACCAAACCACAGCACAATCAGAAATGGTTGCCCCTGCTGCTGACAACGCTCCAGAAATTTGACAGCCTCACCCACAAGGATTGCCGAACTCTCCCCCTCAATTCGCTGCGGGTCTGCACCGTTCCTCGACAGGACTGGGTTCAGCTCAAAGAAATTGTCGTGGGAGACCCATTCATCAAATCCCATGGATCCCGGACTTACAGGCGAATCCTTGCGTACTGGACCGGCATGCCATTTGCCAAAATGTGCACATCGATAGCCAGACTGCCGCAGCATCGCCGCCAGCGTGATTTCTTCCGGCCGAAATGACCAGCCTGGCGCAAACGTACCCATGCGATTCGGATGACGGCCCGTCAGGAAACTGGCGCGGGTCGGCGAACAGTTCGGATGAGCCGCATAGAACTGATCCAGACGCAGGCCAGTGCGAGCCATTTCATCCAGCACGGGAGTTCGCACGTGAGGATGACCATGAAAGCCTGTTTCCTCCCAGCCATGATCATCACCCATCATCAGGATCAGATTCGGACGATCATCTGCTGAAACAGACTGCAGAACAATGCAAGTGAACAACCACAGAAGAATTACCGCAAGCGAATGACGGTGAAGGATTCTCATGGCTGCACTGGTTCCTTTTCAAAATCACCCGGATTCACCCAGCCGGCAGGCGGACGACGCCCCGCTTTGAAGGCCTCGTAAAAACCGCTGCCATTCGTAACCGGATAGGCATCAAATATTGCCCCCTGACCGTGCATTCGAGGATCCCCGCTCCGCAGCAGTTCAGCTTCAAGCACTTTTCTCAGTTCAGCAGCAACCCGTGGCTGGTCGGATATCAGATTACGAACGCAGTCCGGATCCGCCCGCAGATCATAAAGCTCCTCGGCAGGCCGCATGCCAAAATTCAACCTCCAGTACAGATCCAGCCGATCGGCGCGTCCCAATTCAAGAATCCGAGTCTTCGTGGGACTGCCATCCGTATCCAGATAGCCGGTTTCCGGATTCCCGGCGGGCCAGCGGGATGGTTCGTAATTGCACAGGTAAAGATACTGTCGAGTTCGCAGACCACGAATCGGATAGCCCACATCACCCGGGCGACCAACATCTGTGCGTTCCTTCCCGACAATCACCTGAGTTCTCGTGGGCTGAATCTGACCACTGACCGAACTTTCCAGCAGCGGCCGCAGCGATGCTCCATACATTTCTGCCATCCCGGAACGCTGCGGTGTAATTCCTGCATAGTCCAGAATTGTGGGGGCGAGGTCCGGAAAGCTGACGAAGTCATCAACCGTGCGACCGCGAGTTTCAGCAGGGCCCTGCGGACAGCGAATGGCCAGTGGTACTCGACATGAAGCGTCATAGGCGTATCCCTTGGCTCGTGGAAACGGCATGCCGTGATCACTGGTGACAATCACCAGCGTTTGCTCCAGCAGGTCACGCTGTTCCAGTTCCTGCAGCATCAGTCCCAGATGACGGTCGGCATGTTCAACCTCCAGAGCATAGTCAAGCAGATCCGTTCTGACGGTTTCGTCGTCCGGCCAGTATTCAGGCACATGATCAATGTCGGCCAGTACCCGGTTTGACTGCTGCAACCCTGAACCGAACTGATAGTCGCGATGCGGTTCCAGACAGCCATACCAGAAACACCACGGTGTCTCAGTCGGAGCCGCATCAAGAAAATCACGAAAGTTGGCCGCGTAATCCGTACCTGACATCTGTGATGTCGGAGGTAATAACTTTCGTTTCTGCCACGCCTTGCCTGTCAGTTCGCGAGGCTTTTGGAGGGTATCCACGGCAATTCCCGGCCCCCACCCCTTACCAGTAAACCCCATGTGCCAGCCTGCACCGGTCAGGACTTCGGGCCATACCGCGAATTTCGCCGGAAAATACGCCATATGATTCCCGGCTTGCTCCAGCTGCCAGAAACTGCGTCCGGTCAACACGATCGCTCGCGATGGAGCACACTTGGCCATGGGCGTAAAAGCATGACTGAACAAGGTGCCTTCAGCGGCAACTCGGTCAAAAGCAGGCGTCTGAATCCAGCCAGTGCCATAAGCTCCGGCATGACGCCCCCAGTCATCGGCAATAGCAAACAGAATGTTGCAGGGACGTTTTGCACCGCGAGCATTTGCTGGACTGGAGTCAGTGCCAGCCTGCAAAGGTTCGACTGCAACCCCCAACAACAGCCCAGCCAGGTGCAGGGCAGGAATCATTCGTTGATGCACTGAAAAAGACTCCCGAGACACTGCGATGGCAAGCCCAGCATTTTGCCTGCTAGTCGCGACGGCACCTGCTGACAGGCAGGTTGTATCTGAGCCAGCAATCCGAGTGAACTGAAGTCGCAGGGAATGGGCATGCGGAGAATAGAACTTGCTGCCCATCAGTCAGACAAACCTGCGCTATGATTTGCAGAGGGGCATCACAAGCTGAAACCTGCAGTGAACGCTGTCGTTGCTCTGCAAGCTCATGATTCTTCTGTGTCGTGCGCTCGCCGGAAGTCTCCCTTCAAGCTCTGCATGATGCGAGAAATATGCGAAGAGCACAGGCATGGAGCCTATCGGCCTCGATCAGAGTCAAAGTGTACTGCCCATCGTGGATTCCTGTTGGCGATGACTTGACGGCAGAACATCAGACCGGCGGATTCCGCGATGGTAGGCGAGATCGACGAATCAACGCGATGCAGACTGCAACTGATGCGGTCGCCATCACCATGGAAGCAGGTTCTGGAACGCTGACCATGTACCCAAGGTCCTGAAGACTCCCCATGGTCACGGAACTGATGTAGGTGGGACCATCCAGCCAACCGGTCATTAACTCAAAGCGAAAATCACGACCAGTGATGTTGCTGACAAAGCCCGTATTACTTCCCCCACCGTTCACTTCATTCCAGTGCGCGTCAGCAGTACCTGAGCCACCACCCAATTCGACAGGAACGAAGGTGGCCGATGGCTGATTGAATTCTGCTCGCCATGCAGCCAGAGCATTTGCGCCGGTATACTGGCCGGTCCCGGAAACATAAAGTTCCTGAAATCCGGGAACGCCGACTGCACTGCTGCTCCAAAGTGTTCCAATGCCAGGCACATGAGCCATCTCGTGCAGAATAACGTCATAAAGCAGACCGCTGGACTGCAGACCTGCGAGATCAGCGGAATCGAATTGCATATCACCCTGAGCAGCATACAGGTAGCGCAGTTCAGTACCCACTTTTCCAAACGTGGGGCCGGCACTTCCAAGGATGCCGCCAGCACCATCTATGGTGATCCCCGTGGCGTTGATCTGCACAATGTTTGAAGCAACCGTGTCCTGATAGCCAATCAGTCGCGATTCCCACGCCTGTGCGGCCGACTGAAACACAGCCTGCTGCGAAGTCGTCAGACCGCTGAATGTGAGTTGAATATCGAACCCAAGCACGCCCGCGTGGCTGCATTGAGTCAGCCACACGAGGTGTACCAGAGCAGTTAACAGTGAGTAATTCCGGTATCGCACAGGACTGATGCCTACCGTTAAGCAGGAGCGAACAACGCGAGGGACAAAGAACGGGGCCATATCGCACCGCTGAGTGCAGAATTCACCACAGCTTCTGAATCCGCCGAGTTGTGGCAGTCCCGGGGACACAGCACGCTCACTGACGCGGGGACACATCACGCTCAAGGAAAGATGACGGGGGTGACGGGGACACAGAGCAAGGTGACGGGGACACAGAACATCCCGTAGGAGACACGGCACATCCACGTTGAGATTCGGGAGCAAGGTGACGGGGAGGTTCGGGGGACACTCCAGATTCGAGGGACGCTGCACACTTCAACCGGAGAAGAGTCGTAAAAACACTCAAGGAAAACTGAGCGAACAATCCTATACGGCAGTCACAAAAACCTGAGATATTGACGCGAGGATTTAGAAATCAGAAGCAGACACGGTCGTAAGGGGCACCACGGTCATGGGGACACACCGTTTCAAGGCCTCGAGCCCCCCCGGATCCCCGGGGGACACACGACCCCTAAGGACACACACGCGGACAAACGCAGAATCGCGGGGACACCAGAATCGCGGGGACACAGCACTTCACTAGAACACGACGATGTCACAGTCGGAAGTTGACAGATGGACAACCAGCCACATTGAGCAACCGGAGGGACGCACAACTACAATTGAATTTTGTGCACGTACATCACACCACGTTGCTCGGGAACGGACTGTCACGGCGATGAAACAGCGTGCGAAAGTATTTGAGGCGGTGTCGCATTGCATTGATGAACTTTGGTAACGAGGGGACTTTTGGCTACAGACAGATCTACATCAGCAATACCAATTGTGCGGAGTATTGACAACAAAACCAAAAAGCACGATTACTCGCTATCACCGTACCACCTTAATTGCATACGTTAAATAACAGGTTACCTACATGTGGTAATGCCTCTGCCCCCAAGGTACCATAGCGATCGATGTTTGAAGATTCACTTCCGTGATCGCGAGGTGCCCCATGGCCCGATTGGCTCG
>CAXBSH010000046.1:0-23444 GCA_963977705.1 uncultured Planctomycetaceae bacterium
GCATTTTACGTAGAGCCGATTTTTGCGAAGCGTCAGGCCAGTAGTTCCTGCACGACGCGGGATTCTTCAACGCCCGTCAGTTTGGTATCCAGTCCCTGAAACTTGTAGGTAAAGCGGGTGTGATCAATTCCCATGAGATGCAGCAGAGTGGCGTGCACATCATGTACTGATACTCGATTTTCGACTGCGCGGTAACCGAATTCATCTGTTGCGCCGTAGCTGAAGCCCGGTTTGAAGCCACCGCCGGCAAACCACATTGTGAAACCGGCAAGGTGGTGGTCACGACCGTTGCCCTGGGCCATAGGAGTTCGGCCGAACTCTGATCCGAATACAATAATCGTGTCTTCCAGCATGCCTCTCTGTTTGAGATCTGTGATCAGTGCTGCCATGCCCTGGTCAACTTCTGCTGCCGTTCCGGCTGAGTGTTCCTTGACAGCACCGTGATGGTCCCAGTCGCGGTGATACAACTGGATGAAACGTACGCCACGTTCGGCAAGGCGACGTGCGAGCAGGCAGTTGGAGGCGAATGATCCGTCGCCGCCTTTGGTTCCGTAGAGCTCAAAGACGTGTTCTGGTTCGGATCGGACGTCCATCAATTCAGGAACACTGGTCTGCATCCGAAATGCCAGTTCGTACTGTGAAACTCTGGTTGCAATTTCCGGGTCATCCAGTCGACGGTTGGTGATACTGTTCAGTTGCTGAACGGCGTCCACGACATCGCGCTGCTGGTTTTTGCTGACTCCTGCCGGATTCCTGACATACAGTACGGGATCACCGGTTCCACGGAATTCTACCCCCTGAAACTGTCCTGGGAGGAATCCGGAGTGCCATTGGCGGGCGGCGATTGGCTGTCGCTGTCCGTACTTACCGGTTGATACCATCACGACAAATCCTGGCAGGCTCTGCGTTTCGGCTCCCAGCCCGTAAAGCAGCCACGATCCCATGGCGGGTCGTCCGGCAGTCATTGTGCCCGTGTTCATGAAGGTATGGGCTGGATCGTGATTGATGGCGTCCGTGTGCAATGATCGAACGATACACATATCGTCGGCACAGTGCTTTCCCAGTCGAGGCCAGATTTCAGCCAGTGACTGGCCGGACTGTCCCCACTGACGGAACGGATGCTGAGGTGCGAAGCAGGTCAGTCGCTGTCCCTGCAGTTGAGCAATCTGCTGGCCTTTCGTGATTGATTCGGGCATGGGAGTGCCATGCAGTTCGGCCAGTTTGGGTTTGTTGTCAAAGGTATCGATGTGCGTCATGCCACCGGCCATGTAAAGCCAGATGATGCGTTTGGCTCGGGGAGCAGAATTCAGTGGGTTAAGAATCCCGTTCCAGCTCTGCACCTGAGTCTGCTGGCGATCAGTGGCCTGCACAGCTGGTGATCGCAGCAGGTCTGCAAGGGCCATCGAACCAAGGCTGACTCCACCAGTCTGCAGGAAACTGCGACGACAGATCTGCTGAGGAAACAGTGACATATAAGAGCCAGTCTGAGTTGAGGTGGAGGGCGTGCGGTTTGCCGTGAGCCGTGTGTGAGATCAGTTTCGGGTGATGACTTCGTGCAGATTCAGTATGACCCGCGCAACGCTGGTCCATGCGGCCAGCAGCGTTCGATCTGAGTCCGTGGCTGCCGGCAGTGCCCCGACCTTCAGCACCGCGTCGGCAGCAGCAGGATCCGCGGCATAGTCGGTCAGATGTTTCTGCAACAGCTGCGTCAGCACGGCCAGTTCCTCAGGATCCGCATTTCGAGACACCGCGTGCTGAAAGGCATAGTTGATGCGTTCGGCTTCTGTCTTGCCACCGGCTTTCAGGATTCGTTCCGCGAAGGCTCGCGCTGCTTCCACATAGGTCGGGTCATTCAGCAGTACCAGTGACTGCAGGGGAGTATTGGAACGGTTGCGATCTGCGGTGCACTCTTCTCGACTGGGAGCATCAAATGCCAGCAGACTGGGATGCAGATACTGTCGCTGCCAGTGAGTGTACAGACCACGCCGATATAACTCGGTTCCTGCACCATTCTGCCATTCGCGAGTGGGGAAGTTCAGGTAAGCCCAATAGCCCGCCGGCTGGTAAGGACGGACACTGCGTCCACCCATGGATTTCACCAGCAGTCCGCTGATTTCAAGGGCATTATCACGAACGAATTCAGCATCCAGCCGGAATCGTCCCTGGTGAGCCAGCCAGCGATTTCCCGGATCAGTCTCCCGTACGCTGGCTTCTGTCCGCGAGCTGCGCTGGTAGGCACGAGTCAGGGCGATGGAACGAATCAGCTGTTTCAGATTCCAGCCACCCGCCTGAAACTCAAAGGCAAGGAAATCGAGCAGTTCCGGATGACTGGGCCATTCACCCTGGGCGCCGAGGTCATCAAGGCGTCGTGAAAGTCCGGCACCAAACATCAGCTTCCACAGTCGATTTACAGTGGTACGGGCTGTCAGCGGGTTATCTGCGGCGACAATCCACTTTGCCAGATCCAGACGCGTCAGACGCTGATCCGGTGCTGGCGCTTCAGCAAAGACGGCAGGCAGAGCCGGAGTCACCAGCTCACCGCTCTCATCCATACAGTTACCGCGCGGCAGTACTCGTACCATTCGCGGAGCGACCGATTCGGTGATCAGTGTGGAGGGCAGGGCAGCCTCGATTCCCCCGCGTTCCTGCTCTGCCGCGGTCAGTTGTTCGCGGATCGACTGCAGCTCAGGGGCAATGGTGCGGTACCACGCAGCGAGCGTCTCGGCCTGTTTGTCAGTTCGCTGGGAAGCAGGGATTGCGACCAGCACTGCAATCTCCGCTGGAATGGCCTCAGTGGCTTTCAGCGGTCTGGCAGCGGTGGACACAAAGACTCGAAAACAACCAATATTGTGACCGGGATTATCCAGATTCTGGTCCATCACCAGCGTGACTGAAGCATCCGCTGCAAGCGTCAGGTCGGTTGTGGTTTCGAACACAGCCGTGTGTGACTTCCCGACCTGTTCCATGACAGCCCAGCCCCATGTTTTTCCCTTGACGTCGGCATCAATTGACGCGGCAACTGCCCAGCGTCCATAGGGATTCGCGCCGGCTGCTCCAGTCTGCTCGTAGGTTGCTGTCGCATTCTGCAGAGGAATCTGCTGTTCACCCGCCGGAGTACGAACTTTGACGGTCAGTTCAGAGAGCACAAAGTTGCCGTTCCCAGCACGTCCGGGGCCTTTCTGCGGCAAGGAATCGTCCGGCAGAACCTCAATGCGGAAGGCAGTTACTGCTGCCGGCAGCTTTGAAAACTGCAGCGTGTACGTTTCGGTGGCTGGATTTGGTCCGGTGGCGAGGATGGCACCATCCGCGCGAGTCTTCAACTGAGTTCCGGACAGTGTCTGCATGGAATCTGCCGTCAGTGGGATCCACGGCTGCTGCTTTTGTTCCCAGGCCTGTTGTGATGCGGTCAGTTCCTGTGTGGGTGTTTCAAGGGTCTTTTTCAACTGTGCGATGCGGACGGACAAGGCGTCCAGCTGCGCCGACTGCTCGGCCGTAGGGACTTTGACAAAGGGTCCCCAGTTGCCATCAGAATTCGCTCCGGAATACAGACCGCGTTCGCGGATATCCGCAAAAAATGCCTCAAATCGGTAGAAGTCACGAGTTGTGAAGGGATCGAACTTGTGGTCATGGCATTCGGCACAACCCAGCGTGACGCCTAGCCACGTTCCGGATGCATTACGGACGCGTTCAGCAATGTACTTTGCAAGGTACTCGCGGTCCTGAACACCCCCCTCGGCACTCATCATACCCAACCGGTTGTAGCCGGAAGCGATTTTCTGCTGCAGTGTGGCGTCTGGCAGCAGATCTCCGGCCAACTGCTCAATCGTAAACTGATCAAACGGCTTATTCGTGTTGAATGACTGAATCACGTATTGTCTGAATGGTGAGACGCTGACTTCCTGATCTCCGTGATAACCAACGCTGTCTGCATACCGCACAAGGTCCAGCCACCAGACGGCCATACGTTCACCAAAATGCGGCGAATCCAGCAGGCGATCCACCAGTCGTGGCACTGCATCAGGCGACTGATCTGCTATGAACGAGGCCGTTTCGGCGGGCGTGGGCGGAAGTCCCAGCAGGTCAAAACTGAGGCGACGGATGAGTGTAATCCGATCGGCTGGTTCTGTAGCGGTCAGCCCGGCAGTCTGCAGGCTACTGTCGATATAGGAATCAATTTTTGCTGTGACCGCAGCAGTTGAATGATCTGCACCAGCGACTGCCGTGGGATTCAGCGGCAGAAAGGCCCAGTGTCCCTGATACTGAGCACCCTGCTGAATCCAGCGACGCAGCAGCTGGATCTGTGCCGCGGTCAGAGTTTTTCCCGTGGCAGGCGGGGGCATATGAGCGTCAGGGTCGGCCGTCAGAATTCGCTGCAGCAGAGGACTTTCGTCGGGTTTTCCGGGGATCACAGCGCCCGTAGTACCACCAGTGCCCAGCAACCCGGATTCAGTATCCAGTCGCAGATCGGCCTGTCGTTTGTTTTTGTCAGGGCCGTGGCAGAAGAAACAGTTGTCCGAAAGTATGGGGCGAATATCGCGGTTGAATTCCACGGTATTCGCAGTTGTGTCCTGTGCACTGCAGGCGGCAGATGACAGGCTGAGACATGTGCTGATGATCAAAGCCAGTGGCAGGCAGATCCGGAAGTTCATGGGGCACTCCGGCAGAGTGTGACAGTCAGGAAGGCAGGGCGCGGTGCAGGATACATTCTGCGGCAGCCGGTCTGTCCTGAAGACAATCCCGGAAACCGCATTCGTCTATTCTCAATCTGATTTCGGTTCTTGTCCAGAAAGAAGCGACTCTGATTTTTGCTTCCCCATGACATCTCAGATTTTTCAGGACAGTCGCCAGACGCGTCTCATTGCCCATTCGAAGCCCAGCAGCAGCACGGCCGCAAACATCAGCCATTGCCGATCCCACAACGTGCGCAACTGTTCATCAACAACAATCGGCTGGCTTTGGTCTTTGAGCAGTGCAGGCAGCGTGGAGATTTCTGCAAACGGCAGATACTGCCCGGCGGTTTCACGAGTCAGTGCCGTCAGAGCAGCCACATCCTGAACCGGTACCTGTGATTCCAGTGCGGGCAGGACAACTTCCAGCAGTCCCTGCAGCACATCCGACGATTCGGGGACCGGTACCGTGATGCGATACTGACCCGGTTGTTCTGGTCGGAACCCCGCGGTGTACTGACCCCCACTGCGACTGTCAGCCGTCAGTCGATCAGGGGTCTGCACGGTTTGTCCATCGGGGCCGGTGATGGTGATGGCAGCGTCTGGCACGACCAGCGGCTGCAATTGAGCATTCAGCAGCTGAGCACGAATTGTCACCAGTTGACCTGGGTTTGCCTCCGTGCGGTCCAGCAGCAGCAATCCTCGCGCTCGTCCGCGGCTGCGTCGTCCCTGTCCAGCCTCGCGAATGAGTCCTGTCCAGAATCGCTGGTGTCCCTGGGGAGAGATTTCTCGCAGTCGCCATGTTTCAGCAGACCCGAGAAAAACGGACCGGCCGGCACCATAAAACTGGCTCACAAGAAAGGGCGGAATTCCCAGCTCCGTTCGGGCTCGCGGATTGTCGAACTGCAGCAGCACGACGGCACCATCACGCAGTCCGCGAATCGGGTAGGATCGATAGACCCCGCGGAAGGATTTCCACAGATCGATATCGGAATTGCCACTGTCGTCCGCAATCTTCAGGAATTCAGCCACCCGACCCTCAGCTGTTGGCAGTACAGGCCACGCCTCTTCTGCACGAGCTGACTGCTGGGCGGCAGGTGGCTGTCGTGAAAGCAGTACCGGGTACAGCACACTGACATCGCGGGCGGCATCTGAGTTTTCCGCGAGCCTTGGGGTAAAGATCTCGCCCGCAACCACAATCAGCCCGCCGGCATGCTCAGAGACCCAGCGATTCAGGAATCGCTGCTGTTCGGCAGTCAGTCGATTCCAGTCCGGATCAAATGCCACAATCACGTCGTACTCGAACAGCTCCGCTTCTGTGGCCGGAAATTTTGTCAGCAGTTTTCGTGACTCCTGTGACACCATATCAGCATTGTCGTCCTGCACAGTCTGCAGCCACACGTCCGATTCCACCCCACTGTGGCGATACAGAGTATTCCGCACGAACTGATAGTCGCGCATCGGTCCGCTGGAAATCACCAGAACACGCATCTTCTGATCAGTGACTTCCACTGTTCTGCGACGTTCATTGTCCTCCAGAGTCATCTCGGTCACACCATTCGCTGATTCCACTCGCGCAGTGAAATCATACCGTCCGGGTACTGTCAGGGTCTGTGTGAAACGAGCGGTGACCGGTATTGATTCATCAGCGACATCCACAGTCTGTTCTGCCACCTGTCGGCGATCACTGCCATCAGATCCGGCAGTCTGCTGGAACAGTCGGATTAATGCGGTTTGTCCGGTCGCTGCTGCCCCCTGCAGCGAAACACTGATGTCGAAGGGATCACCCTGATGGACATCCAGTGGTGACTGCATGCCGCTGACCCACAGATTCAGCTGCGGTTTCAGACTACCGACTCCGGTCGCAATGAGGCGAGTTTCCGTGCGTTGTGCCCGCAGCCGAGCCGCCTCGGTGTCCAGTCCGGCATTGCCACGGCCATCGGTCACCACGACGACACCAGCCAGTGTGCGTCCGGCCAATTGTCCGGTGAGCTGATACACGGCTTCTCCCAGCCGCGTCTCTCCACCATCAGGCTGCAGCATCCTGCGCCACCGTTCGGCTGACTGGGGAGATTCCGGTGCGGCTGCTGCAGTCTGCTGTTCGTTCTGCAGTGTCACTCGAGTTCCTGCTGCAGGACCTGATGCTGGAGACAGGTCCACGGCGGCCTCCTGCTCATCGACGAATCGCACTTCACCGTCACTTACAACAGCCCATGGACCCCGCAGAGTTTCGTCAAACGTGTATACGGAGACCACATGAGTCTGACTCAGTTCAGTCAGCAGTCCGGAACTGATCAGCTGCTGCTGGACAAGTTCGGCACGACTGGTCGGAGCTTTTGCTGCAGTGCTGTTTTCCGCAGCAGCATCGACTGCCGGCCATTTCATTGACAGGGATGTATCGATCAGCAGACCAACTCGTGATTTCTCCGTTCGACTGAGCTGCGTGCGACTTTGTGGATTCAACAGGATGAACAGCAGGCAGCAGAGCACCAGCAGGCGAGGTATCAGCAGGACAGTTCGCGGCAGTGTTCGCAGGAATCGCGAATCCTTCAGGGATGTGCGAATTGTCAGATAGAACAGCAGGCACAGACCGCCCAACAGCAGCAATATTCCGGCAGCTGACTCCGGCAGATCAAATTCCGTTGTACGGAACGTCTGAGTCTCGACGGCCATGGTTTCGGCAGTCGTTCGGCCTGCGGCGCTGGTTTCATCAGGAGCAGTCATCGAGCGACCTCCGGATGATAGCTGAGTCTGAGTGAAATCAACTGCTCGCCAATCAGAACTGCAGCCAGCAGCCCCAGCAGCACCCAGCGCAGCTCGCGACCGGCACCGGAGCCCCCCAGAGCCATGGCGTCATCACCACTGATGACTCGCACGTGACTGCGTTCAGTTCCGGTCGTCAGTGGAGCGGCATCCGCCAGAGCCAGAGCGCTTTCAACAGCCGGCACGTTCAGTGCGACCGACAGATCGCCCACTGCACCATCCGGACGAAATCTGCGAATCCGATACAGACCGGGACGGCGTGCCTGCGGCAGGTTCAGCAGAAGCTCGCCCGGCCGCGAGTCAGATGTTGTCTGCTGTGCGGTCTGCTCCTGAGGCAAAGCCCGCAGACGCAGAAACGTTTCGGCAATGGGTTCTTCACCAGGCCCGGCTTCCGGCAGATAAACTTCCACCGCATCCGTCCACTCGCCGGATGGCCAGCGGAGTTCGAAAGATTCGGCAAGTTCGCGCAGTTCAATATCAGGTACCGGGCGCTGCAGATACTGATGCACAAGCAGGTGCATTACGACATAACCGGGGGCGGCCGGAGCAGCCGGCCAGTTGCTCCAGCGACGTCCTGCACCCGTCAGAAATGTCAGAATTCGCCCGCGGCCGAGAGCATGTTCGAAAGCCACCGGATCACCACTACGCAGTCGCATCAGTGTGCGTACACCGTCGCCGCGTTCGGTATCATCCCGTTTCCAGTCCGTTGCCGGCTGAAACCACCGCGAGATCTGGACGGTTTCGGGAAATGGGCTGTCAGGCGCGTTGTACACGGCGAAGATCGGATGGGTTTCAAAGACCGGTGTAACAAATGGCGGTTGTTCGGGGGCCAGCAGCTCGGCCGTTGGTCCGGCTGCGGATTGCAGCACGCCGAGCGGTATGGGGAATAACTGCTGGCCGGGCTTTCGCAGACTGTCGGTATACCACTGTACGCTGGCCTGTTCGCCGGGAAACCAGACCAAACCGCCTCCGCCACGGACGTAATCAGCCAGCAGCAGCACCACATCAGCAGCCAACTCGCGGATGTTCAGAAGATAGATGCAGTCGCTGTTCTGGAGTTCGGCCGCAGTGAGTGTCTGGGAGGTACGAATGGTGGCGTTGAGCCCCGTCAGGGCGGGGTCAGCTGCAAGTGCTGCAGCAACAAACCCGGCGTCTTCCTGTGCTCCTTCGTCATCAACGATCAGGACTGTGCGACGTTCGGCAACGTCCACGGCCAGCAGGCGTCGATTGTCTTCAGGCAATGCATCAGGCTCCAGTCGCACCTCCACCTGATGTCGCCCCTCGGTGTCAAAGCTGATGTCGTGAGGAACGACGACTTCCATGCCAGGTTCAATATCGGGAATCAGCATGCGCCCCGGCTGCGACACACCGTCCACCAGTACGACAGCACGCAGCCCGGCTGCCTGAGTACTGCCGTAGTTACGAATCGTGGCAGACATTCGCCACGGGACACCGCGAGCAGCTCCCAGGGTGTCTGCGGCAAGCAGTCGAATGCCGATGTTGGGTCGCGCCTCTCTGCCGATTCGCACAATATCCACTCCGGCCTTGATGGCGCCCAGAGCTTCGAGGGCCGTAAGCACTTCCGGTCGATTATTGAAGTCCACAGCGCGGAAGTCGGACAGGACGTGAACCTGCGGTGCCACGCTGCCGTCGGCTGCGAGGATATCGCGGGCGGCCTGCAATGATTCAGCCAGCAGTGCCGGACGCCATGAGCAGGGCTGATTGCGAAGTCGCGGCATGAATTCCTGGACGAAGGCTCCGTCAAGAATCCGGTCGGAAACAATCGGACGCTGCGGGTCCGACAGTCCGAGGATTGTGACTCGTGCTGCACCACCTTCTCGACTGCCCTCGACCAGCATGGTTTCCAGAGTTACGAGAGCAGACTGGAACAGTGTCTGATCACCTTCCTGGTCGCGCATGGACAGTGAGTCATCAAGCAGTACGACGTGATGAGCACTGGCGCCGCGGAGCATCAGCAGGCGTCCCGGATCCAGCAGCAGTCTGGCGATCAGCAGCACAAACAGAAGAACGGCAAGAATTCTGAGCAGCAGTTGCAGCAACTGTTCAAGGATCAGCCGGCGACGGTTCAGTTCTTCGCTGGCCAGCAGGAATTCCATGGCCGCAAAACGTACGGTCCGGTAGCGCAGGCGACTGAGGATATGAATCAGGATTGGCAGCAGTACCAGCGCAGCACCCGGCAGAAAAAAGGCCGGATTCAGAAAGAACTGCGAAAGTGCGGACATGAGGCTGAACAGTCTGTGCTGGAAACCTGCATCGATGGACTGGATGTAAGAATAGCAGACTTTCTGTCGGATCCCAGCACACCGGAACAGATTCCGTCCGAGGCCGTCGCTGGTTCCTGATCGGCTAACATGGTATCCTGCAGGTTTCCGGATGCACCCTGATTTTCTGCCTGTTCCCTGCCCTGAACCTCGTTTTACCGTCATCACCGCTCATGACTGCATTTGCCTGGCCAATCGATCAGATTCGTCGTCAGTTTCCCGGACTTGCCCGTGCTCAGCAGGGCAGGACCGTGGCATTTTTCGATGGTCCGGCTGGCAGTCAGGTACCGGACAGCGTGGTGGATGCTGTCTGTCACTGGCTGCGTCACACGAATTGTAACCGAGGTGCTGCGTTTGAGTGTGGTCGTGAGTCTGATGCCGTGCTGCAGGCGGCTCACGAGGCCATGGCAGATTTTCTTGGTGCGGATGATCCGGACTGCATCGTTTTTGGGCCGAATATGACGTCACTGGCCATGCTGCTCGGTCGATCACTGGCTGATCGCTGGAAGCCGGGTGACGAAATCCTGGTCACTCGACTGGACCACGATGCCAACGTATCGCCATGGGTTCACGCCGCTCGGGTTGCTGGTGCCACAGTGCGGCATGTGGATCTGAACCCCGGTGACTGGACGCTCAACCTTGACGATTTCCACGCGAAACTTTCCGAGCGAACGCGATTTCTGGCTGTTGGGATGGCTTCCAATGCCACGGGAACGATCAATCCCGTGCGAGAAATGATCAGTGCTGCTCACGCTGTGGGCGCTCTGACGTTTGTGGATGCCGTCCATTATGCACCGCACGGTCGAATCTCTGTGGCGGACCTGAACTGCGACTTTCTGGCCTGTTCGGCCTACAAGTTCTTCGGGCCTCATGAAGGCATTCTGTGGGGCCGCCGGGAGCTGCTTGAGTCGCTGCGACCATGGAAGCTGCGGCCAGCGCCAGACGCATTACCTGGCATGTGGATGACGGGAACGGGAGCACTGGAGGCCATTGCCGGCACCGCGGCAGCCGTCAATTACCTCGCCAGCCTTGCCGACCTGCTGCCGCAGACCAGTCCCGCTCTGACACGGCGACAGAAACTGGATCTGACCTTCAGGGCAATCACGGAATGGGAGCGGATTCTGAGTCTTGAAATGCTGGCAGGACTGAAATCAGTACCGGGTCTGCAGATTCACGGAATCACGGATCCGGCGCAGGTTGCCGGCCGAGTCCCGACTTTTTCGTGGACTTTCCCTGACTGTTCTCCGCGAACTGTGGCCGAGTGGCTGGCAGAACGCGGTCTGTGTGTCTGGAATGGCAACGCCTATGCACTGCCATTCACGGAGACTGCTGGTCTGGAACCAGGTGGTACAGTCCGGGCCGGGGCACTGCATTACAATACAATCGAAGAAATTGAGCGACTGACCAGTGCTCTGCGGCAGTTCCGTAACTGAGCAGTCAATCCATACGTTCCTCGTCTTTCATTACGGAATCCAATATGACGTCAGCAGGCATCGAAAACTTTCACAGTCGTCAGATGCCGCACAAGCCTCGAATTGTGGCGGTGATGCCGGCGTACAATGCGGAAACCACACTGGAGCGCACGCTGCGTGATATTCCGGCAGGGACTGTCGATGAAATCATTCTGGTCGATGACTGCAGTCGTGATCGGACTGTGGAAATCGCAAGGCAGCTGGGTCTGACCGTGATTCAGCATACGCAGAACACCGGTTACGGTGGCAATCAGAAAACCTGTTACACAGAAGCTCTGCGACGCGGTGCTGATATTGTCGTGATGATTCATCCGGACTATCAGTACGACAGTCGGGTGATTCCGGTAGCAGCAGAACTGATTCGGCTGGGAAATGTGGACGTAGTGATGGGATCCCGCATCCGGACTCGAGCAGAGGCCCTTGAGGGGGGCATGCCGGTTTGGAAATACATTGCCAATCGCTGTCTGACAATCTTTGAGAACGTGATTCTGGGTCAGAATCTGGGCGATTTTCACAGCGGCTTTCGAGCCTACCGCCGGGAAGTCCTCGAGGCCGTGCCGTGGTCACAAAACTCGAATGACTTCATCTTCGACACACAATTTCTTGCGCAGGCCGTATACTTCGGTTTCAGGCTGGGTGACATTCCGGTACCCGTGCGTTACTTCGCCGAAGCCAGCAGCATCAACTTTCGTCGCAGCACTCGATATGGTCTGCTGACACTGTGGGTGATGCTGCAGTTCAGTCTGAATTCCCTGGGCATACTGAAGTCCGGGATCTTCCGTCGCACAGCAGCACCCGGAAAATCCTGAAGACTGGCAGTCGTCAATTGAAACGGGATTGATGGTCCCGCTGAATTCCATCAGGTGCCAAGCTGAGCTTTCAGCACAGCGGCACCTGCTGCGACAGCGGCTTCCAGTTTGTCGATTTCTCGTGCACCAGCTTCGGCCATATCCGGCCGACCACCGCCACCACCGCCCGCAGCAGCAGCGGCAGCTTTCACTGCGTTGCCGGCATGCAGGCCACGATCTTTGACCAGGGGCTTACTGACGGCCGCAATCAACGCCAGCTTACCTTCGATTTCGGCTCCCAGCACAACGGCAATCGGACTGTGTTTTTCACGCAGCTGGTCGGCATAATCGCGCAGAGCTTCCCGAGTCACATTCTGCAACGCTCGAGCCACAATGCGGACACCGGAAACTGTTTCACTGGAAGCCAGCAGGCCTTCGAGCGCCCCGGCAACACTGGCGGATGTCAGATCGGCCAGCTGTTTCGTTAAGCCACGAACCTCGTTCTGCAGAGCTTCAATTCGAGTTGGCAGTTCCGCGGCCTGCGGAGCCTTCAATTGGCGTTGCAGGCGAGCCACGAGGTCGTCTGTGTCTCGACATCGCTGCAGAGCCTTCGGGCCGGTGACTGCTGTAATGCGTCGGACTCCACGGGCCACAGGTTCTTCCGAGACAATGCGACACAGGCCCACCTGCCCGGTGCTTGAAAGATGAGTGCCCCCGCACAGCTCGACACTGAAGTCGCCCATACTGACAACACGCACTTCGTCCGGGTACTTTTCACCGAAGAGTGCCATCGCACCCTTTCTGCGGGCCTCTTCAATCGGCAGCAGCTCGGTGGTTACAGAGGCTCCCAGAGCAATGCTCTCGTTGATCCGATCTTCCACCTGAACCAGTTCATCAGGTGTCAGTGACTGATTGTGAGCAAAGTCGAACCGAAGTTCATCCTGCTGCACACGGGATCCTCGCTGAGTGGCCTCGCGACCAACCGTCAGATGCAGAGCATGATGCAGCAGGTGCGTGGCTGAGTGGGCCCGCCGAATACCGGCTCGACGCTCGGCGTCCACTTCGGCCTGCACGATGAGTCCTGCTCGCAGACTGCCGCTCAACAGGTGTCCGACGTGAATCCAGAGGTCGCCGTCCTTCTGTGTGTCCACCACACTGAATTCCATGTCTGCGGTGACCAGCCGACCGGCATCACCCACCTGACCACCCGACTCGCCATAGAACGGAGTACGGTCCAGCGCAATCCCAATAGGCTGCTCATGACCGGCCGCTGTGAAAGTCTCGGCCAGTTCGCCACCCGAGATAATTCCGACAATTCGCGATTCAGCTGTCAGGCTGTCGTAGCCAAGGAATCGCGTACCGCCCTGTTTCTTCAGCGAATCAATCGGGCCGGCACTCATCACGGAATCCGCAAATGCGCCGCTGCCACTGGTGGCTTCATGTCGCCTGCGAGCCTGTTCGTAGGCAGCACGATCGACTGACAGTCCATTCTGACCGGCAAGAGTCTCGGTCAATTCAATCAGGAAACCATAGGTCTGGTGCAGGTCAAAAGCGTCGGCACCGGAAATGATTCCTGAGGACTTTGCTCGTGATGCCAGTTTTTCAAAACGTGGCATGCCGCGATCAACAACATCCAGGAACTGCTCTTCTTCAGCGCGAATCACGCTGGAGACGGTCGCTACGGTTTCTGCAATTTCCGGGTAGGGATTCCGCATACCATCGACGATTGCCGGGACGAGGGTGTGCAGGAACGGAGTTTTCTGGCCCAGCAGATAGCCTTCCATGGCAGCACGACGCAGCAGCAGTCGCACGATATAGTTGGCCTTGTCCGGCCCGGGAACTGCACCCTCGTGGATGGCAAACGTACAGGCACGCACGTGATCGGCGATACGGCGACAGGCACGACCGTGTGCGGCATCGTACGAGTATTTGAGTTTCAGAGCATCTGCGGCGGCCACACACATCGGACGCAGAATGTCGATTTCAAAGTTGCTCAGCACTCCCTGCAGGCACGATGCACAACGCTCAAGACCCATACCGGTGTCAATGTTCTTTTTCGGCAATGGTTCGAGGTTATTCGGTGGGTTGCCAACGCGATTAAACTGAGTGAATACCAGATTCCAGATTTCGACCGGTTTCGTGGCACCCGGAGCAAGGTAGTAGATTTCCGAGCATGGTCCGCAGACTCCATCGGGCCCCTGAGATGGCGACGATGCCGGCCAGAAATTCTCGGATTCGTCGCAGCGACTGATGCGATCTGCGGGCAGGCCAATTTCGTTGTTCCAGATACCGAAGGCTTCGTCGTCGTCCAGATAAACAGTCACCGTCAGTCGTGAAGAATCAAGACCCAGCCAGTCCCGCGATGTCAGGAATTCCCAGGCCCAGTGGATCGCTTCACGCTTGAAGTAATCTCCGAACGAGAAATTCCCCAGCATTTCGAAAAACGTATGGTGATAGGCTGTCACGCCGACGTTGCCGATATCGCCCGTGCGAAGACACTTCTGGCTGGTGGTGGCTCGAGTAAATTCGAGGGGACCAATCCCCAGAAACTGATTCTTGAACTGGTTCATACCGGCCGGCGTAAACAGCACAGTCGGATCGTCCTTCGGGATCAACACGTCGCTGGGACGGCGGACACAACCCTTCGATTCGAAGAAGGCAAGATATTTTTCACGCAGTTCGTCGGTCTTCATGGCACTTCTTTGTCGGATTCACGGACACGTGGAACCAGTCAGCAATGACGCCGAGGACACCATGTAGCCCGAGCATTCCTGCTCGGCCCCAGCCCCTGAAAAACACCCGGGATTTCAAGGATGACGAGAAGTTCGTGCCCGGGCTAAAGCCCAGACTACAACTTTTGTCACTCGCGTCAGCAATGGGCAGTTTATCGGCTTTTCGGGCAAGTTGCACGCCTGATCCCCGTGGGTTTCCCGCTGTCCGGGGACCACGGATCTGCATCGAATCGGGAAATCCGCTGGAATTCCCGGTTACGGCCGATCAGAATGGTGTCCTGCACTGCAGACACCCGCCGATTTCGGACATGGCGGTCTGCAGCCGGCTTCAAATCCCAGAATTCTCGCCCCCTCGGGTTCCCCACCAATGGAAATGCTCGCAATTGTCCTGATATCCGCCGTGCTGCTGACGATTGCCTACCTGACGTACGGACGCCTGCTGGCACGCTTGTTCCTGCTGGATGACCGCACGCCAACTCCAGCGATTTCGCGTCGAGACGGGGTGGACTACGAGCCGTGTGAAGCAAGTCCGCTGCTGAGTCAGCACTTTTCAGCCATCGCTGCTGCAGGTCCCATCGTTGGTCCGATTCTGGCTGGCAATGCTTTCGGCTGGCTTCCCGCCATCCTGTGGATCCTCTGCGGTGCCATCTTTATCGGTGGCGTGCACGACTTCGCCGCCCTCGTCGCTTCCATCAGACACAACGCAAATTCCATTATTGATGTTGTGCGAGTGCATATCAGTCGTCGCGCCTATCTGTTGTTCCTGATCTTTGTCTGGATGGCTCTGGTCTACATCGTCGTGGCATTCACGGATATCACCGCCAATATGTTCGTCGGGGCGCTGGACCTGCAGTCCGGTAAAACCTTCCAGTCAGTTGCTCAGGCACGCGCTGCCGATGCCGGGGCCATCATCGTTGAAGCTGGCAGTGTTGCCACTTCATCTCTGCTGTATCTGATGCTGCCGATCGTCATGGGATTGCTTGTGAAATCCGGGCGTCTGTCGATGTCCCAGGCGACCGTTGTCTTTGTACCGCTGGTCATCCTTGCGATTCTGGCTGGCCCGCTGATGCCGCTGAATCTGGACGATGTGGTACGTACCTTTCGGCCGGAACTGACACCGCAGGAAGCTGCCGGACTGGCCGTACGCTGCTGGGACGTATTTCTGCTGCTTTACTGTGCCATAGCTTCAGTGACACCGATGTGGCTGCTGCTGCAGCCACGCGGTCAACTGGGGGGCATCTTTCTGTATGCGGCACTGGGGGCCGGTGCTCTGGGGTTGATTACCGGAGGACTGTCCGGCATGCAGGAAATTCGACAGCCGGCATTCAAAGGCTGGGTGGATGCCGAAGGCAATACTCTGGCACCGTTCCTGTTCATCACGGTTGCCTGCGGCGCCTGTTCAGGCTTTCACGCCCTGATCGCTTCAGGTACGACCTCCAAACAGCTCAGCAGCGAAGGTCACGCAAAACCCATCGGTTACGGCGCGATGCTGCTGGAGGCCATGGTGGCAATCGTTTCTCTGTGTTGTCTGATGCTGCTGGCACCCGCGTCACCATTGACAAAAGCCAGTCCGAATTTCATTTATGCCAACGGCATCAGCGAGTTCCTTGGATTTGTCGGGCTGCCGCGTCAGCTGGGGCTGACGTTTGCCCTGATGGCCTTCAACACCTTCGTGTATGACACGCTGGATGTATGCACTCGTCTGGGACGTTTCATTCTGCAGGAGCTGCTGCGGATGCCGGGTACCGCCGGTCGCTGGCTGGGCACCCTGATTACTGCAGGAGCCCCGGTATTCTTCGTAACTCGTCAGTCAGCGTCCGGAGTTCCGCTCTGGAAACAGTTCTGGGGCCTGTTCGGTGCCAGTAATCAGCTGCTGGCAGCGCTGACACTCCTGTCCGTGACTGTGTGGCTCTGGAGAACTCGTCGCGCGGCATGGACATTTCTGGTGACTGGCATCGGTGCGATCCTGATGTATGTCATGAGCTCGTGGGCACTGATCACCATGATTCGGGCGCGGTGGGATAAACTGGGCACCGATGTCGTGGCGTGGATTGCCCTGCTGCTGCTGGGACTGGCTGTGGCGATGCTGATCGAGGCCATCGCGGCCCTGTTGCGTCGTCCGGAACCCCAGGAACCCGCTTTGCAGCCCGCCTGATGCCTGAGCTGCTGCCGTGTGACAGAGCGGTTCGGTCTGAAAATCTGCGTAGACGTGGCAGTCTGTACCAGGCCCCGGCTCGAATCTCGCCGTTGATTTTCAGTTTTTTCACACTTCTGCTCCAGTTTTGATTTTGACGACCTAGGCTTTCACGCAGGCCGGATCAGTTCAAGCGGTTATGCCGCGGGCAGCTCCGGGGTGACCATTGGTTGGGTCCTGCGGGGGCGGGGACATGAGCAGGTCGAAAGCATTGTTGTCTGGACTGGTTGTGCTGGTGGTCAGTCTGCAGTCGGCGCTGGCCTACTGTCAGTCGAGTGTCTGGCATCGGACTCTGGCGGATGCTGAGCGGCAGGCTCGTGAGCAGGGCAAGACACTGCTGATCCACTTTTCGGGCAACAACTGTGGTTACTGTGTCCAGATGGATCGAAGGGTTTTTTCCAGTCCGGTGATTCAGCAGGAACTGCGACGCTCGGTAGCAGCCGTCTACCTGAACCGTGATGTGGATCTGGCTGCAGCGGCACAATTTGGTATCCGGGGGGTTCCGACGGATATTGTGATCTACCCGGATGGCTCCCGCAGGACGCTTGTGGGAGGTAAAAGTCTGGGGCAATTTCAGCAGATACTGGCCGAGGCTCGAACGCACAATCGAGCACCAAAACAGCTGCAACCTCCGGTTTCGAAATTCGGGGATTTCCAGCAGGCCGTTCCATATCGCAGAGAGCAGGGGAAGCGGGTTGTACCGGGGCCGGATACTGACAAACAGAACGACAGCAGTTTGAAATCAGGGCCAGACAAGTCGCAGCTGGCACGATTTGAGTCGCCCGTGCAGCCGGCAGATTTCGTGGAGGTGGAGATTTCCGCCGGACCAGGGCTGCAGGGCTACTGCCCAGTGACGCTCTCTGACCTGCGGCAGTGGAAGCGTGGGCAGGAGCGATACAGCTATGTGTATCAGGGCGTGACCTATCGATTCTGTTCTGCGGCAGCCCGCGACAGTTTTCGGGCAGATCCTGAAAAATATGCTCCGGAAATTCAGGGCTGCGATCCTGTCACACTGGCTCAGCAGCGACGGGCGGTCAGTGGTGACGTGCGTTTCGGTGTCTGGCTGGATGGTCGATTGTATCTGTTTCAGGATGCTCAGAATCGTCAGGCATTCAAACAGTCGCCGCAACTGTATTCCACTGTTCGCAGTGCTGCAGAGTATTCAGCGGACGTCGCCGGTCGCCAGTAAACGTGCCGCCTGCAGTATCAAGCTGACGAAGATCCGGATTTCTGCGACAGCACGATGGCGGTGTCTTTCGTCTGCTGTCACCTGCGAATTAATTCGAAGATCAACGGCTGAAGGTCCGGCAGGTCCCACGACTTCAGCACACCATGTATCGTGTCATCCAGTTGTCCGACAGGATTGGGGGAGCCCGCAATGGTGGTCCAGTCGGCTGGTGCGTTTTTCAGAGTGACGGATGCGAACAGTTCCGGCTGCAGAGCTGCGGCGTGCAGAGCGGCGATCGCAGTCTGTCCTTCAGCCACAAGGTGCACCTTTCGCGGCTGCTCGCGGGGCTTCTGATAGAACGCCACAAAGTCCGCGGAATTCAGGATATCCTCCACACGATAACTCAGAATGGACTGGCCCAGCAGATAGGCCAGATAATATGACTTCCAGTCTGTCAGCAGCGGGCTGGATTCCCCAGCCTGCAGTTCTCCCTGGTTTCGCAGATCCACAGAGACGACGGCAAATCCCTGATCCACCAGCGCCTCGATTGCAGCAGCAGCAGCCGTCTTGCCGCCATCATGCAGGTACAGGTACGCCTCGTCAGACGGTACTCGCGGATGCCATGTCAGTCCGGGAATCAGGTGTCCCTCGTCGGTTTTCAGTACAAGTCGATCGATGTGGTAGTCCGGACGATGAATGCGTCCGCGGTCTTCCATCACTGGTGGCTGCCGTTCGGATGCTGTCCGGATCTGCAGTACGTCACGGATTGTCTGCTGCAGCTGAGCGGGCGTTCGGTCAGCAAATTTTTCTGTACGTTCCCGGCGTAGCTGTTCGGCCAGTTCTGCATTCAGGTCAAACACGGATTTTTCGCCATCCAGCAGCAGTACCTGCCCATGTTCAGTACAACGCAGCTCCTGCTCTGTTCGCACAGTGAATTGCTCGATTGAAACGGGCGCATCACTGTGCTTCAGCCAGCGTTGAAACCAGTGTCCGATCGTGGCCAGATTCTGCGGCTGCACGCCATGAGTGCCAGCCATTTCCACCAGATCGACACGTTCCGGATGTCCAAGAATTCCCCAGACTCGCTTCGACTGCCGAAACGCCTGCCACGATCCATCAATATCAAAGAAGTCCTGAGTGGTGGAACTGATCAGTGTGGGTCTGGGGGCTCGCAGCAGCAGGTAGTCCGGATGATCAAGACCAGCGGCCACCTGCCCGAAAATATTCTGCTCGGCGTCCTGCGGTCCGATGGTATCAATCAGCCGCCGAAACGTTGTGATATAGCAGGCCGGTGCCGCACAGGCGATGCGACTGTCCAGTGCCATGACGTAACTGGTCATTGTGCCTCCACCCGAACACCCGGTGAAACCGATCCGCTGCGGATCAATCTCCGGACGACTGCAGACGTAGTCCACCGCCCGCATGGCATCATGCAGTCTGTAGGTGGCCGTGTTGCGACCGACCAGAATCGAGCCGACTCCCATCAGAAAATGCTCGGTCGTCGTCCCACTGTGTTCCGGTTCATGCTCGGCGTTGAGGATCTGCGAGCGTTCTCCCTGGCCCAGTGGGTCAAAACACAGTGCTGCCATACCAAGGCGGACCATCTGCAGAGCAAATCGCTGGTTATAGTCGGCAGTTTTGGCAGTGCGACTGTGGCCACTGGACACGACCACGGCGGGTACCGGACCACTGGCCGCTGGCAGGTACAGATTGGCTGTGATCCGATGACCGGGCTGGCTGTCGAAAATCACACATTCGATGCGGAAGCCTTCCGCCTGAATCGTGCGAACCGTGCGTGCATTCAGCGGAGTTCGTGCGGGCATAGGTCCCAGCTGTTCAGCAAGGTATCGCCGACGTGTCTCAACCCATTGCTGCACGTCCGCAGCCGTACTCAGTTGAGCGTATTGAGCATCACGCTGATCACAGGCCAGTCGGGCCTGTTGCTGCAGTCGCGGATACAGCAGAACAGCCGCCGCTTCGTGCGGAGTCAGACAGTCCAGTTCGTCAGTCACAGCAAACGCAGCCGGTGGCGAAGAGACCAATACCGCAAGGACTATGACACAGACTGCAGCAGCAGTGCGCACGCGTGACCCCATGGAAGACTCCGGAATCCAATCACAAGGCACTAAAAAGCCCCTGCGAACATGCAGTTCGCAGGGGCTGGAATTCTGAAGATGACCACCGCAGTGATCACCCGGTCTGCAACTCAGCTCAGTGACCCGACGGAGCTGAACCATCCACCTGTACGGCTTTGTAACCACCGCGAGCCTTGAAATACAGGATCAGCAGCAGATACAGAACGGCCATGGCAGCCGGAACGAAGGATGTCAGCTTCAGCGCCTGACGACCACCATACAAACCAGCAGCATCCACCAGAGCTTTGTCTTCGGTGGCTGTCTTTGAAGCGTCTGCCCACCAGCCAGCCAGTGCTTCTGTATTGGCGTCCTGCTTACCGGCCTTGGTCGCCAGTTCCTGGGCTCGAGCCAGTTCCTTGCCGTTGTCAGCCAGCACACCCACTTTGGCACCGTCCAGCCCTTTGACCTTGAAGCCAAAGAAGGCACTTTCCGTGGTCGCCTGGTAACGTTCGTAAACAGCGGCGTTCTTCGCAAGTTCCTGAGATGCGTTGTAGTCCTGCTTGAAACCAATGCCCGGACCACCCAGCAGACCGGCTGAAAGCATGCCCACGCCACCGATGGCACCAATCGTAATTGCACCACCCTTGGGGAACTGCTCAGACACAACCGCCAGCATCGTCGGCCACAGGAAGGTCTTGCCTGCTGCATACACAGTGGCAGCTACCACGCAGATCAGACCCGACTCAGCAACGCCCAGCATGTTCAGGCCCACAAAGCCCAGAATACCGCTGACGCACAGCAGCCCCAGTGGGGAAATTCGATGGACGATCGGACCGGCAAAGAAACGCAGAGCAAACATCAGTGCTGATGTGTAAACAAACAGCAACAGACCCTTCTGAGGTGAGGCCATAATGTTGCCTGTGATCTTGGAAATCCAGGAGTCGGTTCCGAGTTCGACATAACCGACCATGGCGTGGATTACCAGCAGAACCAGCATCAGCGGAGCAAACAGCTGGCCGACCATACTGCCGATGCTGACACCCGCCGCACTGGCTTCGGATTTCGGGAACTTCTGACCCAGCAGCATGACCCCGTACAGGACAACCGGAACCATGAACAGAGACATCTGAATCTGCCAGCCCACAGGCTTGGCACCGTCCGGATTCATAAAGTACGACGCCAGACCCCCGACAATCAGACCACCGGGCCAGCCGGCGTGCAGAATGTTGAGGTAGTGGGTCTTGTTGTCGGGGAACAAAGTCGCGACCAGCGGGTTCACAACCGCTTCGGCAATCCCGTTTCCAATGGCAAACAGGAACATCCCCCAGAACAGACACTGGTAAGCGGCTTCCTTGCCACCGGAGGCAAAAGCGGCCCCGGCTGCCAGCGTCAGCACGGCCGACACAAAGTGCGTCAGGAATGCGAGGAACATCAGGCGACCATAGCCGAGTGTGTCCGCGAGGAACGAACTCAGCAGAATGATGATGCCGAAGCCCGTCAGACCACCGCCAGTGATCTGGCCCAGCTCGGTCATCGTGAAACCGTACTGTTCGGCCCACTGGCCCAGAATGCCGCCGCGGATGGAAAATCCGACGCCAGCCGCAAGAATTGCCATGAAACCCGCCCACAACAGACGCTGAGCGTTTGGTGCGGCGGCAGGTGCTGGTACTGTCATCGTGCTGATACCTCAATTACTGGTGGGAAAAAGCTTTTTCAGGAAATGAAATCAGGCGGTACTGCACAGAACGCAGACCGGGCAGACCAACTATGCTAATGGTTTTACCGCCCGCTTTTCAATCCGCACTGCTGGCCTTTTGACGGGAAAGCGATCGGAATTCGGCGATTTCTGTTGAAAACAGGGTTCAGCTTGTTCTCAGACAGCGAATCAGGCCGGACGCTTTGTGCAGCGTCTCTCGGTATTCGTCCAGCGGGTCAGAATCCGCCACAATGCCTCCACCCACCGGGAAATACAGCCAGCCGGATTGCAACGTAAACGTACGAATCAGAATGCTGCTGTCGAAATCACCGGCAGGTCCGCAGGCGAACAGGCTGCCACAATAGGCCCCCCGGACAGATCGCTCCAGCTCGGCGATGATCTCCATCGCCCGAATCTTCGGAGCCCCGGTGATCGATCCCCCGGGAAAACAGCCTGCCAGCAGATCCCACACGTCCCGCCCCGGTTGCAACTCGCCCAACACAGTGGAAACAAGATGCAGCACGGTCTCGAACCGCTCAATCTCACACAGCCCGGTAACCTGTACCGAGCCCGGCCGGCAGGCACGTGAAATATCGTTTCTCAGCAGGTCCACGATCATCACGTTTTCAGCCCGATCCTTTTCGCTGGCTGCCAGCTCGTTGCCGGCAAACAGGTCGGCGATCGGAGACTTGTGGCGACGGCGAGTTCCCTTGATCGGGCGAGTTTCCACAAGACCGGGGCTGGCCACCTTCAGAAATCGTTCGGGCGAAGCACTGATAATCGCCGTGTCTTCGTATTGCAGCAGTCCACAGAATGGAGCCGGGTTCTGCCGACGTACCCGCTGATACAGGTCGATCGCCGAACTCTGCCACGGAGTCATCAGACGCTGGGACAGATTTGCCTGAAAAATGTCGCCCGCTCGGATGTACTCAATTACGCGAGCCACCGCATCAAGGTACTCTTCGCGAGTGAAATCGGAGAAGATCTGCGACGTTGGTTCGATCTGGTGCAGTCGTCCGGAGGGCTGTCGGCTGTCAGGGACCGCTGACGAGACAACTGTCTGTGCTGGTCGTTGCAGCTGCCCCAGAATCCACCCCAGACGATCTGTCATGGCAGGTGTCAGGCCACTGTCGGTCGGAAGATTCAGCACGAAGATCTGGACCGATTTTTCAAGATGGTCCCATACGATGGCCCAGTCAAACAGGCCTGCCAGCAAGGCGGGCGTCTGAGTATCGTTGACGGCTGGACCGGGCAGTCGTTCAAAGGCGTGTCCCAGCTCGTAGCTGAGCAGGCCGGCTATGCCACCGCAGAATGGCGGAGCGTCAGCGGGGAGAGCAACAGCTGACAGAAGTTGCTGCCACTGCCGCAGTTGGGCAAAAGGCTGACTGCCGTAGTTCACGGAATCAAGCCGGCAGACAGCTCGAGGATCCGCAGTCAGCATGCTGTAACGGGAATCCCGCTGACGATGTCGAGCAGCACTGTCCAGCAGCAGCAGAAATGGTTCCCCGGCGAAACACGGCAGCACATCGGCCACCTGCAGTTCCGGATCAAGGGAGTGAATTAGGGTGCTCACGCTGGCGACTGACCTGAGTTGCAGACGGGGAACC